>PANX01000075.1 GCA_002707795.1 Maricaulis sp.
GCGGCCTGTCATCGCGCTGGGCTGGCGCCGGGGCTGGACGGTCCGCTACACGGACGAGGCCGCGACCTATGCCGGTGTCCGCGCTGCCCCCGGGCATGCGCTGGATGCCGCACTTGTGCCGACCGAGATCACCGATGCTCTGCGGCATCGCGAGCGCGGCTATGTCTTTACCGAGCTGCCGCGCGAGACCGTGCTGCCGGCCGATCCCGAACAGGGCGCCCTGCCCGATGGCCGCTACTGGATCGTGGTGAACCGCGAACAGGTCCGGGCCGACGCCGGCCATCCCATCCCGCAATCCTATGTCGATACCTGTCTGGTCGGCTGTCTTGAAACCGGCGGCGAGGCCCGGGCCCGGGCCTTTATCCGCAATACCGAATTGTGGGACGCGCCCTGGATCGATGACCGCGACAGCGCCTCACCGCTCTATCCACGGCGGACCCTGGCAACGGCGGACCAGCGCGAGGCCATCGACCGCCTGCTGGCGAGCGAGGGCGTACTGCGCCACCGGCGGCCTGTCTGAATTTAGTGAACCGGATCGCTGAAGCGCGCCAGCACGTCCCGCGCCGTGGCAAAGGCCTCGCGCCGCAATTCGCGCAGATCCCGCACCGCCTCGCAATTCCGTACAAACTGCGGCTCTGACAACAGGCGCTTCGGAAAACCCGTCTCCTGGCGCTCCGGCACATCGCCGCCCCAGGCCCAGCTGCCCGTGCGCTCGTCGCAATCATAGAAGCGCGCAAACACGTCGGCGTGCCCGGCGAGGAATTCGACGGCAGAGACGAGAAAATCGACATCGTCCGCGCTCATCGTCCAGTGCAGGCTGACCCGGCACCAGCCCGGACGCGCGCCGGTTTCGCCCGCCAGAACCCGCTCGCGGATCGCCATGGTCTCGTCGTCCCCGATGCCGAGCAGATGATGACCATAAGGGCCGGCGCAGGAGCAGCCGGCGCGCGACTGGATCCCGAACAGATCGTTCAACAGCACCGTCACCAGCCGCGGCGGAACGCGATTTCCGTTGCCGCTCAAAAGGTTGAAGGAAACAATCCCGATACGCCTGGCCGGGTCGGCCGGTCCGAGAACCTCGATCCGCGGATTGGCCGTCCAGCGGGACAGGGCCGTTTCCAGCGCCCGGTGTTCACGCGCTGCAATCGTGTCATGACCGATTTCGGTCTGAAGTTTCAGCACCAGCGCAGCGCGGACGAATTGCGGCAGGCCCGGCGTTCCGGCCCGCTCGCGCGCTTCGATATCGTCGATGAAATCATGCCCGCCCGGCCAGACATAGCGCACCGTGCCACCGCCGGAGAGGGTCGGTGGGAGGTGTTCGGGATAGAGTGCGCCATTGAACAGGAGGAGACCGCAGCTGCCCGGACCGCCGACGAATTTGTGCGGCGAGAAATACACCGCATCGATCGCGGCTTCCGGATCGGACGGGTGCATGTCGATCGGCAGATAGGGTGCACTCGCGGCGCAGTCGAGACACATAATAGCACCATGCGCGTGCAGGCAGCGCGCCAGAGCGGTGACATCCGTGCGCACTCCGGTGACATTCGACGCCGCGGAGAAGGCGCCGATCTTGCGCTTGCCGGCATGGCGCGGATCCGAGAGAGCGGCAGCGAGGGCGGACAGGTCGATCCCGCCATCGGCAGCCAGCGGAATGGTCACCGTCTCGGCCAGGCTCTCGCGCCAGGTCAGCTCGTTGGAATGGTGTTCGTAGGGGCCGACGAAAACGACGGTGTCAGGCTCGTAGTCCTCAAGACCGCCCAGCGCGGCGCGGGTGGCGGGCGGAATGGCCAGCCCCAGGATTTCCTGCAGCTTGTGGATCGCGCCCGTCGCGCCGGCGGCGCACGGGATCAGGCAATCGCCGGGACCGGCATTGACGGCCGACTTGATGATGCGTTCCGCCTCGCGCATCCAGGCATTGCTGGCCCGGCCGGTCGCGCTGTCCTCGGTGTGGGGATTGGCATAGTCCGACGCCAGGCGCTGCATGACCGCCTCGATCTCCGCCAGGGCCCGGCCGGATGCCGTGTAGTCGGCATAGAAGAGTGGCCGCGATCCGAAGGGCGTTTCCAGCCGCACATCGCCGCCCGCAAGTCCGGCCCGGACCCGGTCGATGAGGGTTTCGGTGCGGCTTTCGTCGAACATGGTCTGCTCCTTCCTGGCTGAAGAGCGACTAGACCATGTTTTCCGGGGCTATTTTCGCCAATTGAAACCTGTCAGGGGCACACCTATGGTGATTTTCACCAACAAGGAGACAGTTCGTGGAGATTGACGACTATGACCGCCGGCTTCTGCGCGAGATCCAGAGCGACTCCGACCGGACGGTACAGGAACTGGCCGACCTGATCGGCCTCAGCGCGACGCCGACCGCCCGGCGCCTGAAGCGGCTTGCCGAGGCCGGCATCATCCGGAAACACGTCGCCCTGCTCGACCCGGAGGCGCTGGGCCTGCAGGCCACCCTGTTCATCGCGGTGCGCACCAGCCGGCATGATGCGGAATGGCTCGGACGCTTTGCCGAGGGCGTGCGCCGCATGCCTGAAGTGGTCGAATTCTACCGGCTGAGCGGCGATATCGACTATCTGATCAAGCTCTGCCTGCCCGACGTGCGGGCCTATGACGAGGTCTACAAGAAGCTGATCGCCATTGCGCCCCTGTCCGACGTCAGCGCCAGCTTTGCCATGGAAGCGATCAAGAACACGACAAAACTTCCCATCTGACGGGCACTTGGCACGCTTGATACGGGGCACGCGATGGGCGAAGCTTTGTCCTGCCCCAAAGCCGACCCCGCGATGCCCGTCATGACCGATCCGACCGTCGACACCGCCCTCGCCCCCGAGCCCCGGCGCCGGGGCGAAAGCTATCGAAATGTCGCCGCGATCGTGCTGGCCCTGGCCATGCTGCAGATGGCAGCGGGCGCCCTGTCGGTGGTGGGTCCGCTGGCGCTGATTTCCGGCGGCGCCTCGACGCTGAAGATCGGTACCATCGTCTCCGGCTATGCCTTCGGCTTCCTGCTGGGCGCACACTTCGCCCCGCGCGAGATCCGCCGCATCGGTCATATCCGTGCTGTTGCCGCCTTTGCCGGCGTGACCTCGATTGCGGCCGCCCTCCTCTATGCCAGCGACGCCCTGGCCTGGTGGCTGGTGATGCAGTTCATCATGGGTGTGTGCGTGGCCGGTTTCCTGGCCTCCGGCGAAAGCTGGGTCGCCGACGCCGCCCCCAGCGACAAGCGCGGTGCCATTCTCAGCTTCTACCTGGTGACCGCCAAGATCGGCTTCATCCTCGGTCCTTTCCTCGTTGCCTCGGTGCCGCCCGGCGCGGCCGTGGGCTTCATGATCGTCGCTGCGCTCTACACGGCCAGCCTGATCCCCGCCTCGGCCACCAACCGCGCCCAGCCGGCCGCGCCCTCGGCCGAGCCCTTCGGTCCGCTGCGGATCTGGAAGACCGCACCGTCCGCCGTCATCGCCGCCGGATCCGCGGGTCTGGTCAATGGCGCGGTGATGCAGCTCTACGCCGTCTATGTCGGCGGGATGGGAACCGAGTCCGTCGCCGCCACGGCGGCGGTCTTCTCCGCCTTCATGGTGGGTGGCGGCGTGATCGCGCAATGGCCGGCCGGGATGATTTCCGACCGGATCGACCGCCGCCTCGTGATCGCCGCCCTGGCGGTCACGGCCGGCATTGCGGGCGTGGTACTGGGGCTGATGTCCAGCGTGCTGCCGCTGATCGCGGTCTTCGTGATTGCCGGCATCTGGGGGGCCGGGGCGCAATCCTATTACGGCATTGCCGCAGCCCACGCCGCCGACCGTGCGGATGAGGGCCAGGCGACCAACATGATGTCGGGCATTCTGACGGTCTATGCCACCGGCGCGATGATCGGCCCGGTGATCGCCGGCGCTACGATGAGCCTGGTGGGAACGTCGGGGCTCTTCCTCTACGCTGCGGTGATCCTGTTCGGCCTGTTCGGCGCCATGCTCTACCGCCGCACCGGCAAGCCGCCGGCCAAGGATACCGACAAGGCCGGTTTCGAGGCGACGTCGGCGACCAGTGTCTCGGTCTATGAGCTCACCGAGATCGCCAGCGAGGAAGCGGAAACCGAAACCGGTGAAGAAGACGAGGAGACCGCCATGGCCTTCGCCGATTCCGGCCTTGTCATGGATGACGAGGACGATATCGACGACGACGCCCTCGACGATGATGACGAGGAAGACGGTTACTGGCGCTCCTAGGGCCATTTCATCGACCTCAGCATCGATGAAATGGCCCTGGCTTTTCTGTGGTCGCATTTTCGAACCGCAAAACCGGTTCCCACTTTTGCTGAAAATGCTCCTGACGGGCTCCCTTATTCGCCGGCTTCGGCGGGCTCGGTCGGCTGGTCGGTAAAGCCTTCCAGATCGCCCGACGGCTCGGCGTCGCGCTCGATCTCGACCGCGCTCAGCGCATAGGCCTTCAACAGGCGCGCGACTGAAAACAGTGCGTTCTCGTGCACGCGTTCATAGCCGTGCGAGGCGTCGATGCCGAACGTCACCAGCGCCGTGCGCACATCCGCCCCGCCCTCGATGGCCGAGGCCGCGTCCGAGCGGTAATAGCGGAACACGTCGCGCTGGAAGGGAATCTGCCTGCTCTTGGCCAGATGGATCAGCTTGGTCGTGAGGTGATAGTCGAACGGCCCCGTCATGTCGGCCATGCCGATGGTGACGCCGGTCTCCTTGGAATTCTGGCCGGGCGCGACGGCGCCATTGTCGACGGCCACCATGGAGGCGACGTCATGGGTCAGGATCGAGGACGCGCCCACGCCGACCTCCTCGGAGATCGAGAACAGGAAGAGCGTGTCGACCGGCAGTTCGGCCCCGCTCTCCTTGAGCGCCTTCAGGACAGCGAACATCGCCGCGACGCCGCCCTTGTCATCCAGATGGCGCGAAACGATGAAGCCATTGCCCAGGAATTCCGGACACGGGTCGATGGCCACGAAATCGCCGACGGCAATGCCCAGCGAATCCATGCTGACCGAGGCGACACCGATGGCGGCCGCGTCGATATCATTGTGGACCGGCGCGTCGATGCGCAGCTCGACCTGCGACCAGGCGACCGGCTGGGTATCGATTTCCTTGTTGTAGACATGCCCAGAGGCCTTCAGCGGCAGGATCGAGCCGCGATAGCTGCCATGCTCGGTGAACAGGGTGCAACGCGCGCCCTCGGCAAAGCGGGCCGACCAGTGACCGATCGGCGCCAGTGACAGACGGCCATTATCCTTGATGTAGGAGACCTGGGCACCCAGCGTATCGACATGGGAGATGATGGCGCGCGCAGGCTGTTCCTCCCGGCCCGGCAGACGCGACCGGATCGCGCCCCGCCGGGTCAACTCGTACTCGATACCCAGCCGCTCAAGCTCCTCGCAGCACCAGCGGGCGATCTTGTCGGTATAGCCGCTGGGACTGGGGATGGTGAGCAGCGTCCTGAGGGTTTCGCGCAGATAGGTTTCGTCGATTTCAAGCTCGGACACGGTCAGCTCCCGGACGGAGGTTGTCGATACGGGCGGAGCGCGGGAACAACAGGTCGAGGAAGCGCTCCACCACCGGCTGGGGTTCGTGATTGGCCAGTCCCGGACGCTCGTTCGCCTCGATGAAGACGAACTCGTCCAGCACCGGCGCCTTGACGATGAAGTCGAGCCCGACCACCGGAATATCCAGCGCCTTGGCGGCCGCGATCGAGGCCTCGACGATCTGCGGATGAAGCAGGTCGGTCACATCGTGCAGCGTGCCGCCCGTGTGAAGATTGGCGGTCAGGCGTACTTCCAGCGTTTCGCCCGACGGCAGGACATCGTCCCAGCCGTAACCGGCGGCTGCGATGCAGCGCCCGGTCTCGGCATCCAGCGGAATACGCGCCTCGCCACCGGTCGCAGCGGCCCGCCGGCGGCTGAGCCCCTCGACCAGTTCGCGCACGGTCTTGCGCCCATCGCCGGCCACGACGGGCCGCTTGCGTAGGGCGGCAGCGACCACGGCCCGGTCTATCACGATCACGCGCAGATCGTCGCCGGACACGCAGGTTTCCACCAGCACGTCGGGACAGTAATTGCGGGCGTTGGCGATGGCGGCATCCAGGCTGTCGCCGTCGCGGATATCGACGGCCACGCCCCGCCCCTGCTCGCCCCGCGCCGGTTTGACCACGACGGATCCGGCCCGCGCGAGCAGGGCCTGCGCGGCGTCGGCATCGCCGCCGTCGACGGCTTCGGCGACCTCCAGCCCGATCTCGGTCATCAGACGGCGCGTCACGGCCTTGTCGTCGCACCGGCTCATCGCGATGGCCGAGGTGCGTTCGGTCAGGGATTCCCGGCAGACGACCGACTGGCCGCCAAAGGTCAGGCGGAAAAACCCGCCCTCGGCGTCGAGCACATCCACCGCAATGCCGCGGCGGCGGGCCTCGGCGACGATGATCTCGGCATAGGGGTTGAGCCCGTCTTCCAGCGACTTGCCGCCGGTGAAGAGCTTTTCGTTGATCGGGTTCTTGCGCTTGACCGTGAAGAAGGGCGTGCGCTCGAAGCCCAGGCGTTCATAGAGGCGGATCGCGGACTCATTGTCATGGATCACCGACAGGTCGACATGGCGCGAGCCGCGCGCCGAGAAATGCGCGATCAGATGCCGGGTCAGCGCCTCGCCGACCTTGGCATGATTGGCGCGCGGATCCACCGCCAGGCACCACAGCGAGGCACCGCATTCCGGGTCGTTGAACAGGCGGGCGTGATCGATCCCCGTCACCGAGCCGATGATCTCGCCGCTCGCCTCGTCGATGGCGACGAAATAGACGATCTCGCGGCTGTCGCGGTGCTGCCAGAAAAACTCCGGATCGACCGAGACCATGCCGCAGGCCGCATAGATGCGGTTCACCGCATCGGCATCCGGCCGCGTTGCCATGCGCCGTACCTGGAAGCCGCGTGGCGGGTCGCCGGCATCGCGATAGGTGGGCAGTTCCAGCCGGTAGGTGTGGGATGGATCGAGAAAGATCTCCTGCGGCGCCAGCGCCAGCAGGACATGCGGGTCGCGGACATAGAAGGCGATATCGCGCCGGTCCGGCTTTTCCGCCAGCAGGCGGTCGATCAGCGTGTTCTGGTCGCGGAAGGTGTGGGCGAACAGCAATTGTCCCCAGCCGCAATCGATCGCCGCATCGCTGACAATCGCCTCACCCTCGCCTTCGGCGTTCGGAATGGCTTCGTCGGCCGGCAGCAGCGCCTGTTCGCGCTTGCGCCGGAGCCGGTGCGAGATCGCCCCGGCCGGCTGTCGGGTTCCGGGCCGTGTCATGCGGCCACCTCGACCCGGGCCGGCTTCACAGGCGCGTCATGCGTCTGCAGCCACAGCGCCAGCACGCCGATCTGCCAGAGCTTGGACCCCCGCAGCTTGGTGATGTGCGCTTCGGGATCCTTCAGGAGGTGATCGACATAGGTCTCCTGCACGATGCCGCGATCCCGGAAGGACCGGCTGCGCACCGCGTCGCGCACCATGTCGAGGAAGTCGCCCTGCAGATATTTCAGCGCCGGAACGGGGAAATAGCCCTTGGGCCGGTCGATGACCTCGTGCGGCAGGACCTGGCGGGCCAGATGCTTGAGCACGCCCTTGCCCTCCTGCTGCAGATGCAGCTCGGCGGGACAGCGGGCCGCCAGCTCGATCACCTCGTGATCGAGGAAGGGCACACGGGCCTCCAGCCCCCAGGCCATGGTCATGTTGTCGACCCGCTTCACCGGGTCGTCGACCAGCATGACATGCGTGTCCAGCCGCAGGGCCTTGTCGAGTGGCGAGGCCGCGCCCGGTGTCTGGAAGTGGTCGCGCACAAAATCGCCGGCATGATCGCCGCCCAGCCAGGAGGGCTGCAGCAATTCGGCCATCTCGTCGTGGGAGCGGTCGAAGAAGGCATCGCGATAGGTGCCGAAGGCGTCGTTGGCGCCGGCCATGGGCGGATACCAGTGATAGCCGGCGAAGGCCTCGTCGGCCCCCTGGCCGGACTGGACCACTTTGACATGCTTGGAGACTTCCTCGGACAGGAGGAAAAAGCCGACACAGTCATGGCTGGTCATCGGCTCGGACATGGAGGCAATGACTTCCGGCAGAGCCCGCAGCGCGCGCGAAGCCGGGATCTCGATCTTGTGGTGCTGCGTGCCGAAATGCTTCGCGACAATGTCGGAATAGTGGAACTCGTCGCCGGCTTCGCCATTCACGCTCTCGAAGCCGATGGAGAAGGTGTTGAGGTCCTTCACACCGGCTTCGGCCAGCAGGGCCACGATCAGGGAACTGTCGAGCCCGCCGGACAGGAGAACGCCGATCGGCACGTCGGCGACCATGCGCCGCTTCACCGCACCGCGCAGCGCCTCGGCAATCCGCTCGCGCCAGCCATCGGAATCGAGCCCCCGCTCCTCCTCGCGCATGTCGTAGGGACAGGACCAGTAGCGGTGCTCGCGGCGGGTGCCGTCGCGCTCGACCTCCATCAGCGTGGCCGGCGGCAGTTTGCGCACGCCCTTGAACAGGGTGCGCGGCGACGGCACGACGGCGTGGAAGCTGAAATACCGGTGCAGGGCGACCGGATCGAGCTCGCGGTCGACATCGCCGGCGGCCAGCAGGGCCGGCAGGCTGGAAGCAAAGCGCAGGCGGCCGGGCGTTTCGGACAGGTAGAGCGGCTTGATGCCCAGACGGTCGCGTCCCAGCACCACCTTGCCGCTGTCGCGCTCGGCAATGGCAAAGGCGAACATGCCCGACAGGCGTTTCGCCACATCCAGACCCCAGGCGTGATAGCCCTTCAGGATCACCTCGCTGTCGCTGGTGGAGAAGAAGCGATAGCCCTTGGCTTCCAGTTCTGCGCGCAGCTCGCGGTGATTGTAGATGCAGCCATTGAAGGCGAGCGTCAGACCCAGCCGGGCGTCATGCATGGGCTGGGCACCGGCTTCGGTGAGGTCGATGATCTTGAGCCGGCGATGGGCCAGGCCGGTCCCGTCGCGAACGACCATGCCGCCGCCGTCCGGCCCGCGCCGTCGCATGGCCCAGCTCATCCGCTCGAGTGCTTGCGAGTCGGAAGGAGAGTTCTGGAACGACAAGTCGCCGGCAATCCCGCACATGCTATATTACCCCCTGTATTGAATCTGTATTGTGCACTCCACAACGCCCGACTCGATACGATCACCAAGTCGGAACATAATACGGTATGCAACCTGTAAACTCATTCCAAGCGAAAAAGGTTCCGTGCCGGGTGTATTCTATTTTATGTGCACCACGCGACCTTGATTATCGAGCCAAAAGGACTATCCATATTGGCAGATTGACTTTCGCGTGACCTTCACGCCCCATTTTCTGTAAACGGAGTACGATAAACTATATGAGACATTCCCATCGCCCGCGCAGGGTCGCCGCTTTCGTCGCTGAATCCGTCAATGTCCGCCAGCTGCAGACCGCATCCGAAGCGCTGCAGCGCCACAACCGCCGCGCCGTCCTGGTCTCCGACCAGCACGCCCTGCTGCGCGGTTACAACGGCTCCGCCGAGATCAATTTCGCGGTGGCCGAAACGACGGAGAACATCGAGCCGAATGCGTATGACGCCCTGGTGCTGATGGAAGGGGCGGCCAAGCTGGCGCCCAGCGCGACCAGGCTGGCCAAACGGTTCGGCGATGCCGGCAAGCCGGTCGTGGCGCTCACCGGCAGTGCGGCGCTCCTGTCGGAAATCTCCGGCAACAATACCGGTCCGGGCGAAGACACGGCCTCGGCCATTGTCGAGGGCGACCTTTATGAAGTCACCGACGACGATGCCGACTGGAAGATCCTCGACGCCATTTCCGAAAAGCTGAAAGCGCTGCAGGACGCGCATCAGCTGGAGCGCGCCGGCGCCTGACAGGGTCCCGGCCGCTAGCAACAAAAAAGGGGCGCTGCGATCTCGCAGCGCCCCATTTTCTGTGCCCGATGCACTCCGCCTAGCGGCGGTAGCTCAGAACGACCCAGGTCCTGGACACATCGGCCGGTGCCGGTGCAACACCGGGGCCGTCATAGTCCGCCGTTTCCAGGGCAAGGGAGAGCCCCTGCGGCAGGTCGAGCTCGACGAAAGCGTCCCATTCGCTGCCCAGATCGGCACCCGTGCGCTCGGCCTCGAATTCGTGGCGGCGCACGCCGGTGGACAGGCCGCGGACAAAGCCCGCTTCCCATTCGCGGCTCCAGGACAGCATCACATTGAAATCCTCGACGCCGTCGACCGTGCCCTGGCGGCCACCGCCGGAGAACACATCGGCCCAGCCGAGGAAATCATGGTTCTTGCCCAGCGGATTGGCAAAGCCGGTCGAGCCATTGCCCTCGATCACGTCATAGCCCAGCGCCAGTTCCGCGCCGCCATAGCTGAAAGCCAGGTCGCTGGCGAAATAGGCGAGGTTGAAGTCGATCGTCGCCGACGCATAGTCGGTCTGGTGCGCATACATCACCGCATACTCGACACCCAGATCGCCATAGCTGCGCTCGCCGGCCAGACGGGCGCCCAGCGTGGTGTTCGAACGGTCACGGCCGCCTGCGGACGTGATGTCGATGAAATAGGCAAAGCCCGAGACGTCCAGCGTGTCGTTGATCTCGTAGCCGGCATGGAAGAGATGGCTGTCGCTCTGCCAGTCGGAATTGTCGCCCGGGCCGCGATTGATGCGGTCGTGATAGACATAGCTGGCGTCGAACGCGCCATGCGACCAGCCGATCCGGATCGCGTCGTGCGAGTTCTTGTCCTGGCGGTGGCCGGCAGAGGCGACGAACTGGCCGTCATCGAACTGCAGATACTGGCGGCCCAGCGTCACGGAGACATTCTCGAAGGGCGAGAAGGCCACCTGCAGACGGTTGAGTTCGGTGAACTCGCCATCCTTGATGCCGGCATACTGGCTCAGCCCGTTGAAGCCGGAATTATAGTCGTCATCGCCATCGACGGCTGTGACGTTCTCGACTTCACCGAGGAAGGTGAAACCGTTCCATTCCGGCGACTTCCAGCCAAGACGGGTGCGCAGGGTGATGGCGTCGGCGCCGAGCTTGCCGTCCTGGGCCACATTCTCGTAGCGCATGCGCATATCGACGAGGATGTCGCCCGGCAGGCTGTTATCGGCCACAGCGAGGGGGGCTGCAGCAGCGCCGACGAGCAGCGCGGCCGCAAGCGTAGCGGTCATGGTCTTCATGGGATTGTCTCCTGTCGCAGCCTTACGCCGCGCGAATGTTCTCGAGGAAGGCTTCGAAATCGGTCTTCCAGGCGGTGTAACGGCCCGACATCTCTTCGGAGGCGCTGAGCACGGACTTGGAAACCTGGTCGGTCTGGCGGGTGAATTCGGCCACACGGTCCACATTGGAGGCGGCATGCGTGGTGCCGTCCTGGGCCTTCTGGGCCGACTGGGCGATCTCCGAGGTCGCGACACGCTGCTGCTCGATCGCCGAAGCCGAAGCCACAGCCAGCTCGCCCAGCTGCGACACCGCATCGAGCGCCTTGGACGCCGACAGCGAACAGGCTTCCGTCGAGGCCTGGATCTTGGAAATCCGCTCGGCGATCTGCTGCGTGGCGGTCGAGGTCTGCTCGGCCAGCGCCTTCACTTCCGACGCCACGACCGCAAAGCCGCGACCGGCTTCACCGGCCCGCGCCGCCTCGATGGTGGCGTTGAGGGCGAGCAGGTTGGTCTGGCTGGCGATGGTGTCGATCAGGTCGACGATGGCGCCGATGGCCTGGGCCGATTCCGCCAGCTCCTGGATGCCTTCGGCACTGGCGCTGGTTTCCTGGCCGGCCAGCTGCGACAGCTCGCTCGTCTTGGTGACCTGGGTGGAGACTTCCGCGATCGAGGCGGCAAGTTCTTCAGAGGCTGCAGCCACGGCCTGCACGCTCGAGGCGGCATTGCTGGCGGCATCGCGGGCCGATCCGGAGACGGTGGCCGCCTCGCCGGACGTCGCCTGCATCTGGGTCGCGGACGCGGAGAGCTGTTCGGACGCTTCCATCACGCTCGCCAGGAGTGCGGTGGAGGCCTGCTCGAAGCGGGCCACGGCTTCTTCCGTGCGCGCCGCACGTTCCGCCTTGGCGCGGGCCTCGACCGTTTCGCGTTCGCGCATTTCGTCTGCAGAGGTCAGCGCCTCCTGCAGCGTGTCGAGCGCCCGGGCGAGATTGCCGAATTCGTCGCTGCGTTCCTTGCCCGGCACATCGAGACCACGTTCGCCGCGGGCGAGGCCGCCGACCACATCCTGAATCCTGGAGACCGCCGTACGGATCGTGCCGCCGATCACCAGGGTCAGGCCATAGAGGCCGCCAGCCGTCAGCAGCACCGCGATGACGGCCACCCAGAAGGAGAGCTGGGCCATGCGGTCGCGACGCGCCCAGGCCGACTCAAGATCGACCCACGCACCGTCGCGCACGCTCTCGATCGCGGTGTCCATGGCATCGTCGAACACGGCCAGCCGGTCGATGAACTGGTTGATGTCGGCGCTGTTCATGCCCGCGATCCGCGACATGCGGTCGCTCATCAGCGTTTCCAGATCGCCATAGTCGGCCCGGATTTCCGACAGGGTCGCCGCATAGGCGGCGTCGGTAACCACAGTCTCGGCTTCCGCCAGCGATATCCCGAAATCGGTCAGATTGCCGCGCGCCGCCTCGATGCGCTCGGCGGTCGGCGTGGCGGTCATCAGATAGGTGTCGCGCAGAAGGGAGGTGAGATCCTTCTCCACATTGTTGGCGGCGATCAGGGTCAGTGTCGCCTGCTCGGCTTCGGCTTCGGCCTTCACCATGGCACTGCGGACAACGCCGTTCGCGCCGACATAGACCAGCATCAGCGCAACGGATGCGACCGCGAGCAGCGACAGGCGGGCCTTGAGGGAAAGACGGTTGAGACCGGTCAGCATCGGAGCTACGCCCCCTTCTTCTCGAAACATGTTCATCGCCACGCGCCGGGCCGGGTCGGGACTCCGGCGGGTCGGGCTGCGTTCACGGACGAGTAGCTGCCAAGACGGTTAAACCTTCCTTTCGGGACTTCCGGTGGTAACCGGTTGTTAGGGCATATTTTATTCGCCCGGACAGGGCTCAAGGCATGGCGGTGCCTGCCCCTGCAGGGCTACACGCGCAATGATAGGGTTGTGCAGATTGCAGCTTGCGCGACGCGCTTTTCGCAGTCGCAGCAAAAACGAACATTGTCCAAAAAAGAATGCGGCAGTGTCGTGAGCACTGCCGCATAGATCCGGGGGCAAAACCCCCTTCTTCGTTGGCGCTTACTCGGAGGGATACAGACCTTATAAACACCGCAACGAACATGTTCGGCCAAGCGTGGCACCTGGATCGGCGCCGCCCCCGGCTGTCGGGATTGAAAAAACCAAACCCGGCCGGTGACTTCCAACGCTTTGAGACAGGCAACGGGACGCTGCGGCAAACGCAACAGCCTGCGACGAACGACGGCACAGACGCGACGAGGGTTCCGGTGGCCGCGCGCCCGCACTTTCAGGGACGAGACTCCGGACCCGATCCGGAGGAATTGCCGCCAGATCAAGGACTCGCGGGGTCAAGTTCAGACCCCGCAGCCCTGAGCGCGTTCCATGTGAGCATCGACCCCTACGCCGAATGCGATGACAGGCTCGGGTCGAGCGGAGCGGGAACAAAAGGAAAAATGGCGCGCCTTGAAGGAGCCATTTCGAACCCAAAGGGTTCGCAAGCGCGACCGCGCGCCGGCCGGTCAGGCCGCCCCATCGGAGACGTTCGCGAAGCGAACTGTCGTGAGATCAGAAAAATGGCGCGCCTTGAAGGAAATTCTTCGAACGCGCTATTTGAAACATTACAGGATTGGGAGCACCAACTCAAACACTCTGAGATAGACTTCAAGGCTATCTCTCAAAAGCCAAAGGGGCCGCAGTTATGAGCGGCCTTGAGAAAGCAGCAAAGATGGGCGTTAGCGCCCATTTCAAGACCGCTGCGGCGCAACAAGACAAATCCAAGCCCGCACCGCCATTCTCCCTGCGTTTGACCGTTGGAGAGCGCGCAAAGCTGGAACATATGGCCAATGGCAATTCGCTCGGCGCGTATATCAGAAAGCGCCTGTTCGGCGATGATGCAGAGCCGCGAAAGTCACGCCAACGTAGGCCGACTATTGACCGTATAGCTCTAGCGAGAGCGCTGAGCATCTTGGGCAATTCACGGCTCGCCTCCAACCTCAACCAGATTGCAAAAGGCATCAATAACGGGACCCTGCCTTTGGGGCCTGACCTTGAAGCTGAACTGGCAGGGGCATGCGCTGATATACAGACCATGCGCGACGAACTCATGAGGGCGCTTCGGACGGGCACTGAGGGGCCGTCATGATCCTCAATGGCAATCAACGCGGCGGCGCGAAAGACCTNGCCGTACACCTCATGAAAGAAGAAAACGATCACGTTGAGCTTTATGAGCTTCGTGGTTTCGTCGCCGATGACCTGATGGGCGCTTTTGGAGAAGCACAGGCGATCAGTAAGGGCACGCGTTGCAAACAGTTTTTATTCTCGCTGAGCCTCAATCCACCCGAAAAGGAATTGGTGGCTGTTTCTGAGTTTGAGGCGGCGATCGATAAGGTCGAGAAAAAACTAGGGCTGGAGGGCCAGCCTCGCGCCATCGTCTTTCATGAAAAGAACGGTCGTCGTCACGCTCATGCTGTGTGGAGCCGGATCGATACGATCAACATGAAAGCGATCCAGCTCTCGCATTCACATCGAAAGCTGAGAGACGTATCCCGCGAAATCTACAGAGAGCATGGTTGGGAGTTGCCCACCGGCCTCATTGATCGCGACGCCCGTGATCCGAAGAATTTCTCACTCGCCGAATGGCAACAGGCTCGGCGCATTGGGAAGGACCCGCGAGCGATAAAATCAGCGCTGCAAGATGCCTGGGCAATTTCCGACTCCAAGTCGGCATTGGTGCAAGCGCTCGAAGAAAGGGGGTTTACCCTCGCCAAGGGCGACCGACGCGGCGTTGTTGTCCTAGATCGGGACTGCGAGATTTATTCACTTCCCAAGTGGCTTGGTATCAAAACGAAAGCCGTTCGCGACAAGGTCGAGCCTTCTGCCCCTCTAAAGAGCGTCGAAGCGGCTAAGGCCGAGATCGCATTGGCCATGACACCGGCGATGCAACGCCTGGAAGCTGAACGGCGCGCCAAAGCGAGATTGGAGCGTGAGGCTCTAAACAAGCAACGCAAAGAGCTTGTCCGCTTGCAGAGTGCGGAGAGAAAGGCGCTAAAAAAACGTCACCGCAAGCGCAGGATTGTTGAAGCCCAAAGGCGGCAAGACCGCTACCGCTCCGGCATCGCTGGTATGTGGGACATGCTGCGGGGCGAGACGCGTCGGCTTAAAAAGCAAAATGAATTTGAGGCTTGGCAGTGCCAGGTTCGCGACCGTTCCGAATTGGATGCACTTATCTTCGAGCATTTGGAGCAGCGCCGCGAATTGAACCGTGACCAGAAACAACAGCATCAGCGTCAAGCCGACGTGAAACGTACTCTCACTGATGAGCAACGCAGATACGAGCAAATGCGCAAGCATCTACAACGATCCGCGAAAGTGCGATCATCGCGGAATCTGGACCTGGAACGATAAAGATTAAATGGAATCACGCATCTTCTTCTGGGACCAAGAGTACACATGGGTCACTTTTCGGTGTCAGAATGGTAGTTCGTTGACGTCCTCGGGTCACGCTGACTCGAAAGTTTTGACGTGATCCATCGTTGACTTCTGCACGATCATTGTTCCGAACGATGCGATCAGGATTTACGACGATTTTGCCCTTCGGTTTGAGCGGCCAGCCTTCAAAGATAATGACCTCGTCGAACTGCTTACCTTTTGCCTTGTGCATGTTCATCACCACCACACCATTCTCAGGCTTGGAGCTGGTGGCAAAGTGTTCCTGTACGAACGCCAGCTGAACGATTGACAGTGCGTTGGCATATGANCCGTTTTCACGCCAATCCCGTGCGAGGTCTTGTCGGAGCTGCGCGCCTCGTTCCAATAGACGGATGTTTCGAACCTCGGTGCCGACTTCCTTTAGGCGTTTGCACCCGCCATTTTCCAGCACTGCCCTCACTCCGCGCCAGTCATTGTCGGGGTTGCCGGTCAATTCAAGGGCCCGCGCCGCATCGAAAACCTCGAAGGTCGCCCGCAGGACGCTGTTACCTGGCGGATTTTTTCCTGCATCGAGAGCTGCGCACCACTTCGCATAGGCCTTCCTTAAACCATCAGCTTCCTTCAGAGCGCCCTTAGTAGGTTTATCACCCCCTTTGCCTTGAAAATAGTTGCAGAGCAGGTCTACGAAAGCCTCACGGTTGCCCGCGCCTCCAGCCTGCAAAAGGTAAGCGATGATATCCGAACCTAGAATTGCGGCCTCCAACTCAATAATAGCGCTATGCGAAATGGCCTGCATTCCCGCCGGAGGTTCACGGAAATTATCGGAGACGAGACGAGTCATCTTTTTAGTTGGCACGAGGACGGCCAACGACCAGTCAATTCTCCCTGCATCGATCAAGCGTTTCCGAGCCTTGTAGACCGTTGTAACTAGCGCCGTCATTGCTTGGTTGGCGTAAGGTTCAAATAGGAGGCAATCGATTCCTTCGTAATCGTCCTGCCTGAAATTTCCGGAGAGCACATCGTTGCCAAATTTGGCGATGTCAGTGCCCGCACTACGGTGATTGGCATCGCTGAAATCAATTTCAGTGGGATTGAAGGTATCTCGGAAATGGTCGAGACGTTCGGGATCGGCTCCGATGAAATCGAAGATGCGTTGTTCAGGATCAGCCAAAGCAATGATGTTTGAGTAAATGCCAAGAGATTTAACGACATGCCATTGTTCGGCATTTGTATCCTGAAATTCATCAAGAATAATGTTCGGGTGCATAGTTGCCAGTAAGCGCCGCAGTCGGTCGCTCCCATGGAGCAAATCGCCAACAAAAGGCGCAAAGAGGTCAAAGCAGATACGCCCCTCCTCGAAAGCTAGCCGCTTCTTCTCCGCAACCTCGGCGTCTTCTTTGTTTTTCTTTTCCCGGTCAGAAAGTCTATTGTCTGCGTCGAAGGCATTTCGAACGGCAGAGAGGGCAATGGCCTCGGCAGGTGGGGTGAGTATTTCCAAACGCCGCGGCAGACCGACGAGGTAGCCATGCGCCTTTAGAATCCGCCAGAAGAACGAGTGGTAGGTTTCGACTTCAATTTTTTGCTTGATATCGCGAGCAATGGTCTGTTCCTGTTCAATCGCCTCGACGACACGAGAAACGCTAGCTCGCGCGAAGCTCAAGAAAAGCACCTTTTGTTGCGGTTTGAGCTCGCTCTCAGCAAGCTGGGCAGCTTTCAAGATTGATACGGTTGTCTTTCCGGAGCCGGGTCCGCCAGTTACGAGCAAATGACCATCACTGGTCAAAACTTGACGCTGCTTCTCAGTCAGCTCCATTGACGGCGGCTCCGAGCTCGGATTGTTCCTCGGTGGGAGAATCAGCTTCATCCTCGACTGTTGCTGGCTCACAAGCCTGCAACAATTTCTGGCAGGCTTCGCGCAACCACTCCGGAATCTCATCTTCAGTACATTGAGCAAGAAAGTCCGAAAGCCCCCAATTGCCTTTCGCCCATGCAAAATACTCAAAGAGTGCATTGCGGGCATCAGCAATTGGATCAGCGTATTTTTGAGCCAGATGCGGTGGCCACTCCAAGGTTCCAGCAAATCGTTGAAGGGCCGCGTCCGTAGTGCCCTCAAGGACCAGTGCTTCAATTCCTTTTTTCTCGTGCATAAGAAGAAGCTCGACCTCGGCTTCAATAGCAGCCTGATTTGTAGCGTCCTGTTTGTCGCATAACGCGAAGGTTCTCTTACCAAGGTCTGCGAAGAGTTTGGCCATTCCAGCGATCTTGGAGTCGCTAGCTGCGTTCAGAGTGCAAATTCCCAAGGCTTCTAGTGATTTGTAACTCGCCGGATTCAATTCTGCCAATCGGCGGCAAACAACTGGGAAAGCAGTGGTTTCTGTTTCGCCTTCTGCAATGAGGACACGCCGCGCGAGCAAGCCTTCGCAGAATCGTGTTCGGAAATCTTGCCGGTAAGCCTTTAGTTTCAAATTAGCAGGGAGCGCAATCGACTGCTGACTAAGCTCGCCAACTGCATTCCGACCGAGAACGACGGTTTCATCGAGTCCAAACTCTTCGAGAACATATGGAGAGTGGGATGTGAAGATTGCCTGTGAAGCAAGTGAACGTATTTCGTGAACAATGCGCTTTTGGGCATAGGGGGGAATGGCCGTTTCGGGCTCTTCCATCGCGAATATGACGTTCTGCTTATCAGCTGCGATTTGTGACAGCATCGCTAGAACCAACATGTTGATGGTTCCAGTGCCCTGCCGATAAAAGGGGGCAGCATGATTGCCCTCACCTGTAGCGATAAAGGCTGTAATTACCTTTCGCAGATGCTCTCTCGTGAGATTTGAAATTTTGAGGTGAGGTTCAACGCCCCACTCCTTGGGCACGTATTTCTTTAGGGCCGCATTAATGCTTTCTAAGATGCCGGAGATTCCCAACTTGGGGTCCGCTGCGACCGTGAAATCCGCGAGCTTGTCTATAGTGTCTTCCCACATCTGCGGGCGGACTTCCTTTAGCCGAAGGATGATATCCAGAAGGCTCCCTCGCTCCAGGCTCAAAGCGCGGCTTCCAGTGCGTAAAGAGCGCAGATACAAGAAGCCGCATATCTGCTTGTCCTTTTTTCGGAACTCGACAGGTGTGCCAGCCTCTTTCAGGCTGCGGGTGAAATAAGTCTTCCCTTGGAAGTCGTCTTCATCCGGATCGTACCAGCCGTGAAAGGTGACGCGAAGCGCTTCAGTAATATGATCTGGGTCAACACCGTCTGGGTTTGGATCGTCGTAGAATTTGTCTGCTTTCGCGTCCCAAAATTCCACATAGTCTCCGAAACGAGCCTTCTGGTCTTCTGATAGTTCAGCGATAGCCACCTCGATTACAATGCATGGAGCTTCGCCAAGCTCGACGTCTCCCGCGTCGGAGGCTTCATCCTGATCTCCCTCGGCTTCACTGTCGCCTTTCGAAACTTTGGCTAGATATTGTCCCTGGTAGAAGTCATGTTCATCTATGGGAGGAAAGCGATTGAGGCGGTCCGGGCCGAGCGCAAGATCTAAAGCTTCAAGGATTGTGGTCTTGCCGGTGTTATTATCGCCTATGAGAACGGCATGTTTGGGAAGGACGATGGTCGAATTCTCAATACCGCGGAACTTCCTTATATCGATCTTTGAGACTCTCATTTGCGCCTCACTAAGTTTGCGCCACTCGTATCATAGGCATAATCCGCAATTGTGCCGTCCTTGAATTTTTCGATGGCTTCGTCGATCACGAATAGCGGGACCAGGAACCACTCACGCGGCTCTACCGGATGTCCGAAACGGTCCTTGATGTCGATCTTCAACTGCGCGGGCTCAAAGACGCGGTGCATTAGCCGTTCGAACTTTTGTCGATTGATATTAAATAGCTCGTAAGTCGCGACGACCTCGACGTCTGCCAAAAGATAGGTCGCATCTTTTGCTGCGTTGGCGATGCGCTTCTCTACGCTACCGCCTGTAACCCCGATCTTGTGCAGCACCTCACGATTTTCAGCTACGACCGGATGGCTGGATTTGCTCCTCAGCACGTAAATTGTTCCGCTGGCCAGGTCTTTGTCTTCCTGGTCCCCTCCAAACAATGGGCCAGCTGAAGGATCGGTGATGCGGCGTCCAGCTTCATCCTTGTGAAGCGCTCGTTGAAGCGACCGCATTAGCATGTTGCTCTCAGTGCCGTTGTCGAAAATCACGCGGAGACGCGCATCGGTCATGCCCTGTGGCGTCAGAAATGCCTCGTCCATATGAGCCACGTAGGCTTTCTGACCGCCAACGACAAAGAAACGTCCAGGCGCAATTTCCGCTTTCCGCTCGAACGGACGGGTGGTTCTCATTCCGGTATCGAGTTCGTGTTGGACCTGATCGAATAGCGGTTTGAACTTCTCAAAATCCTCGCACTTCTCGCGGTTGGCGATTTCCTCGGCCGCTCGCTTCTCAGCAGCCGATCGCACATGACGCAATTCGGTGATCGATGCAGTTTCGCTCTCGACGCCCAGTTCGCGAAGAAGCGCATCATCATCAAGTTCTTCTACATCAGGCGAGTCCGCTGACGAAGTTCCTGCCAGAAGCCCTTGGTGATCGAGCGGTTCGACCAAGGCTCGGCACTCTTCCAGCTTGCGGATACGATCAAGCCGGACGGCATAGAGACGCTCGAAAATATCTCGCTCTTCGCCGTGCTGCGGGAAGCGATCATGTTCTTCGACGAAGCGCTGAATTTCTTCAAAGCCCGCGATAATGCGCTCCTCGCGCGGCGTCCGTGTGACCGCTTTCTTCGCTTCAACCTCGACGCCCAACTCGGCTAATAGGGCATCATCTTCTTCTGTGAACTCTTTAGCCATTGGCTGCCTCCGCTTTCATGCGGGCGAGGAAGGCGACGCCTTCGGCCATTTTCTTTTCCCAGGCATCCTGCGAGGTAATCGACGGCAAACGTCCACGTTCCTGCTTGAACTTCAGGGCACGTTTAGCGAGGTCTCGCGCCTCTTCAGCGGTGAGCTTCACCTGTTTGCCAGACATGATCGCTTTGACCTGTTTCAAGCGGTCTTCGTTCATGGTCTTGGAGAGGATGGCGTAAGCCTCAGAGAACGGATTGATCCGGTCGATCAGATCGATATCCAGCTCGCGAACGTCTGTAACGTATTTGCGGACGCCTTCGACAAACGCCGTGTTCGCTTTGATTTCGCTGTCGCCGTTTTCATTGGCGGCTTTCTTGGCTTCCTGAGTGATGTTCAGCGCCGCGATCGCGCGTTGGCGCACGGCCTCTTGATCATCTTCGTCTAGTTCGGGGTAGCGATCCTTGATGATCTTGCCCATACGCACCTGGGTCAGCTCTTCGGGCACAAGCTCTTCATCGAACAAGCCGCGCTCGATAGAGGTTTTGTCCTGTACGAACGCTGTGATGACCTCGTTTAGGTCTTCGCGGCAAATTCGTTCAGCCTCTTGTGTCTTCGGTTCTTTCAGGCCCTTGATCTCAATCTGGAACTGGCCGCTCTCCTCGTTGAAGCCGACATTGCATTTATTTGGATCGTAGCCGTCTTCGCCATAATCGAAATCGGCCTGCGGACCAGTGTTTGGGTTCTTGGGTGTGAAGTTGAAGCGTGGCGCAAGAACTTGCTCCATGAGCAAGCTCGCGGCGATGGCTTTCAGCGTATCGTTCACCGCTTCAGTCACGGCTTCCTCGGAAGCGTCAGGCTCAGCGATCAGATTGGTGAAGCGGGCTCTTGTCTTGCCTTCAGCGTCGCGGGTTGCGCGTCCAATGATCTGCACAATCTCGGTGAGGCTCGAACGGTAGCCAACGGTCAGAGCGTGCTCACACCAAATCCAGTCAAAGCCTTCCTTGGCCATGCCCAGGGCGATGATGATATCGACATGATCGCGGTTATTCTTTTGGGCCGGGTCTTTCAGCGCGGCTGAAACCTTGTCCCGCTTGGACGGGTCGTCATCGACCAGATCGGCGATTTTGAGGATACGACCATCTTCTCGTTTCACCAGTTGGAAGCCGGTGGTCGGGTCAGTGCCTTGCCAGTCACCGAGTTCCTCGATGATGTGCTCCACCTCGCGAATTTTGTCTTTCGTGCTCTCGCGGGAATTCACACTTGGAATGTGAATGATCGTCTTCTGATCAGGATCGAGCACTTTGAGAATGTCGTCGGCGTAAGCACCTGAATAGAAGAAGTAGCCGATATCGAGCGACTTCAGCCACGTGTAGCCATTGAGCTGCTCGTAATAGGTGTAGGTCACCGGCTCGAATTTCACTTCGTCTTCTGGCGTCAGAACCGGGTCGGCATCTCCACGGAAGTAGGAGCCCGTCATCGCGACGATATGAACCTTGTCGCGCGCGATCAAAGCGGCGAGATGCTGGCCAAGCTTGTTATCGGGGTTGGCTGAGACGTGGTGGAATTCATCGACCGCAATCAGGCGACCATCAAAGGCTTCGATCCCAAACTTATCGACGGCAAAGCGGAAGGTCGCATGGGTGCAGACCAAAATCTGATCGTCGCTTGCGAGAAAGGCGCTAACGGAATTGACCTTGCCGCCATCCTCCCCAGGCGCATTGCATAGATTCCACTTGGGAACGACTTTCCAGTCAGCCCAGAAGCCGAACTTGGAAAGCGGCTCATCGTTAAAGCTCGAACCGATAGATTTCTCAGGCACAACGATGATCGCTTGCTTCACATCTTGATTGTGCAGCTTGTCGAGCGCGACAAACATCAGCGCGCGGCTCTTCCCCGAAGCAGGAGGGGATTTGATCAGGAGGTATTGCTCACCCCGCTTCTCATAGACCTGTTCCTGCATCGGACGCATGCCCAGCTCATTCGATTTTGTCGAATTGCCATTGGCGGCGTACTGGACAGAGACCGACGGGACCGACTTATTTTCTTCTAATGCCATTGCGTCACCGCCTTTCGTTTATTGTTCTTGTTCATCGGCGCTCTCCCGCCACACTCGCCAACGCCGCCTTCAAAACCTGAAAGCAAACTTTCGCTGTATGCTCGTCTGGGGTGAAGCCAGAAACCATCTCCTCATAAGGGTGAATGTAGTTGCGATAGTCGCGCAGCCCGTGGCTGAACTTTTTAACGTCCGGCTTCAGCACACCGATTTCGCAGGCCACATCTATAAAGCTGGCCAGCGTCCAATCTGGGAATTTTCTAACCGTGCCATCATCCGATTTTGGAGAAGCATTCGCTCGATTAAAACCAGCCGGGTTGCTCTGCGCCGCGCCTAGCAAAACCCCCTCAAGAACGCTTCCACAAAGAAAAATGACAGATAGGTAGGCGCCCGCTCCGAGAGCCGTGCGTGCTTCTTCAAGCCGTTGTCGGATCACAGAGGCGACGGCCGGTTCTATTGGGAGCTTCTCGATATTCGGAATCGAGAACTCTTTGCTGAGAAATTCGCTCTCAGTCTCCGCATTGCTTCGATTGACCAGCTTCCCGCCAAGCCTTGCCACAATGGCCCGCGATTTTTCCAGGATCGGTTTATCCAGTTCCCGGCCATCAAGTTCGCAACTCGCCTCGTAGGAATCGAGCATCTCATTAAGGACCGTGCCAACCAACTCGTCCGACTCTTGTTCCCAAAACGCACGAAGCTTCTTCGCTTTGGAGGTTCCGTAGGTCTGATACTTTGGCCCGTGAATATCGATCTTATGTCGCTGAAAAAACTCGCCATAAGTTGGGTCGGTATAATCCAAAATATAGCCAGGCTGCGTGACGAGAAGCCTTTCAAGGTAACGCTTGTCGATGTCGGTAAGGCTACTCACGCAACCTCCTTCCGACTTGTCATTTTGGTGTAAAGCTCAAACAGCTTTTCGAGGCGTTCGGTGTCGTTCTTGAACCGTCGTCCGATATAGATGCGCTCCAGCACCTCATCATTGCGCTCATGGGCGGCGCGTAGGTCGGCGGGCATTTTTTCTGGATCATAGAGGTCCGCGATTGTCGCGGGCCAATGCGCCTCTCTCGCCAAGAGGATATCCTCGGCGCAGCGGGTTAGGTCTTCCTTGTTCTTCTCGGTCAGCTTCGGGACAGGGAAGGTGTTCCAACCAAGGGTGTTGGAATACCGAAAATCGGTTTTCATCTTGCCGCAAACTGTGGCTATCCAAACAAGGTGGAGGCGAGAGGCTATCAGCGCCATATTCCATAGAGGCGCATTGAAGAGAACAAAGGCAAG
This sequence comes from Maricaulis sp., assembly GCA_002707795.1. Lineage (GTDB taxonomy): Bacteria > Pseudomonadota > Alphaproteobacteria > Caulobacterales > Maricaulaceae > Maricaulis > Maricaulis virginensis. The sequence goes on from PANX01000075.1 coordinate 23,744, forward strand.
GTTTGTAACAATGGTTCCCGGCCGCAAATATCCTACAGGAAGATAATCACGTGCTTCCGAGGACACGCTCGGAACGATAATTACTGTTTCATGACCATTTTGGCGTATCTCCCCAAATCTATGAGGACGATTGGCCAAAGCCACCGTAGCCGGTTTTGTGCTTGATCGCCGCATTTCCCTAACGCGCTCAAGTCGGTCGGTAATCTCAGGATATTGCTTTACTTCATCGCAATCGGTTTCTTCTATCCAAATACAGTATCTCGATAATCCGCGAATATACTCCGCTGATCCTAAGATCGGTCTTACGTATTCTATTTTGGCACTTACAGGGAGGTTAAGCTCGTCAGCTTCAGCGGCAGTAAGTAGAAGGTTGCCGCCGTCTGTGGGCTGATTTCCCTTAGTCATTTCTCCGATTTTACTAATCGGGCGAGCACTCTTGAGCACCTCAATATTAGGAGAAGGGACAAGATATCCATTTATATTTTCCGCTTCCTTAACTAAAACCTCGCCCTCTTGATCAAGTGAAAAAATTCGCTTTTTTTGTCGATGGGAGTTTGTGATGGCGATTATGGCAACAGTCACGCCTGCATTGTGGCTTGCGAGGTTTGCCCATTTGAAACTGGTATGAGCGAAAGCAATTTCATGCCCAGTTTGAAAGATCAGCGGCCAAAGTATCGGCACTTGTTGCCCCTGGCATATTGAGTTTGTGGTCACGAAGGCTGATGCGGTTGGCGTATGCGTTCCATAATCGGCGGCCTTCATGAGCCAACCCGCCACATAGTCTAGTGACTTCCAAGTTTTTGTGCGACCGTCAAAAATACGTTCTAAATCAGACTTCTGGTCTTTGTCTTGCCAGGTGGACCCTAAATAGGGCGGATTTCCGCATATATAAGTTTCTCCACCCTCATTCTCGAAATCGATCTCAGCTTGATCCAGTGGCGTTTCAAATAGGTCGTCCGAGGATATCTTTACCCCCGTGCCGGTGGGGGGACAAATATTCAGCCAGTCCAGCCGTAGGGCGTTACCGCAGGTGATCCAATTCATCGCGTTAAGTGGTAAGAACTCGCGCAACGCCTCTTGCTGACCTCTATAGAGAACATCACACTGGAATTCAGCGATGATCAGCGCGAGCCGAGCAATCTCGGCAGAAAAATCTCTCAGCTCAATTCCACGAAAGTTTGTGAGTGGTATGTCCGTTCGGCGATCCCTTTCTCCGCGCCGTTTGTTGATTTCGGCCTCGATCGCCCGCATTTCCTTGTAGGCAATCACAAGGAAATTTCCCGAACCACACGCCGGGTCGAAAACGCGAATTTTGGCCATGCGGTTTCGAAGGTTCAAAAGCTTGCGCGAATTATCTCCCGCTTCTTCCAGCTTCTCGCGCAAATCATCCAGAAACAGCGGATTCAGCACCTTCAGAATGTTCGGCACACTCGTGTAGTGCATGCCCAATGCGCCGCGTTCTTCATCATCCGCGACCGCCTGGATCATCGATCCAAAGATATCAGGATTGATCTTCTTCCAATCGAGATTGCCGATGTGGAAAAGATAGCGCTGCGCGATACGACTAAAGCGCGGAACATCTGTCGAGCCAGAAAAGAGGCCACCATTCACATACGGGAATTTGTCAGCCCAGCGTGGAATCTTGGCGTCGGCGCGCTCCTCAAACTTCGTGTTCATCGAACGGAAAAGCTCTCCGATAACCTCGTGCGTGTTTGAGGAATCGCGCTCGCTCATTTGCTCGATCGTGGCGGTGAAAAGGTTCTCACCGTCGAAGATATCGGTGTCTTCCGCGAAGAAGCAGAAAATCAGCCGCGCCATGAAGTGATTCATGTCGTGGCGGCGCTCTTCCGTCCCCCATTCGGGATTGTCTTTCAATAGCTCGACATAGAGCCGGTTCAGACGACTGGTGGCCTTAATGTCGAAGGCGTTTTCGCGGATTTGCTTGACGGTCGAAATGCCCGCCAGCGAGAGAAAGAAGCCAAAATGGTCGGGGAAGTCTTTGTAGGCGCAGGCGACCGTCTCGCCGCCAATCAGGTCTTCCGCCTCAAACTCGCTCCCATCAGTTGCGAGCACATACTTGGCTTTGGCTTTGGTCGTCGCAGGGCTTTCCTTCAACGCACGAAGCGCCTCTGTCACCGTGCCAGGATTACAGACCTTGATATGGATGTTGTTGGTTTGAAGAACGCCGCCTTGGTCGGACTTATTCGATGCGCCAGACCGAAGCTTCTTGATCGTGGTGGCTTTGTTGCCAAACGCCTCAAGGAAAGCGAACGGGAACTCCTGCGGCTCAAATGGCTGCTCGGCTAGCTCCGAAATAGCTTCTTCAATTTCAACTGCGTTCACGGTCGGACGTATCCTTGTTGTCTTGTTCTTCGTCGTGATCCCGGATGTGCGCCCGCATATAATCCCGAAGGACTTGCGCCGCTGGGCGATCCTGCGCGCGACAGACTTCTATGAATTTTTCACGGAGGTCTCGTTCCACGCGGATACGGAAACCGGAATCTTTTCCCGACATCTAAAAAGTGTATCCATTGTGAACACGATTGTGAAGGGCCATTACAACCTTATGTAGAGAATAATGGGGCCCCATTTTTTAAAAAATGAATTGTAGACAATGAAGGGCGGGCAGCACCGGCTTAGACGGAATGCTGCGTATTGGCCTCAAAACGTGAGGTAGACGATCTTGCTCTTATTCTGCCCGTCATCGTCGCTCCAAACAATTTCGATTGGTTGCTTCCTCGCGGTCTGCATGTGGACAAATGCGAGCAACTCAACAGAATTATGTCTTTCCATAAATTCCATTGGGAATTTATCTGCCACTTCTCGCTCGGTAATAATGTTGGTGCCCTCTGGGATGCGAATGTCCACGTTGTGTGCGACGGCTTCACCCTGATTCCATACTTTCACACGGTAGCTCGATTTTCCCATTCTTATGAGCTTCGCACCCATATCAGCTTTGCTGGATGCCTGGAGGTTTTGAAGCTCGCGTGCCAATAGCCGTTCGTTCAGCTCATGCTGGGTCTCGACGAACTTTTTTTGCCGCGCATTACGCAACTCGCCGAGGACCAAGGCCACCAATGAGACGAGGAGGGCCAGACCCGCAATGATGGCGCTAGCGAGGCTAGAATAATCAGCTACCGGACTTTCCATTTGCTCCCCTTGGACATGTCTTTGAATTGCTTTTGGATATCTTTAGTTACTTCGCCGATGACCTCATTCTTGTTGATTTCGATGTTCTCGGCATTCGCTTCGATCAAATCGTCACGAAACATCTCGGTCTTGCATTGCTGGCAAGTAACTGGGATCAATTCGTCCTCGTCATCATACTGGAATTGATCATGTCCACAGGTTGGGCAAACAAGGGATATGCTACGGTTATATTTTTCGGCACTCATTTGAATCTCCTATTCTAGTGATCACACCTAAATATTATACCAAGCCGAGAAATAGAACAAAAGCAAAACATCGATGATGTTCACAGCAATGTTAGGGAGCACGGAATCCGTTTGATCGATGGGTGCAGGGAGAGCAGAAATCTCACCTGCGAGTAGTTCAGCGGCGATACGCTGACGGCATCCAAACGGCGTACGGTTGGTCTCGATGAAGTCGTCTCCATGACATGGCCATGGGGGTATCGGGGGAGCTTGGAGGCTCACCTGATCTGCGATCGAACGGCAGGCTGTTCGGACATGGGGAGGTGTCGGAGGGGAGAGGTCATTCTCCGCCTCTGATGAGGGATCAATCGGCGATACGATTGGATGGTGCTGGACAGGTTAGATGCCTGGGAAGCGCCACGGCTGGGGTATCCAACAGGGGGCGCAGCGCCCCTTTGGCAAGGTCGGCGTTGTAGTACAACGCACACCTTGCGCGTCAAAAAACGCGCACAAATCGGGTGAAAACCGCGAAACACCCGGCTTTACTGCACTTTTGACGATTTCCGTGCTACGTCGATTCCCATCGAGACGTGGAGCGCGATGTGTCTGATAGCTGGGATGAGAAACACGCCCGGAACAAAGGAGCGGCGAAAAATGCCTTCGAAGAGAAGGCTTCGGACGCTCCAAAAAAGGAACCGTCGATCGACCTTTTGAAAGCGCTCGAAGGGCTCAATGACCGGCGATCGGGAGTCCCTGATCGCCGGAACTCTGACATTCACCGCATTGCACAAGAACTGGATGATGAGGCTCAAAAGGAGGAGGAAGCCGCACTTCCCGAACTGGAAAAGCCGCGTCCCAGACCACCTTCGTTGAGCCTGGGCGGTGAAACTATCCGGCCAGCTCCAAAGTATGCCGCGCCCGAACGCGATGAAGCTGCACGCGATCGTATGCGGGCTCTTTTGCAACGCGGCAAAGAGCAAGATCGAGAACGCGACCGTTAGTGAAAAAATCTGCTGGCTTTGGCGGCTAATTTCGCAAAACAGGCGATTGGCTTAACTTTCGATAATAAACGGCACTCACACACGTTGACAGTTTTTCAACGTAAGAGGAGTGCCCAAACGATGGACCCAATAATTTCGTGGTTCCGCTCTCTGTGGGACAGCATTCAAGATTTAGCTGACACAGCGCTTTCCAGAGAGCCAAGTCCAAAGCGGAAGGTTGAGAAGTTTTTGAGGAGCAAGCCGCCCTCAAAATCGTCACCTGAGACGAAATCGAAGGTTAAACCTGATCCCAAACCATTTCTCAAATGGCTCGGCTGGGGCGCGCTCGCAGTATTCGGTGTGGCCGTCACGGTGGCCGTCGTTAGCTTTGGTTTCAGCGGCGAAGAAAGCGGCGGCAATCAAATCCAATATGATGCCTATGGCATGCCAATCGGCGGCGGTGATCTTGGCGCTGCCATGAACCCAATGCGCGGCCTCACGTTAAGCAGCCTCATGGGCGGATTTGTGCTCGGGGTTGGATTGGTCGCAATCCTCGCCTTTTGGCGTTGGGTTGTCCACAAACATGGATGGGTGGCGCTCATTGTTCTGTGCGCGTTGCTCGTCCTCATCGGAGACACAAGCGACACTGCATCGACAACATCCATGGCGTCGATGCTGGCCTTCATCACTGGCTTTAGCGCGGGCATTGCCCTGGCGGCGAAGTTTCTTCTCGTCATCAGACCGCCTACGGAAATACCGGACATCTTCGGCTCTTCACGGTGGGCGACGTTCGATGACATCACAGAGGCCGACCTGATTGGTTCAATGGACAAGGGAGACGGTCTTTTCCTCGGCAAGGAGCAAGAGAAAAGCATCCCGCTCGTCTACCGAGGCGACATGCACGCTTTGACGGTCGCGCCAACGCGAACGGGCAAAGGTGCTGCCGCCATCATTCCGAACCTTCTCCGGTCAAAAAGCTCAATTCTCGTAATTGATCCCAAAGGCGAGAATGCACGGCGTACGGCAGAAAAGCGCGCTGTGATGGGTCACAATATCAAGATTGTAGACCCGTGGGGCATCGCTCAAGAAGCCGATAAATTTGGTCCTGGGACCGATGCGGGCTTCCATGCCCAATTCAATCCTTTGGATGCTCTTCGCGCAGATGATCCAGACCTTGGATCGGACGCGATGCAACTCGCGGACGCGCTCGTTGTCTCAACCGACAAAGAGCCATTTTGGAGCGACGAGGCCAGAGCGCTGATTGCTGGTTTCATCCTCTATGTCGTCGTTGCTCCCGAAGAAGAGGGCAACCGAACGCTTGGCCGAGTCCGGGATATCCTGTCGCTGCCTCCGGCTGCGGATACGGAAGATGAGAATCTTCCTGGCACAATGGATGAGATTTTGATGCGGATGGCGGTCTCACCTCACCCACTGGTAAGTGCTGCCGCTTTCCGCATTGCCCAAAAGGCGGAGAAAGAGCGCTCAGGCGTGATCTCCTCGGCGCAATCGAACACGCATTTTCTTGATAGTCCGAAAATCCGTGACAGCCTGACCAAGTCTGATTTCCGCTTCTCTGATCTCAAAACTGCCGATGCGCCAACGACGATTTATCTGGTGCTGCCGCTCGATCGTCTCTCGACGTTCAATCGCTGGCTTCGGTTGATGATCTCAAGCGCCATGATCGATCTGACCCGCACCCCTGCGAAGTCGGACGCTGAGCCGGTGCGCGTGATTCTGGATGAGTTTGCAGCCCTCGAAAGGCTGAAGATTATTGAGACAGCCTTCGGGACGATGGCGGGCCTTGGCGTACAGCTTTGGGCGGTTACACAAGACCTGTCTCAGCTCATGCGCCTCTACGGCGATAAGGGCTGGCAGACATTCGTCAGCAATGCGGGCGTGTTTCAGTATTTTGGAAGCCGCGACTATGAGACGGCGAAATACGCCGAACACTTGACCGGCATGACGACGATGAAAAAGCGGTCCATCAGCTTCGGAACGTCCTCATCGGCAACCACATCTTACCCAAGCAGCTCGTCCACTACGGGCCACTCGAAAACTATCTCGTATGACGATGTGCAGCGTCCGCTGGCATATGCAGATGAGATGATGACGCTTCACCGCGATTTGCAGATTCTCTTCGTGGAGAACAACTATCCAATCATCGCTCGAAAACATTGGTGGTTTCGTCAAGCGAAGGCCAGCAAGCCTTTGAATCCCTGGGACGCATAACGTCGCAACCTTTACGGATACGCGGCGCTGAACCGAACCGATCGACACCCATTGCCTGAAAATTGTGTGGCGGGACAGGCGAGGTGCTCGAACGGTTCGGTCGCCGCAATTACAAACGTAAAGGAGCGACGCGATGTCTCTTCAAATCATTTCAAAGGCGGAAGCTGCCCGCATGCCGATAACGCAGCTTCGAGCGCTGCATCAATTGCTCGCCGAAGAGCTGGCAAATAGCGAATGCGGTTCAGAGCTTGCTCAAGCGATTGCGCACAATCTGCATGTCGTCATGAACGAGCTTAGTGCTCGAAATCGGCTGAGCCGTTTGCCACGGCTTTAGCCTCTCTTTCGAATTGGGTCGCCCAGCTTATAGCTGGACGATCCATTGACGATTGCCGAGTTCCAGTTCGGTGACTTCACCGCCCAGGCGCATGTCGCGGGCAAAGGCCTCGACATCGAAATAGTAGCGAAGGCTTTCTGGTAGCTGGTCAAGAAGCCCGGTGCTCTCGACGTAATCCTCGGCGTATTCGAGAAGCGTGCCTTCGAAGAGCATCACTTCGTCCAGGCGATCGATGATCTCTTCCGGCGCGATACATTCGTATCCAGCGAGGTATATGGCGCGGGCGGCCTCATCTTCGTCGAGGTCTTCAAATTGATCGAACCACAGCGGCAGATTTGCTTGGTTCACGCCGATCGCTTTGAACAGCTCGTAATTGTCGCCATCAATGAACTGAATCTCATATTCTTCGACGGGATCGCCGTACTCGTTGCGATGTCGCGATGCTCGCTCGCGGTACTCATCGAGCGTTTCGAAATAGAAGCCCGTCGCTGAAATGTCGTAGGGCGTAGCATGATAAATGTTGGGCATATTGTCCTCCTTTGCTTTGAACGCAGGAGGCTCGGGCGACTGGAATAAAGGCACGCTGCAACTGCCTTCACGGTCACTGGTGCGGAAGGTCGGTTGCAGTGGGCCTGCCAGTCGCCACGGATGCGGTTATCTCAAAGCGGAGGACGGTTTTGCCCAGGCTCTTATGCCTCGGCTGACAGGAGGCTTTCAGGCTTTTCGTAGCGTTTGCTTACATGCCTCGAACATCATCGTCATATGATTGCGCCGGGTCGATCCCAATCGCTTCATGGCTTCATCGTCTTTGAGGGCACGGTCGAGTTCAACGTCGCGGAAACGGTCATAGACCAATGCCGTAAGAAACACCGATTTGAAGCTTCCTGTAGGAAGGCCGCGTTGTTCCGTTCTGAGATGCCGGAGTGTGCGGAGCAGCATGGGGCGCGGCTGGACGAGCGGCAGAAACTCGCACGCTGAACAAAGGCGTCTGTTGCCAAGAAGGGCTGTTCCTGGACCATCGACCCCTTCGAACGCTTCCCTAATTTCAGACGGACAGTCAAATACGCAAGTGTGAAGGCGCTGCCAAAGCGGATCGTCATCGTCAGGCCAGCCAGACGGAAGGCCGATTTGATGAAATAGCGTGTCAGACCGGGCAATCATATCACGCAGCTTGCGCATGGTTTCAGCGGCTGATCGCTCGGAAATACCAGCATTCTCACTGGCAATCGGCACAGAAAAGTTTGAGCAAACCGCCCAAAGGAGTGCTTCGACCTGTTCATTGCTCAGTTTTGAGCGGGTGATGTAACGGTTTGCCATGGAAAATATTATTTAATCTCAGAGCGTTAACCGACTCTTCTTCCTCTGATCGGGACAGGTAATTGTCGCATCGCAATAAGCACCGCATTTTGAGTTCGAACATTGCGAAACGGTGCTTTTATGCCGGATAAGTTATGCACAAAAAGGGCTGAAAGCCCTGAAAATGCTGGACTTTTTAATCCGTATACGGCATAATAAAAATAGAGCCCCCTTCGCGTGCGTGAGACACAAGAAAGGAGTTCAGGATGCCAGACGATCAAAAGAACATCCTGCAATCGTCAACCGTTGACGGTTTTAATCAGGAGGCTCGCAAGGTTCGTTTCGATCCTGAAGCGTACGCTCACCACATTGCACAACTCGACCTCACCGAGACGCAGAAGCTAACGCTCATGCGAACTGTTTGGGACCTGATGGTTCTGTTCGTAGACGCTGGCTTCGGTATCGATGGGCCGACTCTGGCAATGGCTGATAAAGAAAACCAAGAGGCTGAACGCGAGGACAAACCTCGCAAGCAGCTCGAAACGCCGGAGAGCACACCATGATGAATCTAACGAACAAGAAAAGCGAAACCGGCGGAATCGCAGTGATCTACTGCCGTGTGTCGAACGTCAAACAGACGACGCGCGGCGATGGCCTTGGAAGCCAAGAAACACGCTGCCGGGAATATGCTGGCTACAAGGGCTATCGCGTAGAGCAAGTCTTCACAGATGATATGAGCGGCGGCGTAGCTGATCGTCCTGGCATGATGGAGATGCTGGACTGGCTCAAAGAACACCATGCAGAAAATCCGGTTGTCATCATCGACGATGTGTCGCGTCTCGCACGGGGGCTGGACGCGCATATTCGATTGAGAACGGCAATCGGTGGCGCGGGAGGCCGGTTGGAAAGCCCTTCGATCGAATTTGGGGAGGACTCAGATTCGGTGCTGGTGGAAAACCTTCTGGCCTCGGTGTCGCAACACCAAAGACAAAAGAACGCAGAGCAAACCACGAACCGTATGCGCGCTCGGGCCATGAACGGTTACTGGGTGTTTGCAGCGCCTAAAGGCTATCGCTTTGAACGCTCCAACGAAGGCAAGGTTTTGGTTCGCGATGAGCCTCTCGCCTCGATCGTGCAAGAAGCTCTTGAAGGCTTTGCGTCTGGCCGCTTCGGTACACAAGCGGAAGTGAAGCGCTATCTCGAAGCCCAGCCCCTTTTCCCTAAAGATTTGCCGGGCGGATTTATGCGTAATCAGCGTGTGAACGACCTACTCACTCAGCCGCTTTATGCCGGTCTGATCTCAATTCCAAAGTGGGGGATTGCGATGCGTGAAGGCCGTCACGAAGCATTGGTCTCTGTCTCGACCTTCGAGAGGATTCAAAAACGACTAGCGAATCCTGATCGTCAAATTATCCGTAAAGATATGCGGGAAGACTTTCCGCTTCGCGGGGCCGCGTTGTGCGGTGATTGCGATCACCCTCTGACGGCGGCGTGGTCCACGAGCAAGACCGGAACAAAGCATCCGTATTATCTCTGCTATAATCGTGATTGCGAGAGCCACAGAAAATCTATCAGACGCGATGCGATCGAAGGGGAGGTCGAAGCGGCGCTCGCAAGCGTTACGCCTGCTAAGAGCCTTTTTGAGCTTGCGAGAGCGATGCTGAAAGACCTCTGGGATGGTCGTGTCGATCAAGAACAATCGCGGGCGAAAGAAGCTCAAGCGCGTATCAAGGAACTCGACAAGAAGATCGATCAACTCCTCGACCGGATCGTAGATTCAAACTCTTCACGCGTGATCGCGGCATATGAGGCGAAGATCGAAGGATTCGAAAAAGATAAGCTATTGCTTCGGGAACAGACCAATCGTGTAGGCCAAAAACCGCACACCTTCGAGGAGATGTTCGAACTCGCCTGCCAATTCCTCGCAAACCCCTATGAAATATGGACAAATGGCACTTTAGCGGTGCGCAAATTGGTGCTGAAAATGGTGTTTCCAGCAGGCATTACGTATGATCGGGAAAATGGACTTCGAACCCCAGATTTAGCCTTACCGTTCAAGGTATTAGGCGGTCTCGATGGGGGTGATTGTAAAATGGCGCACCGGGGAAGATTCGAACTCCCGACCCCCAGATTCGTAGTCTGGTGCTCTATCCAGCTGAGCTACCGGTGCAGGCCGTCTGTCGGGGCGAGCCCCGAAGAGGCGCGGAAACTAGCCGCGACTTTCGCCGAATGCAAGTACTGCAAAGCGGCAAATGCACACCCGTGTGCAGCGGCGTCATACCGCCTGTGTGCGGGCTGCATGGACGCCGCGCGCAACGGCACGGGCCAGCGTGTCGGCACAGGCCGATCCCAGTGCGGCCAGGGCCAGTTCGGCACCGCTCTCCGGCAGCGGGCGCGCCGAGGTGGACAGGGCAAACACCACATCGCCGTCAAAGGGCGTGTGCACCGGCCGGATCGCGCGGGCCAGTCCGTCCTGGGCCATGATGGCCAGGCGCCGGGCCTGGGCGGGCGTGAGGGCGGCATCGGTCGCCACGACCGCAATGGTCGTGTTCTCGCGCACGCCGGGATTGACCTTGGCCGCGCCCCAGTCGGCCGGAGAGGCCCGCCAGCCGGCCGGCGGGCAGGCCCCGCCGAACTCGCCATCGATCTCGTGGGGCCAGGCCCAGTAGACATCGTCCAGACCGGGCATCGTCACCGAGCCGAAGGCGTTGACGCAGACCAGGGCGCCGACGGTATAGCCCTCGCCCGTCACCAGGCTGGCTGTGCCGGTACCGCCGGGATGCGTGCCGGCCATCGCCCCGAAACCGGCGCCGGCGCGGCCCAGCGCGACCGGTCCGGACGACACGGCGGCAAGGGCATCGCGGCCGAGATCGCGATAGGGCGGGTTTGCGCCCCAGGCCTTGTCGCCGCCATTGGCGAGATCGTAGAGGATGGCCGAGGGCACGACCGGCGAGCGCGGCACGCCGGGCATGTCGAACAGGGCAAAGCCGCGGCCGGATGCGCCCAGCTCCGCCGCCACGCCGTCGGCGGCTGCCAGGCCGTAGGACGAGCCGCCGGACAGCACCACCGCATCGACGGCATCGACCAGGGTGTGGGCTTCCAGCGCGTCGGTTTCGCGCGTGCCCGGACCGCCGCCGCGGACATCGACGGCACAGACAGCCCGGCTGTCCGGCAGGATGACGGTGACGCCGGTTTTCGCGTCCGCGGCCTCGGCCTGGCCGACGGCAATCCCGGAAACATCCGTCAAACTGTTGGTTTTTCCTGGCATCGCCATGTTCAGCCCCTTACCTGTTGCGAACGCGGTGTCTATCGTGACCGGAAGAGAATGAGGGGCAAGTCACATGTTGCGTATGTTTGAGACCACTACTGCCATCACTGCCAGCCTGTTGCTGGCCGCCTGTTCCCAGGCCGGACAGGATGCCGGACCGGCGGCCCCGGCCCCGGCGCCGGACAGCACCGCGCAAGCCCCGGCCGAAGGGCCGGCGATGGTGGCTGCGGCCAACCCGCTGGCCGTCGAGGCCGGCCTTGAAGCGCTGCGCAATGGCGGCGATGCGGTGGATGCGGCGATCGCCGTGCAGGCGGTTCTGGGCCTGGTCGAGCCGCAGAGCTCGGGCCTGGGCGGTGGTGCCTTCATGCTCTACTACGACGCCCAGACAGGCGAACTGACCGCCTATGACGGGCGGGAGAAAGCGCCGGCCGCTGCCGGACCAGACCTCTTCATCGATCCGGAGACCGGCGAACCGCTGAGCTTTTTCGACGCGATCTTCTCCGGCCATTCGGTCGGCGCACCGGGCGCGGTGGCGATGCTGGCCATGGCCCACGGCGATCACGGCACCCTGGACTGGGCCGACGGTTTCACGGCGGCAACGGAGCTTGCCGAGAACGGGTTCGAGGTTTCCCCGCGCCTGCACAACCTGATCGCCGGCGTTGCGCCGCGCACGCCGCTGGACGAGTGGGAAGCCACCCGGGACTATTTCTTCACCGATGAGGGCGAGGCCCTGCCCGCCGGTCATCTGCTGCGCAATCCGGACTATGCCGCCACCACGCGGGCGCTGGCCGAGGACTGGCGCAATCTCTATACCGGCCGTATCGCCGAGGAGATCGTCGCGGCGGTGCAGGCCGGGCCGCGCCCGGGCACGCTGACGCTGGAAGACCTGGCGAATTACGAGCCGGTGCGGCGCGAGGCGATCTGCCGGGACTATCGCGAATGGTCGGTCTGCGGCATGCCGCCGCCGGCCTCGGGCGGGGTATCGGTCAACGAGATCCTCGGCCTGCTGGAACCTTATGACATGAGCCAGACCGGCCCGGACACGGTGGAGGGCTGGCGCCGCTTCATCGAGGCGAGCCGCCTCGCCTATGCCGACCGCGACGCCTATATCGGCGATCCGGACTTTGTCTTCGTGCCCGCCGAAGGTCTGCTGGACACGGACTATATCGCCACGCGCTCGGCCCTGATCGACCGGGATACGGCGATCGAGCATGCCGTGCCGGGTATTCCCGAGGGCGTCGACGCACCGGGGGCCGATGCAACGGCCGACGTGCCGGGCACGAGCCATTTCGTGATCGTCGACAGCGATGGCGATGTGGTGTCGATGACCACGACGGTGGAGAGCATTTTCGGCAGCCACCGCATGGCCGGCGGCTTCCTGCTCAACAACCAGCTGACCGACTTCTCGCGCGATCCGCGCGATGCGGAGGGACGGCTGGTGCCGAATGCGCCGGATGGCGGCAAGCGGCCGCGCTCGTCCATGTCGCCGACCATTGTGTTCGATGCGGACGGCCATTTCGAACTGGCCACCGGCTCGCCCGGCGGTTCGTCGATCATCGGCTATGTCGCGAAAAGCCTGGTCGGCATGCTGGACTGGGAGCTGACGCCGCAGGACGCCGTGGCCCTGCCCAATGTCGTGGCCCGCGGCGACACGGTGCGGATCGAGGACGGGATGCCGGCGGACGTGCTGGAAGGCCTGCGTGAACTGGGCTTCACCCTGGATGCCAATCGCGGGGAAAACTCCGGCCTGCACGCGGTGCGGCGGCTGGAGGACGGCTCGCTGATTGGCGGAGCGGACCCGCGCCGTGAGGGCGTCGCACTGGAGCCGTAAGCGCTCCCTATGTGCCCGATAAGTGCTCCGTAAGAGCCCCATAAAGACAACGCCCGTGCCACAGCCAGTGACACGGGCGTTTCCTTGGGGATGTCGGGGGGATGTCGGGGGGGGATTTCGTGAGACGCGCGAATCAGACGCGCTCGACCTCGCGCTCTGCCCCGGCGGCGGCTGCGAGCTGGGCCGGTGTGCGTCCGGTCCAGAACAGGAACGTGTCGAGCGGGCTCACCGGCGCGGACGCCGCGCGGCCGGGCTGGTCTTCGCGTTCAACCTTGTCGGCCAGCATGGCCAGTTTCAGCATTTCTTCCGACATGTACGCCTCCTGGCTTGACGGGCGGCCTAATAGCCGCCGGATCGGTACTCTGCTGCAGCGCCGGAAACCGGGGGACCGGCAGGGAAGGCCGGCGCTCAACCAGGAAATGCATGAAACCGTGTTTTGGTTCCCTGCGGTGGTGCGCGCGGGAGATCGGGGGGGACGGCACTGAGAAAGAACGGCACCAGTATCGCACGGCCCGGAGGGGCGGGGATAAGTTTGCCGCCGCCTAGTCGAACGCGTAGAGCAGCGAGATGTCGAGGCGGACATCGGTGGGTTCGAAACCGGGGCGGTCCTCGAACTCGTGCTCGATGCGCAGACCCGTCTGCACGGCCCAGTCGCCGAACAGGCGGTTGGTCAGGGTGAAGCGCTGGTCGATGCGCGAACCGCCGCCGGCATAGGCCGTGGTCTCGGAGGCAAAGCGCGAGGTTTCGGAAATCTCGTAGGAAAAGCTGGAGCCGGCCTCGGCGACCCAGTCGGTCGTCGTCACACCGGTCGCAGCGGCTTCGCGGAAGCGCTGACCGGCACCGGCGCGCAGCTTCCAGTCCATGCGCGCGCGTTCCAGCACGTGCCAGATACCGCCTGCGGTCAGGAAGGCCGACCGGGAATACAGCCCCACCTCGTCGCGGTCATAGGACCCGCCGGCATAATATCCGGTGCCATTGTCCAGCTCGCGCTCGACCCGCAGCTCGGCCAGCCAGTTGTCGCGCGTGGTGCGGCCATTGTGTTCGGCGATGAAGTATTCGAACTGGCTGTCGATCCGCCAGCCATCCTCCAGCTCGCGGTCCAGTTCGACGGCGAAGGTGAGATCGGTGAGTTCCGAATTGCCCCGCTCCATCTGGATGCCGGCGCGGATATGGCCCGCCCAGCTGTCATCGCGCAGGGCGCGCAGCGGCGCGGCCAGCCAGCCGCCGGAGCCCTCGGGCGCCTCGCCGAAATCGACCGGGGCTTCCCCCGGATCGCGATGTTCCGGATGCGGCGCTGCCGGTGCGGGTGCCGGTACGGCGGGTTCCGGAGCCGGCAGCGGCCAGTCGGCCACGACACCGGCCCGGCCCGGCAGATGCGCCAGGATGGCGGCATGCACTTCGGCGCGCCCGCCATCGACCAGCACCGACACCATGTCGGCGGTTTCCAGGAAGCGGTCGTCGGACAGATCGCGGCTGTCGGCCTCCTGCAGCAGCGCCAGATAGGTCTGCGGCAGCTCGGCCATCGCCGCGGGTGCCA
>PANX01000076.1 GCA_002707795.1 Maricaulis sp.
GATGAAAGGCCCCGATATGACGATTGCGGCGACCGACCGAAGCCGAGCCCCCTTTGCCTGCCACCCGTCGCGATCCCGCGGCCGCCGGTTTGACCAGCCCGACAGCGCCATGCGCAATGCCTTCCAGCGCGATCGCGACCGGATCATCCACTCGGCTGCATTCCGCCGCCTGAAGGAGAAGACCCAGGTTTTCGTGGCCCATGAGGGCGATCAGTACCGCACCCGTCTGACCCACTCCCTGGAAGTCGCCCAGATCGCCCGCACCCTCGCGCGCACGCTGGGGGCCGACGAGGATCTGGCCGAAGCGCTGGCCCTGGCGCACGATCTGGGCCATCCGCCCTTCGGTCATGAGGGCGAGCGCGTTCTGGCCCAGCGCATGAAGGATTATGGCGGCTTCGACCACAACGCCCAGACCCTGCGCGTCGTGACCAAGCTGGAAGTGCGTTATCCGCAGTTCGAGGGGCTTAACCTGACCTGGGAGACGCTGGAAGGCGTGGTCAAGCATAACGGGCCGTTGCTCACCGAGGCCTCGGGCGAAGGGGATCTGGCCTGGGCCTTCACCGACTATGACGGCTGGCGCGAGCTGGAGCTCGACACGCATGCCGGCCTGGAAGCCCAGATCGCGGCCCTGTCCGACGACATCGCCTACAATAATCACGATATCGATGACGGTCTGCGCTCGGGCCTGCTGCAGCTGGAGCCCTTGCTGGAACTGCCGCTGGTCGGCGAGATCTTCCGCCGTGTGGAAAAGCGCTGGCCGGGCCAGCCGCGTACCATCGTCATTCACGAGGCGGTGCGCGACCTGATCGGGGTGATGGTCGGCGATGTACTGGAAGAGACGCGCCGGCGGCTCGATGCGGCCCGGCCGGAGACGGCGGAAGATCTGCGCCGGCTGGATCAGCCGGTCGTGGCCTTCTCCGAGGAGATGGTGCTGCACCTGGCCGCGCTGCGCCGCCATCTCTTTGCCCACATGTACCGGCACTACAAGGTGAACCGGATGATGAGCCAGGCGGGCCGGGTGATGCGTGATCTGTTCGACCTTTATCTCAACGATCCCGGTGTCTTGCCGACCGATGTCCAGGCGGGGATGCAGGGCGCCGGCACGGCCGAGTCGGCGCGTCATGTCTGCGATTACATCGCCGGCATGACCGACCGGTTCGCCGTCGAGGAACACCGCCGCCTGTTCACGGTTCAGGGATATTTCTGAGCCAGGCTGCCGGATGCGGCCGCACCGGGCTGCACCGGCGCATGAATTGCGGCGCCATCCGGTGCTATCGTTTTTCGCGCGGGAAGCGATTCGCTTGCCGCAAGAGCTGTGAGACGCCAGAGCACGATGACCGACAAGGATGATGACAGCCGCATCGGCGCCTATGCCCCGCCAGCGGACGAGTTCTCCACTTTCGATGCGCGCGAGGAAGACGCGCGCCGCGGCCCGCTGCTGCTCACGGCGGCGCTGGCGGTCTTCATCCTGTTCCTCGGTGTCGTCTGGAGCGCCTATAATCAGGGCCTGCGCGAGAGCGGCCGCGATGGAGCGCCGCGCCTGGTGCCGAACGAGGAACCCTATCGCGAACGTCCGGCCGATCCGGGCGGCGAGGAGACGCCGGATACCGAACTGGAAGTCTATGACCGCCTGACCGGTGACAGCGACGAGGGTGACGGTCCGGTCTCCCTGCGCCCGGCGCCGGAAGAACCGATCGAGGACAGCCGTCCGGCCCTGCGGGTCGAGACGGTCGATGCTGACGAGACCGGCGCGGACGTCACGCCGCGCCAGGCGCCCGATCGTCCCGCCGAGACACAGCCCGATCCCGAGCCGCAGGAAACAACACCGGCGCAGAGCGAGCCGGAGCCTGCTGCGCGGGATCCGGAACCCGACCCCGCCCCGGCGGAAACCCGGCCCGATCCCGCGCCGGCCCAGACGGCCCCGGCGGTGAACCGCAATGGCGACTGGGTGGTTCAGATTGCCGCTTTCCGCAGTGAAGCCGACGCTGAAGCGGCCTGGGTGGCCTTCCGCACGCGCTTCTCCGACATTGCCTCCGGCCTGGCGCCGGATGTGGTGCAGGTCGAGATTCCCAATCGCGGCACCTATCACCGCCTGCGCATCGCGGCGTTCGAGACACGCGATGACGCGGTCGCCTTCTGCTCGACCCTGCAGGGCCGCGGTCAGGACTGCCTGGTGGCGCGCCGATGAGCGGCGTGTCCTCGGCGATCTATGGCCTGGCCGGCCTGACGCTCGATCCGGAGGAAAAAGCCTTCTTCCGCGATGCCGATCCCTGGGGCTTCATCCTGTTTGCCCGCAATGTCGAAGGCGTGCGTCAGCTCTCCCGGCTGACGCTGGAGCTGCGCGACTGTGTGGGCCGGGATGTACCGATCCTGATCGACCAGGAAGGCGGGCGCGTGGCACGCCTCAAGCCACCGGCCTGGCGGGCTGCACCGGCAGCACAGCGTTTTGCCGATCTCTATCTGAAGGACGAGGAAGCGGCGATCGAGGCGACGCGGCTCAATCATCGCCTGCTCGCGCACGAGCTGCGCGCCGTCGGGATCGATGTCGACTGTGCCCCGGTCGCCGATCTGCGGATCGAAGGCGCTGACGCGATCATCGGCGATCGCGCCTTCGGGACGACGCCGGAACCCATTGCCCATCTCGGCCGCGCCGCGATGGAAGGGCTGATGGCGGGCGGTGTTGCCCCCATCGTCAAGCACATTCCCGGTCACGGCCGGGCGAAGGCCGACAGCCATCTGGAATTGCCGGTCGTGCCGGAAGAGCACGGCCTGCTGTCCGAGACCGATTTTGCGCCCTTCAAGGCCCTCAACGATGCGCCGATGGCGATGACGGCCCACATCGTCTACGCCGATATCGATGACAGCGCCCCGGCGACCCAGTCGCGCGAAGTCGTTGAAAAGGTGATCCGCGGCGAGATCGGTTTTGACGGTCTCCTGATGACCGACGATCTGTCGATGAAGGCGCTGGAGGGGACGTTCCGCGAGCGTGGCGAGCGGTCCTTGAAGGCCGGATGTGATATGCTGCTCCACTGCAATGGCGACATGGCGGAGATGAAGGCTGTCGCCGAAGGGGCCGCGCGGCTGGACGGCAAGCGCCTGGAACGGGCCGATGCTGCCGCCGCGGCGCGCGGGACGATCGAAGAATTCGACCCGCAGGACGCCGAATCGCGGCTGAATGCCTTGCTTGAACCTGTCACAGGCTAGCGGGGCGGCTTACGTGTCGGAGCGAAACTTGATCGAGGAATTCGAGGAGGATGTCCGGTTTGAAGCCGCCGAAGAGGCGGAAGCCGACGCCCTGATCGTCGATCTGGACGGTTTCGAAGGCCCGCTCCACCTCCTTCTGGCCCTGGCCCGCAAGCGCAAGGTCGATCTGGCCCGTATCTCGATCCTGGAACTGGCCGAGCAGTATCTGCAATTCATGGAAGCGGCGCGCCGCCGCCGGCTCGACCTGGCAGCCGACTATCTGGTGATGGCGGCTTGGCTGGCCTTCCTGAAGTCGAAAATGCTGCTGCCCAAGCCGAAGAAGGATGAGGACGAGGCACCGGCCGAGGTGATGGCCGCGGCGCTGGCTTTCCGCCTGCGGCGCCTGGAAGCCATGCGCGCCGCCGGTGAGGCCCTGTTCGCCCAGCCGCTTTTGCACACGGATGTGCATCCCGGCGGCCAGCCCGATGGTGTGCGCTCAACCCGCTCGGTGATCTACGAAGCCGACCTGCACGACCTCCTGTCGGCCTATTCGCGCCGCCGGATCCGGCAGGCGCGCTCGTCTTACCGGCCGCCATCGCCGCGAGTCTACCAGCTCGATGCGGCCCGCCAGCGGCTGGACAAGCTGATGCCGGAAATCCGCGACTGGCGCGATCTGGATACCTTGTTGCCGGACATGGGGGAATTGGGCGCCAATCCACCGCCTCTGCGCTCCGTGCGGGCCAGTTCGATGCTGGCCGCCCTTGAAATCACCAAGGAAGGCCATGCACGATTGCGTCAGCGCGAGGCCTATGCCCCGCTCTACGTTCGGGCGGCCGGGGACAACGCAGAGCATGACTGACGACGAAGACGGCAAGACCGGCGACGCGATTTCCGATGCGATCGCGGCGCTGCGCGAGCGCGCGGACCGGCAGGGGCCGTCCGTGCTGGCCGATGACGAGGCCTCCAAGGCGCTGGGCGTGCATCTGGCCGTGAATACCGAGCGCCAGAACCTGCGCATTCTCGANGCCCTTCTGTTTGCCGCCAACGAGCCGCTGGACGAGGAGACCCTGATCGGGCGTCTGCCGCTGGAGGCGAATATCCAGGTATTGCTGGCAACGCTGGCTGCCGAGTATGAGGAACGCGGTGTGCGGCTGACGGAAGTCGGCGGGCGCTGGCGTTTCGAAACGGCACCCGACCTTGCCGATGTGCTCACCGAAGTCCGCCAGGAGCCGCGCAAGCTGTCCCAGGCGGCGCTGGAGACACTGTCCATCATCGCCTACCACCAGCCGGTGACGCGGGCCGAGATCGAGGAAATCCGCGGTGTTGCCGTGTCCAAGGGCACGCTGGATCTCCTGTTCGAACTGCGCTGGATCCGGCCGCGCGGCCGCAGACGCACGCCGGGCCGCCCGATCACCTACGGCACCACCTCGCAGTTTCTTGAATACTTCTCGCTATCGACGATCGGCGACCTGCCCGGCATGGCCGACCTGAAGGCCGCCGGCCTGCTCGATGCCCGCCTTCCGCCCGATTTCACCGTGCCCGATCCCTCACGCGTCGAACAACCCGAACTGATCGAGGATCCGCTGGACGACGAGGAAATTCACGCCTTCCATGTCGACTTCATGGAAAGTGACGAAGATCCGGACGGCGCGGCCTGAGGCCGGGATTGGACGCAGCGCGGCAAACGCAGTAGATCAGAACGAGTTCTTCAAGTCGGAGGGGCATATGGCTCCGGGTATGTGGCAAATCCTGCTGGTCGTCCTGCTCGCCGTGCTGCTGTTCGGCGGGCGCGGCAAGATCGCTTCCGTGATGGGTGATTTCGCCAAGGGTATCACGAGTTTCCGCAAGGGCCTCAAGGACGAGGACGACAGCCAGTCGGCCTCGAACGAGGCGTCCGCGCTCGGCAGCGAAACCCGCGACGACGAAAAGACCGGGAGCTAGGCGATGAGCCCCGGCATCGGCATGCCGGAACTGTTGGTGGTTCTGGTGCTGGCGCTTGTTGTCGTCGGGCCGCAACAGCTGCCCGTCATGATGCGCAAGGTGGGGCAGATGATGGCCCAGATGCGTGCCATGGCAAAGGATTTCCAGAACTCCTTCGAGGAAATCGGCCGCGAGACCGAGCTCGCGGAGCTGCGCAAGGAAATCGAGGCCCTGAAAAAGTCCAACCCGGTCGAGGAAATCCGCGGCGAGGTCGACAAGGTCGCCTATGAAGCACGCTTCGGCGATGACGAGGTGCGCCAGCAAAAGATCGCCGCGGCTCAGCCGGAAAAGCCGGCCAGCCTGCCGGAACGGGGTGACGGTTAGCCGCCATGGGTCATGTCGAGGACGATGAAGTCGAGGCGAGCCGGGCGCCGCTGATCGACCACCTGATCGAACTGCGCTCGCGGCTGATCATCATCATCGCCTGCCTGACCGTCGGTTTCATTACCTGTTTCATCTTCTCCAGCCAGCTCTACCAGCTGCTGCTCATCCCCTACCGCGACGCCGCCGCGGCCGTGCGGGGTGTGCCGGTCGAAGAGCTGAACCTGACGGCGAATTTCTTCGCGCCGCTGGAGTTCTTCTTCGTGCGCCTGAAGCTGTCCCTGGTCGGCGCGATCATTGTCATCTTCCCGGTCATCGCCTGGCAGGTCTACGGCTTCGTGGCGCCGGGCCTCTACAAGAATGAGCGCGGCGCCTTCGCGCCTTTCCTGGCGCTTTCCCCGATCCTGTTCGGCCTCGGCGTGGCCTTTGTCTATTATTTCGTCCTGCCCATGGTGATGCGGTTCTCGCTGGGGCAGGAACAGGTGCCGGAACTCGCGGGGACACGGATCGAGCTGCTGCTGAACGTGTCCGACTACATGAATCTGATCACCACGCTGATGCTGGTGTTCGGGATCTCCTTCCAGATGCCGGTCTTCCTGATGCTGCTGGCCAAGGCGGGCATCCTGCGTGCGCAGACCCTGTTGAAGGGCTGGCGCTTTGCGGTGGTCGGTATCGCCCTGTTCGCCGCCTTTGCGACGCCGCCGGATCCGATCAGCCAGATCATGCTCGGCGGTGCGCTCCTGCTGCTCTATTTCGTGTCGATCGGGGCCATGCACCTGATGGAGCCGAAAGAGCGCGACGAAGACGAAGACGCCTCTGCCTCCTGATCCGGTTTACGCCGCGCCCGGGCGCGGCTATAGCCGCGTTTTCACCTGTTCCAGACAACGGTTCCAGCCATGCACGATATCAAGCTCGTTCGCGACAATCCCGAAGCTTTCGACCAGGGCCTCGCCCTGCGCGGCCTGGAACCGCAATCCTCCCAGCTGATCGCCCTGGACACACAGCGCCGCGAGGCCCTGACCAGGCAGCAGGAGGCGGAGACCGAGCGCAATGCGCTGTCCAAGCAGATCGGCAAGGCAAAGGCCTCGGGCGATGAGGACGCGTTCAACCGTCTGCGCACCGAAGTCGACCGCCTGAAGACCGTGCTGGAAGAGGCCGGTCAGCAGGCGCGGCATTTCGACGAGACGCTGAGCCAGCATCTCGCTGCTCTGCCCAATCTGCCGGAAGAGGGCGTGCCCGCCGGCGAGGACGAGGCCGGCAATGTCGAACAGCGCCGCTGGGGCGATCCGCGCGCATTCGATTTCGAGCCGAAGGATCATGTCGATCTGGGCGAGGGGCTCGGCCAGATGGATTTCGAGGGCGCGGCCGCCCTGTCGGGCGCGCGGTTCGTGGCGCTCAAGGGGCCGCTGGCGCGTCTCGAGCGCGCACTCGCGCAATTCATGCTCGACCTGCACACGTCCGAGCATGGCTATCTGGAAGTCTCGCCGCCCTACATGGTGCGTGATGAGGCGATGTTCGGCACCGGGCAATTGCCCAAATTCGCCGACGACCTCTTCCGCACGACCGACCATCGCTGGCTGATCCCGACGGCTGAAGTGCCGCTGACCAATCTGGCGCGCGAGGCGATCCATCCGGAAAGTGCGCTGCCGATGCGCATGACGGCGCACACGCCGTGCTTCAGGGCCGAGGCCGGTTCGGCTGGCCGCGACACGCGCGGCATGATCCGCATGCACCAGTTCCACAAGGTGGAAATGGTGGCCATCACGTCGCCCGACGAAAGCGCGGCCGAGCTGGAACGCATGACCGGCTGTGCCGAGAAAGTGTTGCAGCTGCTGGGGCTGCCCTACCGGGTGATGCTGCTGTGTTCGGGCGATATGGGTTTCTCGGCCAAGCGCACCTATGACCTGGAAGTCTGGGTGCCGAGCCAGAAGAGCTATCGCGAGATCTCGTCCTGTTCGAACTGCGGTGACTTCCAGGCGCGGCGCATGAATGCCCGCTTCCGCAAGGAGGGCGAAAAGCGTCCGCTCTTCCTGCACACGCTGAACGGCTCCGGCGTGGCGACGGGCCGTGCCCTGCTGGCCGTGATGGAGAACTATCAGAACGCCGACGGATCGATCACCGTGCCGGACGTGTTGCGTCCGTACATGGGCGGTGTGGAAGTGCTGGGCGCCTAGCGTCCGGCACTATTCGCCCGCAGCCAGGGCTCGAGCTTCTCGAAGCGGAACTCCCCGGTGTCGTATAGAGGCCGAGGATGAAGTCGATGATGTCCTGCTTGCCGGGAGCGAAGCTGGCTCCATTGATACGCAGGAAAGTAGTCGTGCAGGCGAAACTGGTGCGCTTGTTGCCGTCAACGAATGGGTGATTTTGTGCCAGACTTTCCCAGAGTGCCGCTGCCTCGGCGATGAGGTCGGGATAGTAACGGTCTTGGGACGAGCGAGGGCCGACTCTAGCTGACCCCAATCCCGAACACCGTGTGATCCGCCGTAAGTTTCGATCTGATCGGCATGGATCGCAAGAACCTCATCGAGGGTCAGGTAGTCGAAGCTCATTCGGCCAGCTTCTTGTACACGTCGGCATATTCATCATGGGTTGCTTTGTAGGTGGCCATCACATGATCACGAACATTGGGCGCCTTCTTGGCTTTAAGTAGCCCGGCGATCGCTTCGTCGATGAGCACGCGCAACTCTCGGCCTTCTGCTTCCGCCAGCGTTTTCAGTTCAGCCAGAAGACTGGCGTCCAAATCGGCGGAAAAATGTTCGCGGGGCTGGCCCATGATCGACTCCTGAATATCTCTACTTGAGATATCACGAAATATGCGTTCGTGAAACGTTCCGTCTGGCGGGAATGTGATCGCGGAACTGATGCATTGATTGCCGCCTTGCCGGGAACCCCCTAGAAGCGACCGAAAGAAAGCCGAAGGACGCCCAGCCCATGATCCCCGACAATCCGCGTATTCTGCTCACCAATGATGACGGCATCCGGGCCCACGGGCTGAAGGTGCTGGAGAAGATCGCGCGGGACCTGTCGGACGATGTGTGGATTGTGGCGCCGGCCGAGGAACAGTCCGGCGCCGGGCGTTCGCTGACCCTGCATTCGCCGCTGCGTGTCCGTCAGTACGACGAGCGGCGCTTTTCTGTGTCCGGCACACCGACGGATTGCGTGCTGATGGGCGTTCAGGACATTATCCCGGGCAAGAAGCCGGACCTTGTCCTGTCCGGCGTCAATCGCGGCCAGAACATCGCCGAGGACGTGACCTTCTCCGGCACGGTCGCCGGTGCGATGCAGGGCATGCAGCTGGGGATACCCTCGGTCGCGCTGTCGCAGGCCTATGGCTTCAAGAAGGGCGATCCGATCGAATGGGAGACGGCCGAACTCTACGGCGCGCCGATCCTGCGCCGCCTGTTCGACCTGAAATGGCCCGAGGACGTGCTGATCAATATCAATTTCCCGGACCGCAAGCCGGAGGATGTGACCGAGGTCGAGGTGACGCGCCAGGGCCGCCGCGACCAGCACATCCTGCATGCCGAACACCGCACCGATCCGCGCGGCATGGATTACTACTGGCTTGCCTTCAAGGGCATCCTGTCCAATCCCCCGGAAGGGGTGGACCTGAAGGCAGTCTATGACGGCAAGATTTCCGTCACCCCCCTTCACATGGACCTCACGCACGGCGAAACTCTGGGCAATCTGAAGCGGATGCTCGGCGGGGTGCCGCCAAAGAGCTGAGCCGCTCGCGCGCAACCGCACGGCATCGAAGGGACGATCCGATGAACCTGCCCGATCCGCGCATGATCCAGCTGGTCATGAGCCTGCGCGGCGGTGGTGTGACCGACGCGAAGGTGATGGGCGCGCTCGAGCGCACGCCCCGCCACCTCTTCGTGCCCGACCGTTTCGGCGACCAGGCCTATGACGACCGGGCACTGCCGATCGATTGCGGCCAGACCATCTCCCAGCCGCTGATCGTCGCCCTGATGACCCAGGCGCTGAAGCTGGATGACCGCTGCAAGGTGCTGGAGATCGGCACAGGGTCGGGCTACCAGGCTGCCGTGCTCGCCCGGCTGGCGCGGCGGGTCTACACGGTCGAGCGCTACCGCACGCTGTCACGCGAGGCAGAGGCCCGTTTCGAGGCGTTGCGGCTGACCAATATCGTGACCCGGATCGGTGACGGTACCCAGGGATGGCCGGAGCAGGCGCCTTTCGACCGGATCATCCTGACGGCATCCGCGCCGCAGCGCCCGGACGCGATTCTCGAACAGCTCAAGGATGGCGGCATCGCCGTGGCGCCGGTCGACCGCGACATCAAGCAGGTGCTGGTGCGCTATGTGCGCGAAGGCGACAACATCGTCGAAACGGACCTGATGGATGTGCGTTTCGTGCCGCTGGTGAAGGGCGAGGCGAGGGCGCTTTGAGCGGTGGCGGCCGGATCACAGTCGTGCCCGTTTTTTCGCCCCATTTTACGCCGCATTGTCAGGCAGGTCTGGACGCTCGCGACGGGGCGTCCATAATAGTTGCCGTCAGGGGTTGAACCGAAGCCTTGGATAACTGGCGGTTAAGCGTTGTCATGGATTGATGGCGGCGGTTCGCTTCAGGAGCTGGATTCTCGCGATGCGTCTTTCGACAATGACTTGCCTGATTGCGGCCCTGTGCGCGGGGCTTGCCGCCTGCGCAACGACGCCGCGCGAGCCGGCACGTGTCGAGAATCGCTATCCCAATGCGGGCTCGCGCCCCACGCCGCCGGCACGGGTGACACCGCGCGATTGCGGCAGCGCTTACACGGTGCAGCGTGGTGACACGCTTTCCGAGATTGCCGTGATGTGCAGCGTTCCGATGGAAGAGCTGGCGGCGGCCAACAGTCTCTACCGGCCCTACACGCTGAATGTCGGGCAGGTCCTGTCGATGCCGCGGCCGCTGATGCATGTCGTGCAACGTGGCGAAAACCTTTACCGCATCGGCCTGCGTTACGGCATTCCGTTCCAGCAGCTGGCTGCCCACAACAGTATTTCGGCGCCGTACAATCTGGAGGTCGGCCAGCAGATCCGGCTGCCGCAGGGGGCGACGGTGGTCAATCTGGCCAGCCGCGACCCGTCCGCCGGTTCGCGCTCGACCGCGTCTTCGCCGCCGCCCGAGCAGCGCCGTCCGCCGGCCTCGTCCGGCACGCCCCGTTTCGACTGGCCGGTGCGCGGATCGGTCCTTTCCAGCTTCGGCAACAAGCCCGATGGCGGCCGCAATGACGGTATCAATATCGCGGCGCGTGCCGGTGAAAGCGTCCGTGCGGCGGCCGCAGGCCAGGTCGTCTATGCCGGCAGTGAGCTGGCCGGCTATGGTCAGCTCGTCCTGGTGCGTCATACGGGCGGTTTTGTCACAGCCTACGCCCATAATTCCCGGCTTCTGGTCAGCGAAGGCGACCAGGTCAGCCAGGGGCAGGTGATCGCCGAAGCCGGTTCGACCGGCTCGGTCGACAGGCCGCAGGTGCATTTCGAGATCCGCAACGGCGTCAATCCCGTGGACCCGATGAACTACCTGCGATGACCGCCGGACACGCCGGTTACAGTCAGGCCTTGTTGCAACACAGCCCTGCACCGATATAGTCCCGCGCTAATCTTTTCCTGGCGCGGGCGGCCCAGCCGGTCCCCGTCGCCCAGCCATCCGGGGTCTTTGCGTTATCATGGAAGCCTTTCTCGCCTCTCCGATCCCCATGCTCATCCTCATGGGCCTGGTGTTCTATTTCCTTCTCATCCGCCCGCAGCAAAAGCGCGCCAAGGAGCACCGGGAAATGGTGGAAGGCCTCAAGCGTGGTGACGAGGTCATTACCCAGGGCGGCCTGATCGGCAAGATCGCCAAGGTCGCCGACGAGGAAGTCACGATCGAGCTGTCCGAAGGCGTGAAGGTGCGTGTGGTTCGCCAGACGATCGCCACGGTGCGCGGACGTCCCGAGCCCAAGCCGGCCAACGACGCCAAGTCCGACTGATCTTCAGACCGTCTAGCTGAAAAGGCCGCGCGTCATGCTGCACTTCGGGCGCTGGAAACTCCTCACCATCTTTCTCGTGGTTCTGGCCGGGGCGCTTTACACCCTGCCGAACCTGGTGCCCGAAACGGTGCGCTACCAGATCAACGAGGCGGATGGCAGTCGCGAACCGCGCGGGATCTGGCGCTACATCCCCAGCAGCACCATCAATCTCGGTCTCGACCTTCAGGGCGGTTCCTACATCGTCTTCGAAGTCGACATGAACGAGGTGCGCACGGCCCAGCTGGAAAGCCTGGCAGCCGATGTCCGCCAGACGCTGCGCAACGACCCGCCGCTCCTGCCGCGCTCTGTCGCGGTGGTGGGCGAGGAAGTCGTCGTGCTGATGATCCGCGAGGAACAGCGTGACGAGGCGTTCGAGCGTCTGCGCGAGCTGAACGGCCCGGTGACCACCGAGCTGGGTCAGCCCGGCCTGGCGCAGATGTATGACATGCAGCGCGACGGCGAGGATCCCAGTGCGATCCGCATCTCCGTGACGGACGAGCAGTTCACCGCGATCCGCCAGCGCACGCTGAGCCAGTCGATCACGGTGATCCGCCGCCGTCTCGACGGTCTGGGCACGACCGACCCGACGATCGCCCGCTCCGGCGCTGACCGCGTCATGGTGCAGGTGCCCGGTGCCGACGATCCGCAGGAAATCATCGACCTGGTCGGCACGCAGGCCGCGCTGAGCTTCCACCTCGTCGACAACACCATCAATCCGGGACCGAACGGCCAGGCGCGTACGCCGCCGGGACGGACGATCTATCCGGTCGCCAACACCCAGCCGGTGCAGTATCTCGCGGTCGAGACGCGGCAATTGCTGACCGGTGAGAACCTCACGCAGTCGAATGTGACGCAGCATCCCAGCTATGTCGGTCCGGTGGTCGGTTTCCGGCTGGATACGCAGGGCGCGCTGATCTTCGGTGATGTGACCCGCAATAATCGCGGCCGCCAGTTCGCGATCGTGCTCGATGACGAGATCATCACGGCACCGCGGATCAACGAACCGATCCTCGGCGGCTCCGGTGTCATCGGCGGCGGCTATACCTACGAGACGGCGTCGCAGCTGGTCATCCTGCTCAATGCCGGTGCCCTGCCGGCCACGCTGACGCCTGTGGAGCAGCGTACCGTCAGCGCCAGCCTGGGCCGTGACCAGATCGAGAGCGGCACGCTGGCGATCATCATCGGCTTTGCGGCGGTGATCGTCTTCATGCTGGCGGCCTACGGCATTTTCGGCGTCTTCTCGACGCTTGCCCTGCTGGTCAATGTGGTGCTCATCCTGGGCGGTCTGTCCGGGCTGGGCATGACGCTCACCTTGCCGGGTATCGCGGGTATCATCCTGACCATCGGTATGGCGGTCGACGCCAACGTGCTGATCTTCGAGCGCATACGCGAGGAGAGCCGGCACGGGCGGACACCGGCCAATGCCATCCAGGCCGGCTATGAGCGGGCCCTGGCCGCGATTCTCGACGCCAACATCACCACCTTCATTGCGGCGGCCGTGCTGTTCATGCTCGGTGCCGGTCCGGTGCGCGGCTTCGCCGTGACGCTCGGCGTCGGCATCGTGACCTCGGTCTTCACCGCCTTCGTGTTCTCCCGCCTGCTGGCGGTTCTCTGGCTTCGGGCATTCAAGCCCAAGTCGCTGCCGCTGTAAGGGAGGCTGAGATGTCGCTTGCTCTCGTCAAATACCTGCCGGTCACCGGCAATGTCCCCTTCATCCGCATCCGCTTCTTCGCGCTCGGCCTGTCGGCACTCGTGCTGCTGTTCTCGCTGTTCGAGTTCGCCAATGTCGGCATCAATTTCGGCATCGACTTCCGCGGCGGTATCCAGACCGAAGTCGAAACGGCGCCGGAAACCTCGATCGAGGACGTGCGGACTGTTGTGTCTGCGCTGGAGCTCGGTGAACCGCGTATCCAGGAGGCCGGCAATTCGCTGGAGGCTCGCCACACGATCCTGATTGCCCTGCCGCTGCAGCCGGGCGAGGGGGCGG
The DNA here is from genome assembly GCA_002707795.1 of Maricaulis sp. Taxonomy (GTDB): domain Bacteria; phylum Pseudomonadota; class Alphaproteobacteria; order Caulobacterales; family Maricaulaceae; genus Maricaulis; species Maricaulis virginensis. Next base: position 13,479 of record PANX01000076.1, read on the forward strand.
AAGCGGAACGCGCCAACCAGGCCGCTCGCGAGACACTGGAAGCCGCCATTGCGGAGAACTTCCCCGACGCCCAGCTGCGCGGCACGACCGTTATCGGCGGTGCCGTGTCCGGCGAGCTGGTGGTGACCGGTTTCACCGCGATCGGCGTCGCGCTCTTCCTGATGCTGATCTACATCTGGTTCCGCTTCGAATGGCAGTATTCTGTCGGGGCCATCGTCGCCCTGATCCACGACGTGATCGCGACGGTCGGCATGTTCTCGGTCACCCAGATGACCTTCGACCTTGCGACCGTGGCGGCGATCCTGACCATTGTCGGCTATTCGATGAACGACACCGTGGTCGTGTATGACCGGATCCGGGAAAATCTTCGCAAGTACAAGAAGATGCCGCTTCCGGAAGTGCTCAATCTGTCGATCAACGACACGCTGTCGCGCACCATCCTGACCTCGGCGACCACGCTGGTCGCGCTGATCTCGCTCTACCTGATCGGCGGGGCGTCGCTGGAAGGCTTCGCCTTCGCGATGATCTGGGGCATCGTGATCGGTACCTATTCCTCGATCTTCGTGGCATCGCCGCTCCTGCTCTTCACGCAGGTACAACGCGACAGCGGCGAGAGTTCCGACCAGTAAGCGTCGTCTCCCGCAGCACCCGGAAACAAACAGGGCCCGCCACCGGCGGGCCCTGTGACATGTCAGGGGGGACATGTGAGCGAGACGGACAGGGGAACAGGGAGGGGCGTCCGTCTCGCCTGTTCAACGCCGCCGTCGGCTATCTCCGTCGCGCGGGTTCTGCACTTTGTCAGTCGAAGGCGAAGCTCGCATAAACCATCGGGCGGAAGACGGCGCTGGTGCGCGGTTCGGCCCGGTTCGGTCCGGGCTGGATCTGCGTCATGATCACGGCGCTGACATTGGTGGCCGGGCTGATGAAGAAGTCTGTGTCGAACATCCCGCCCCAGCTGAAATCGCCGGGGACGCCCGCCGGATCCGCGCCTTCGGCCGGCGGCAGGACCACGTCGACACCAAAGCCGTAGCTGCGGCCCTGCCAGCTCTCGCCCAGCTGTTCAGCCGTGACCTGCGGGCTCGCCATGAGAGCCAGCGTTTCCGGCTCCAGGATCCGCACATCGCCCAGGGCACCGTCATTCGCCAGCATCATCGCAAAGCGGATATAATCGCTCGCCGTCGAGACCAGGCCGCCGCCGCCGGAGGCCCAGTCGGGCATAAAGGCCTCGGCATACTCGACCAGGCTGCCGTCTTCGGCATGGACATAGAGCGGAGACATGTCGGCTTCGTCAAAATTGACGTCGTCGAAGAAGAAGCCGGTCGCATGCATGCCCAGCGGTTCGAAAATCTCGGTCTCCATGAAGTCTTCGAGCGGCATGCCCGAGGCGACTTCGACTACGCGGCCCAGCACGTCATTGGCGTAGGAATACTGCCAGGTATCGCCGGGATCGTTGTAGAGCGGCAGGGCGGCCAGCTGTTCCATGCGGGCTTCCAGATTGCCCTCGCCGGAATAGAGCGAATTCTCGATATAGAGACGGCCCAGATCGGTCTGGTTCTCGAAGATATAGCCCAGGCCCGATGTGTGCGTGAGAAGGTGACGGACCGTCATCACGGTCTCCGGCGGACGTGTCTGGATCTCGCCTGTCTCGTCTGCCATCAGGCTGACGGCGACCTCGACATCGGCGAAGGCGGGGATGTAATCGCTGACCGGATCATCCAGCCCCACCAGGCCGTCCTCGACCAGCATCATCGTCGCTACAGCCGTCACCGGCTTGCTCATCGAAGCGATGCGGACCGGGCTGTCGACGGTAAAGGGCGCACCGGTCTCGATATTGATGAAGCCGGCCTCGCTGATATGGGCGACGCGGTCGCCGCGCGCGATGATCGCGGCATAGCCCGGGCGGGCCTGTTCTGCAGCGAGGGCATCGAGCCGTGCATCCAGCGCTTCGAAGGCGGCAGGATCGAAGCCGAGCGCCCGCGGATCGGGGACCGCTTCGATTGATTGGGCATGGGCGGTAAAGCCGCAGGCGGCAAGGGCCAGCGCGGCGGTAGCGATGCGGAACGCCATTAAAACTCCCCCTCGGGATGATGATTATCGACCGGGGGGAAGGTTAGGGCGGGGCCGCCGGGTTGGCGACCCCGAATTCGCCTGGAAATGGCGGATCAGGCGGCGGCGAGGTTCTCGGCCGCGAATTCCCAGTTCACAAGGTGATCGAGGAAGGTGGAGATGTAGTCCGGACGGCGGTTCTGGTAGTCCAGATAATAGGCGTGCTCCCACACATCCATCGTCAGCAGCGGCGTCACGCCGGCCTCGGTGAGCGGGGTTTCCGCGTTCAGCGTCTTGCGCACATCCAGCTTGCCGTCAGCCAGCACCAGCCAGGCCCAGCCGGAGCCAAACTGCGTCGCGCCGGCCTTGGCGAAGGCATCCTTGAAGGCGTCGAAGGAGCCGAAATCGCGATCGATCATCTCGGCCAGCTTGCCCGTCGGTGCGCCGCCGCCATTGGGTCGCATGGACTGCCAGTAGAAGGTATGATTCCAGATCTGGGCGGCATTGTTGAAAATCCCCGCCTTGTCGGCCTTGCCGGCCGTGTCCTGGATGATGTCCTCGAGCGACTTCGAGGCCATGTCGGTCCCCTCGACGAGGCCGTTCAGGTTGTTCACATAGGCGTTGTGGTGTTTGCCATGGTGGAAATCCAGCGTCTCAGACGAGATATGGGGAGCCAGCGCATCTTTTGCGTAGGGCAGATCGGGCAGGGTGAAAGCCATGAGAACCTCTCGTTGGACCAGTGGTGGGACACTATGTGGCCTTTTCGGCCGTCTTTCTATGACCGGACATATGGTGTGGCCGGCGGCTCTGTCTACCGGTAAGTCGCATGCAGGACACTGATTTCGACAAAATGCTGCAGGCTTCGGACCCGGACCGGCGTCTTGCGGCGCTGTTCGCACCGGCAGAGGCGCGCGCCCGTCTTTTCGCCCTTTACGCCTTCAATCAGGAGATCGGGCGGGTTGCCGAAGCGACCTCGGAAGGCATGATCGGCGAGATGAAGCTGACCTGGTGGCACGACGCCGTCGCCGACCTGTATGCCGATCCGCCCCGGGTGCGCCGCCACGCCGTCACCGAGGGGCTGGCTGAGCTGACCGGCATGATTTCCCTTGAGGACATGCAGGGGCTGATCGATGCACGTCTCGACGATATCTCTGCGCGACCCTATGAGTCGCTGGATGCGCTTCTGGACTATGTCGACGCGACCGCCGGCCGGCTGATGGGCCTCGCTCTGCGCCTGTGCGAGGCGG
>PANX01000077.1 GCA_002707795.1 Maricaulis sp.
AGACAATCGCAACGCCGTTATAGCTTTTCTCACCGCGGTAGACCTGATGAGGCCACCCTGCTTCGGTCAGCGCCTCTGCCGGAAAATGCAGGTCTTCGGTCTTCGTTTCCTGCAGGCAGAGCACATCGATGTCATGATCGCGCAGAAAACCGATAACCAGGTCGATCCGCAGCCTTACCGAATTGATGTTCCAGGTTGCCAGTCTCATGATGTGAATCCTGAATGTTGGTAGCGTGGCGGTTCAGCGCCCTTATCGCCAACCCCGGCGGATACAGCGTTTGTCACTGGTTCTCGTCGGGATAGATGGTCTTGGCGAAGAACTTGTTCTCGTAGTTATGGCCGAACCTCATGTTCTGAAGCGTTACCGTCGTGGTCACATCGGCGGCATCCCGGATCGACCATTTGCGCAGCACGAAAGGCTGGTTGGTGAATTCCAGCGTCAGCTGGCCGGCAGCCTCGCCAGTATCTTTTGTCAGCACGATACGAGTAATGCCGTTACGTACCGAGTGGCTGGTCCTGAACTCGTCCGATCTCAGCTCGACCTGCTCCTGCAGGATCAGCGACAGGGGCGTCTCGCTGATCGGATAACTTGTGACATGCCTGTCGTTGGGCCTGTCGACATGCAGCCAGACCGGCGTCGTCAGCAGGATCAGCGGCTCGTCGAGGTCATAGATGATTTTCATCCGGTGCGGACGGCGAAGATGCAGCTCGCCAGTGGCTGTCGTGCCGTCCGATGCCACCTGAATGAAATCGGCCTTCATCGTGCTGATGCCGTCAAACCAGGCCTCGGCGCGAGTGACCGGATCCGGAGCATTGGCCAGCGTGCCGGCCGCCGGAAACAGCGTGCCCCCGACCAGCAACGCCGGCAGCATTACCATCAGCATAGCCGCCGGTGCCAGCCTCCTCCTTACAGGCTTCATCCATTTCATGACCGTCCCCGCACTCACTGACCGGCCTCCTCGCTTACCAGAACCTCGCGCTTGCCGACATGATTGGCGGCGCTGATGATGCCGTTGCCTTCCATCTCCTCGATGATGGTGGCAGCCCGATTATAGCCGATCTTCAGATGTCGCTGAACAAAGCTTGTCGAGGCTTTCTGCTCGCGGATCACCAGCTGCACCGCCTGATCATAGAGGCTGTTGCCGCCAAGAAGGTCGCCGGTGCCGCCTGACGGGACCGCATCCGCCTCTTCTTCCTCGGCGACGACCTTTTCATTGTAGTCCGGCTCGCCCTGCTTGCGCAGGAAGTCGGCCACGGCCTGAACCTCGTCATCGGACACGAACGGCCCATGAACGCGGGTCACTCGGCCGCCACCTTCCATGAACAGCATGTCGCCGCGGCCGAGCAGCTGCTCGGCGCCCTGCTCGCCGAGAATGGTGCGGCTGTCGATCTTCGAGGTGACCGAATAGGAAATCCGGGTCGGGAAGTTCGCCTTGATCGTACCGGTGATGACGTCCACAGAGGGACGCTGTGTGGCGGTGACGAGGTGGATGCCGGCGGCANGGGCCATCTGGGCCAGGCGCTGCACGGCGGCCTCGATCTCCTTGCCGGCGACCATCATCAGGTCGGCCATCTCGTCGATCACCACGACGATATAGGGCATTTTCTCCGCAGGAATCGTCTCGGTCTCGTAGACCGGCTCACCGCTTTCCTTGTCATAGCCGGTCTGGACCGTGCGCGAGAGTTCCTCGCCGGTCTTGAGGGCTTCTGCGACGCGCTCGTTGAAACCGGAGACGTTGCGCACGCCGATCTTGGACATGCGCAGATAGCGGCTTTCCATCTCCCGCACCGCCCATTTCAGGGCGACGACGGCCTTTTTCGGGTCGGTCACGACCGGGGTGAGAAGATGCGGGATGCCGTCATAGACGGAAAGTTCCAGCATTTTCGGGTCGATCATGATCATCCGGCAGTCTTCCGGCGGCAGCCGGTAGAGCAGGGACAGGATCATCGCATTGATGCCCACCGATTTCCCCGAGCCGGTGGTGCCCGCGATCAGCAGGTGCGGCATGCGCGCAAGGTCGGCCACGAAGGGCTCGCCGCCGATCGTCTCGCCGAGAGCAAAGGGCAGTTCCGCCTTCGCGTCCTCGAAGGCCCTGGAATTGAACAGGGCGCGCAGATAGACGGTTTCGCGTTTGGGATTGGGCAGTTCGATACCGATCGCATTGCGGCCGGGCACCACGGCGACACGGGCGGCCATGGTGGACATCGAGCGGGCGATATCGTCCGCCAGATTGATCACGCGGGAGGACTTCACGCCGGGTGCCGGTTCGAATTCGTAAAGCGTGACAACCGGTCCCGGACGCACCTGCACGATCTCGCCCTTCACGCCGAAGTCCGACAGCACGCCCTGCAGCAGCTCGGCATTCTGGCGCAGCGCCATTTCGTCGACGGCATCATTGCGCACCGAGGGTTTCGCCAGAAGATCGAGCCGGGGCAGTTTGAACCCGTCGGTCTTGACGAAGGGCAGCGCGCCCTGCGCCTCGCGGACGTCGCGGTCGGACTGCTTCGCCTTGCGGCCCGGTGCCACCTTCACCGCGCTCGAGAGCTCGGGCTCGTCGGACTGTGCCCGGGCGGCGGCTGGTGCCGGCGTGTCATCCGCAGCCCGCATGGCGCGGCGCAGGACCGGCTCCTCGCGCACGGGGCGGCGATCCTCGTCGTCCGGACCGTCATCGCCCGAGAAGCCTGCAATCCGGCCGCGCACAGCATCCAGCCAGACGCGTACCGTTGCCCAGGCCAGTCCCGCGGCATCGATGGCCGCTGCAATGTCGCGCGAGCGCAGACCGAAGGTCAGGAAGATGCCCGCAATCGACAGAAGGAGGGCAAAGCCCGCCGCCATCCCTGTCGCGCCCGGCAGATCGAAGCGGGCCGGCAGAGCGGCCAGCGTGTTGAGGAAAATATCGCCCATGGGACCGCCCATGCCCGAGGCGAACGGCCAGGCATTGGGGACGGGAAGCGCGCTCACCGCTGCCGCGAAACCGGCCGTACCCAGGGCTGCGAAGAACCAGCGGAAGCCGGCGACCGAACGCGGGCGGGGCTGCGGCGCGCGCCAGACGAGGATCGCGCCCCAGATGGTCAGGGCGATCGCCGGCCCGCCGGCGGCCCAGCCGACCGATTGCAGCAGCATGTCCGACAGGGATGCGCCCCAACGGCCCATCCAGTTTCGCACCTCGCCTTCGGCAGCGACGTTCCAGCTGGGGTCGAGGACATTGTGCGACAGGAGGGAGAGCAGCAGGAAGAGGCCGGCGGCCAGCATCAGCCCGCCCGCCACAAGATCGTGCAGGCGCAACCGCCAAAGCGGTTTGGCGGCGCGGTTCGTGTCCCCGGTGTCGGCGTTGGCGGCGGCTTTGCGGCTCATGAACACCGTCCTAGCGGGGAAGTCTTCCCGCAGGGTAAACAGAAACTGAATGCGCTGCGGCGCTCTGACCGCTTTTCACAGAACACAAACCCCGTATTCTCCGTTCCATGACAAGCAAACCCCTTTTTGATGGCGATGTCGTGATCGCAGGCGGCGGTCTCGCAGGAATGACGCTGGCGCTGGCCATGGACCAGGCCGGTCTCTCGGTCGCGGTTGTGGATGCGCTGGAATTCTCCGACCAGCTGGCGCCCACTTTCGACGGGCGCGCCTCGGCGCTGGCCTACACGTCCTGGCGCATGTTCGAGGCGCTGGGGGTGGCGGAACACCTGCGCGAACATGCCCAGCGGATCGAGCATATCCTCGTCTGTGACGGGCGGCCCTATGGCGGCGACAAGCCCGGCGGCCCGGGACCGCACACGCTGCATTTCGACCGCAACGAGATTTCCGAAGGCCCGGACGGAGAGCCGCTGGGCTGGATGGCCGAGAACCGGCGCTCGCGCCAGGCGCTCGTCAAGGCGCTGCAGGCGCGGCCGCAGATCACGCTGATCGCACCGGCGCGGGCCGATCGCTATGAACACCGCAAGGGCGGGATCGATCTTGTCCTGGCCGACGGGCAACGCCTGTCCGGCAAGCTGCTGGTCGCCTGTGACGGCAAGTTCTCGCGCCTGCGCGATCAGGCCCGTGTGCGCACCGCAGGCTGGGGTTATGGCCAGAAAGGTCTGGTGGCGACCGTCCGTCATGCCGAGCCGCACAATGGCACGGCCTATGAATACTTCCTGCCGTCAGGCCCGTTTGCCATCCTGCCCCTGACCGACAACCGCTCCTCGCTGGTCTGGACCGAGCCGGACGCGATTGCCGATGCGCTCAAGGAGGCGCCGGACGCGGTCTTCCAGGAGGAGCTGGAAGCGCGCTTTGGCGATTTCCTGGGCGAGGTCCGGCCGGAAGGGCCGCGGTTCGCCTATCCGCTGGGGCTGCGCTATGCCGAACAATTCTGCGACGACCGCATTGCCTTTGTCGGCGATGCCGCGCGTGGGATTCACCCGTTGGCCGGACAGGGCTTCAATCTGGGCATTCGCGATGCAGCCGCGCTGGCGGAAGTCTGCGGCGAGGCCAGGCGGGTCGGGCTCGATATCGGAGCCGTCTCGACGCTGCGCCGCTATGAGGACTGGCGCAAATTCGACAGCGCGACGCTGGCAGCGGGTACCGACTTCTTCAATCGGCTGTTTTCGAACGACATCGAGCCGATCCGCCAGCTTCGCGGGATCGGTCTGTCGATCGTCGACAGCATCCCGCCGGCGCGCCGTTTCTTCATGCGACAGGCCGGCGGCGAGACCGGCGATCCGCCGCGTCTCCTGAAAGGCCAGCGTCTGGACGCCGCCTAGAAGGGGTTGAGCGTATAGCCGTCGGACTGCAGCCGGGCGTGAGCCGTCATGGCCGAAAGCGACATGGACACGCCCGGCAGGAGATCGCCGGCCGCGATGTCGTACCAGACCGCGCTCTGGCCGCAGACGAAGATCTCGACACCGTGCTCCACCAGGGCGGCAACAAGATCGGCATTGGCGCCGGCACTGTCGCGCGTCACATCGTGGACGGCGGTACCGTGAACGACGATGGCCAGGTGGATGTTCTCGACGGGCACGCCCGCGGCGGCCTGCATGTTCAGAAAGCGCGCTGCGGCGGTCAGCTTGGAATTCAGCTCGCCTTCGGCGGTCTGGTCCTTGGTGTCGAAACTGACCCTGAACTCGGTGCCTTCGGGAATGGGCAGAGCGCCTTCGACAGGCGCAACCGGGCCGAATTCCTCGATAACGGGGCCGGGCGCAAAGTCACCGGGGCCGGCCCAGGCGAGTGCGGGCACGGCAATGGCGGCCGCGAGGCCGGCGAGAACGGGTTTGAACATCGCAGTCTCCTCGGACCGGTGATCAGTGCGCGGTTTCACCCAGCGCATAGAGATAATCCCATGTGAACAGGCCGGAATCATGGCCGTCATCGAAGACGAGACGCACGGCATAGCGGCCGACGGGCTCGGCGGCCGTGACGAGCACATTCTCCTTGCCGGTCACGATCCGCTTTTCGCCGGGGCCATGTCCCTGGACTTCGGCGCTGGGGCTTTCGACCCGCAGGGTCTGGAAGGGAATGGCAAAGCGCTTGCCGTCATCGAAGGCGACATGCAGCGCCTTGTCGGCGCGGGAGAAGCGCAACTGCTCGGGCCAGGGGCGCGCCATCAGTCACGCTCCAGCTTGCGGGCCTCGTCGGGCAGCATGATCGGAATCCCGTCACGGATCGGATAGGCCAGACCGGCGCTGTCCGACACCAGTTCCTGGGCCTTGCGGTCATACTTCAAGGGGCCGCGTGTGACCGGGCAGACCAGGATTTCCAGCAGTTTGGGATCAATCTCGCGCGGTGCGGTCTGGTTCTCGCTCATCGTCTTCTTCCTTACGAAAACAGGATGGCCGACAGGCGGCGGCGGCCCTCGCGGGTCACCTCGCTGGCCGGGCCTGCCGCGTCGAAGACTTTCAGCAGCAGGGTGCGGGCGGCCTGGTCGTTCCACTCACGGTCGAGCGCGGTGATCGCGATCAGCTGGTCGATGGCGCCCTTGTGATCGCCGGCGGCGACCAGGGCCTCGGCGAGCTCGTAACGGGCCTCAAGGTTCGACGGATCCTGCTCGACGCGGCTGCGCAGCGCGGCAGTCTCGCTGTCATCGGCGGGGGCTCCGGAGGCAAGTTCGAGTGCCGAACGCACGCTTTCAACGGCGGGGTCGCCGGCGCGGTCTTCGGGGACATGGTCGAGAATCTCGCGCGCCTTGTCGGTATCGCCATTCTTCAGCCAGACACGGGCCAGACCGGCCAGGGCACCGGGATGCCCCGGGTCGGCCTGCAGCACGGCGGCGAAGTCCTGGGACGCACCGCCCAGATCGCCGGCTTCAAGCGCGGCCAGGGCACTGTCGACCATGGCTTTCAGCTCGGCCTCGCTGGGACCCTTGCCGGAAATGCGCTGGATGAAGTCCTTGATCTGGCTTTCCGGCAGCGCGCCCATGAAACCATCCACTGGTTGGCCGTTCTTGAAGGCGAAGACAGCCGGGATGGACTGGACGCGCAATTGCTGGGCGATGCCCGGATTCTCGTCGATATTGATCTTGACCAGACGCACCTCGCCGCCCGCATCGCGCACGGCCTTTTCGATCACCGGACCCAGCTGGCGGCAGGGGCCGCACCAGGGCGCCCAGAAGTCGACGATAACCGGGACTTCGCGCGACGGTTCGACCACGTCCTGCATGAAGGCCTGATCGGTGGAGTCCTTGACGATATCGCCTGCCGGCGCGCCTGTTCCCAGGGTCAGATCTGCGCTCATGACCAAATTCCTTGTGTTCGTGTCACCCTAGACCGGGAGGCTTCCGCTTGGAAACCGGCCCGGTCCGGATTGTTCAAAGACACGATGCGGACGGCACACGGACAGTCGCATCGCTGTGCTGTGTCCTAGTTGGCCTTGCCGGCGCCGCGATGCAAGGCGTCACTGCGCCGCGCCCGCCTCGGCAGACAGTGCGTCGAAATCGACAATCTCTACCGGGTGGCCGGTGTCCTCGGCAAAGCGGATCAGGTCGGCACAGCTCACCGCGGTCGTGGCGTCATTGGAGAGCGGGTGGAAGTTCACCGGGTCGTGGCGCGTCAGGGCCGCATCGAGCACGAAATGCACCCGCCTATCGACATCATTGATCAGCGCGAATGCGGTCACCGACCCCGGCGTCACGCCCAGCACCGCTTCCATCAGGTCCGGCTTGCCGAAAGAGAGGCGGCCGCAGTCGAGCAGGCGGTGGAGCCGGTTGACCGGGATCTGCGTCTCGCCGAGCGCAGAGATCAGGATGATCCGGCCCTTCTTGTCGGCAAGGAAGAGATTCTTGGTATGCCCGCCCGGCATCTTCGCCTTGATGTCACGGCCTTCCTCGACGGTGAATACAGGCGGATGATCGACGGTTTCATGGGCAATACCCAGGGCGTCGAGACGGTCGAAAAGCTGTTGGCGTGTCGCTGGCATGCGCCTGTTGAAGCGCGAGATGCGGCCATGTGCAAGTCGACGGAATCAGGTGCTTGCAATTATCCGGCGTTTGCGCGATATACCCCGCTCCCCGGCGGGGCCAAGCCCCGCACATCGTGAGCGGGCGTAGCTCAGGGGTAGAGCGTCACCTTGCCAAGGTGAATGTCGTGAGTTCGAATCTCATCGCCCGCTCCATTCTTCCTTCGGATCATTTTCAGACCGGACGCCGCCAGTGTCATGTGACCCGTGCGTGTTCGGCCAGAAAGTCGAGGAAGACCCGCACCCGTGTGGGCAGCAGCTCTCCTGCACCCACATAGACGGCGTAGAAGTCCTCGACATCGGTCTCGCAGATATGGTCCTGCAGGACGGGCACCAGCCGGCCGGCGGCGATGTCGGCGCGAACGGTAAACTCTGCAAGCCTGGCAAGGCCGGCGCCACCGAGAGCGAGGGCGCGCAGGCTCTCCCCGTCGCTGGCCAGTATGCGCCCGTCCGGCGGATAGCGGCGTTCGACGCCATCTACGCGAAAAGGCCAGGCTGAAACGGCACGTTCATAGCAGAAGCCGAGGCGGGTATGGCGGCCCAGATCGGCTGGCGTTTCCGGCTGTCCGTGACGCTCGATATAGGCGGGTGCTGCAACGATCCGGTTGCGGCTTGTACCCAGTTTGCGCGCGATCAGGTTGGACGACTTCAGAGGGCCGGCGCGGACGGCGATATCGGCACGCGCCTCCATCAGGTCGACAACATGGTCGGTGAGCGCGAGATCGACGCCGACCCGTGGGTGGCGGGCGAGAAAGTCCGGCAAGACGGGCGCCAGAATGTGTGTGTTGAAGGACGCGCTGGTATTGAGCCGGACACGCCCCGTTGCCTCCTCTCCGGACGCCACGGTGCGTTCGGCTTCGTCTATGTCGGCGAGGATGCGGCGCGCATGCTGGTAGAACAGATCGCCTTCCGGAGTAAGGCGCAGCCGCCGGGTCGATCGCGCCAGCAATTGCGTGCCGAGGCGGGCTTCCAGGCGCGAGACCAGCTTGCTGACCGCGGATGGCGTCATGCGCCGCTCGCGCGCGGCGGCCGAAAGGCCATTCTGTTCCACCACCGTGACGAAGACTTCCATCTCGGCGACGCGGTTGATCTCGCGCTGTGTCATGTGAATTCAGTTCATATATGAGTTTCTTTGTCCAAGTCTAATTCAACCTGCCGGGAGGCGCCATCTAGAGCCGCACCAGAAACCGGATCGACGAGGATCCTCATTCATGCCCCGCGCGCTCTACGCTCTCATGGTCGGTGCCTTCGGCATCGGCGTTACCGAATTTGTCATCATGGGTCTGCTGCTGGAGGTCAGCACCGATCTGGGCGTCAGCCTTTCTGCTGCCGGACTGTTGATTTCCGGCTACGCGCTGGGCGTGGTCGCCGGGGCGCCCCTCCTGACCGCACTCACGGCGGGCCTGTCACGCAAATCGGTCCTTCTGGCCCTGATGGCGATCTTCACCATCGGCAATGCAGCCTGTGCCATCGCGCCGGACTACGGCCTGCTGATGGCGGCGCGGGTCCTGACCGCTTTCGCGCACGGCACATTCTTCGGGGTCGGCTCCGTCGTAGCGGCCGGCCTCGTCGCGAAAGACCGTCAGGCATCGGCCATCGCAATCATGTTCACCGGCCTCACCCTTGCGAATATTCTCGGAGTTCCGCTGGGAACATGGCTGGGTCAGCAGCTGGGCTGGCGGGCGACTTTCTGGGCGGTCTCTATCGTCGGGCTGTTCGCAATTGCCGTCATTGCCCGCTTCGTGCCCCATGCCCCGGCACCCGAGCGCGACGGGGACTGGCGAGCGGACTTCGCTGCCATGGCGCGGCCGGCCGTGTTGCTGGGCTTCGCGACCACGACGCTGGGTTTCAGCGGGGTCTTTGCGGTTTTCACCTATATCGCCCCGCTGCTGACCCGGGTTGCCGGTTTTGCAGAACCGGCACTCTCGCCTCTTCTCCTGGTGCTTGGCGGCGGGCTGATTGCGGGCAATCTGCTTGGCGGACGTCTGGCGGACCGGGCGCTGGTACCGGCGCTCGTCGGGACGATCCTCGCGCTTTGCGCGGTTCTGGCATCGATGAGTGTCCTGCTTGCGAGCCAGACGGGTGCGGTCGTGGCGATAGCCCTGCTGGGTGTTTCCGGATTTGCCACGGTTCCGCCGTTGCAGCTGTGGGTGATGCAAAGGGCGCAGGGCGCAAGCCAGAGCCTCGCTTCAAGCTTCAATATCGCAGCCTTCAATCTGGGCAATGCGCTGGGCGCCGGCCTGGCAGGCCTGGCTCTCGACAGCGGCATGCCGCTGCGAGCCCTGCCGCTTCTCGCATCTGCCTTGCCGCTGCTGGGTCTCTTGCTGGCCCTGGCGGCACTGCGGGCCGGCCGGAACCGGCCGTGTCCCGTGCGGGCGGGCTGACCTCTTTCACTGACAGGAGTTTCCAAGATGGAATACCGTTATCTGGGCCGTTCCGGCCTGCAGGTTCCCGTTCTCAGTTTCGGAGCCGGGACGTTCGGCGGCACCGGTCCGCTCTTCTCCAACTGGGGCCGGACCGGCGAGACCGAGGCGATCCGGCTGATCGATCTGTGCCTTGAGGCGGGCGTGAATCTGTTCGACACGGCCGACGTCTACTCTGACGGGGCCTCCGAGAGCATCCTCGGTGCGGCGCTGAAGGGGCGTCGCGACGACGTGCTGATCTCGACCAAGGCGACCTTGCCGATGGGCGAAGGCCCCAATACGGCCGGTTCGTCCCGTCAGCGTCTGATCGACTGCGTCGAAGCCGCGCTGCGTCGGCTGAAGACCGACAGGATCGACATCTTCCAGCTTCATGCCTTCGATGCGTTCACGCCGGTGGAAGAAGTCCTGTACACGCTGGATATTCTCGTGAGAGCCGGCAAGCTGCGCTATGTCGGCGTTTCGAACTTCCCGGGGTGGCAGGTGATGAAGTCGCTCGCCGTGGCCGACCGGCAGGGCTGGCCACGCTATGTCGCACACCAGGTCTACTACTCCCTGATTGGCCGTGACTTCGAGTGGGACCTCATGCCCCTGGGGCTGGACCAGGGGCTCGGCGCGATGGTGTGGAGTCCGCTCGGCTGGGGCCGTCTTACCGGGAAAATCGCCCGTGACCGTCCGCTTCCGGAGGGTAGCCGCCTGCATGAGACTGCGGGTTTCGGCCCTCCGGTGGACGATGAAAGGCTCTACGATATTGTCGATGTGCTCCAGGCGATCGCCGGGGAAACCGGAAAGAGTGTGCCGCAGATTGCCATCAACTGGCTGACGCGCCGCCCGGGGGTCTCGTCGGTCATCCTTGGGGCGCGGAACGAGGCGCAACTCGTCGACAACCTCGGCGCGGTCGGCTGGTCATTGAGCGACGGTCATATGGAAAGGCTGGACGCCGTCAGTCGTGTGCCGGCGCCCTATCCGCATGCGCCCTATGAACGGCAGGACGGTTTTGCACGGCTGAACCCGCCGGCAGTCTAGGCATGGGTGGCGCACACGAAAAAGGGCCCGGCGATTTCGCCGGGCCCTTTCTCTGCAGGATCTGTCTGCGTTCTAGTCTGCCAGCGAGCGCAGCAGGTCGATGACGCGGCGGCGGACCGTCTGGTCCTTGATGCCGGCAAAGGCCTGGGCCAGGGCGAGGCCGTCGGGGCTGGCGATGAAATCGTACAGCGTGTCGGATTCGGGACCCTTCAGCTCGGAGGAGCCGTCTTCCTCGAGGCCTTCGAAGAAGTAGGACACCGGGACTTCCATGACCTTGGCGACATGGAAAAGCCGGCTGGCGCCGATACGGTTGGTGCCGCGCTCGTACTTCTGGACCTGCTGGAAGGTGACACCCAGCTTTTCGCCCAGCTCGGACTGGCTCATTTCCATCAGGCTTCTGCGCAGACGCAGACGCGCTCCGACATGCTGGTCAATACTCGTTGGGCCCCTGGCACTCATGGCATCCTCACGGTTGTGGTCTAATGACGTCTATGCCGCAGAATTCTCGCGGATGACAGAACTCTTCGCGAAACCAAGGATTGTTTCTACGATTGAATATGCCGGTGATCCAGTCGCCAACACACTTTATTCTGCCAATCCCCTGACTTCCGGGCATATATTTGAGCCAAACCTTGATGTCCTGATGAAAGTCGTAGTCCAGTACTACCAATTCATCGGCATAAAGGGCGGCAAGATAGGTCGGTGCCATGGCGATACCGCCGCCATGGCGTACCACTTCAAATAACACCGAACTGAGGTCGGTGCGGAAGGAATATTTAATAAGAGTATCTGCGGCCTCGGCTTTTTCGCCCCACAACGAGAGCGAGCGGTCATACTGTTCCAGCGTCGCGAACCTCAGGTTCATGACATCGACAAGGGACCGGGGTGCACCATAGGTTTCAATAAATTCCCGTGACGCTACAGGCATATAGTGCAGGGTGGCGAGAAGCTCGGCCTGCGTGTCCATGGTCTTTTCCGGCACGAAGGTGACGGCGATAGACGACGCGTTCTCCCCCATTGCAGCCGAGTGTTCGCCGAGCAGTTTGAGGCCGATTGCCGGGTGGGTCCGCTGGAATTCCGGCACGTGTCTTGCGAGCCAGAAACTGGACAGCCCGTCCGGAGCGCGCAGCGTGACCTCGCCTTCCATTGCGCGGTCGCGGCCGGCGATCCGGGTTTCCAGCTGGTGTGCCGAGCGCTGCATGGTCAGCACATAGTCGAAGGCGTTTTCACCCGCGGGTGTGAGCATGATCCCGCCGGCATGCCGTTCGATCAGCTGGCTTCCAAGCCGGCTTTCCAGCTGGCGCATGCGCTTGGAGATGGTGGATTGCTGGCAACCGAGTGCTGTGGCGGCCGCGCTCATCGATCCCGTCGTCGCCACGGCGTGGAAAATCTGCAGATCGTCCCAGTCGAACAGGGTTCGCCGGAGAAGGGTATCTGTTTGCTGACTGTCCACTATTCCAACTTTGCAGAAGTCGCCATCAAGGCGGGATGTTAACCATTGGGTAACCGTGTTGGCATGAGGAGCGCGACGGTGACTCAAGCAACCCACACTAGCCAAACCCGAAGCGGGTTTCAATTTCCCCTGGACCGGCTGGATCAGGCTTTTGCATCAATGGATTTCGAGCCTGTCACGCTCGACAGGATCGGCGAATTTCATGCACTTGCAGACGCGCTCATAGAGGGCGAGATTGCGAGCGCCGAGGATATCGCACGTGTGCAGGGCTGGACGCAGAGATCTCTTCATATGCGCGTTTGGAATGGCACCCCTGACGGATTCGTCGCGTCTATTCCGCTGAGTGAAGAAGGCGTGTCTGCGTTGCTGGCCGGAGAGTTCGGCTTTGCCAATGCCAGGCGCGACTGGGTGTGCGGGCTCGACGAGAAGGCCGCGGCTCTGCTGTCCTGGGGGCTGGCCGGCCGCACGCCGCATGCCCAGGCAGCGGCCCTGCGGGCGCTTCTGGTCGGGTGGCGCGGCTTCTATTCGGATGTCCGCGTCTATGCCCGGGCGCGCACCACGGAGGGGCAGGCGCTGATGCGCCGGCTGGGCTTCGAGGAATGCGCGCGGCCGGACGGGGTCAATCCGCTCTATGGCAGCACCGGCTTTCCCGACAAGCTCGGCGCCATGCTGCTGCGGCACAGTATTCTTGGGGACTGGGAGGCGCCGCGATGACGGATGCGACGGACGGGACAGTGATTGACGTGACGGTGGCCCGCACGCTCGACCAGGTGGTCATGGCGATGACCTTGCGCGGTGTCATCTATCTGGGCGAGCAGGAAGCGCCCTATGCCGAAGAGTATGACGGCAACGACCTGGTGGCGGCCTCGCACCTGATTGCCTGGAAAGGGCGCGAGCCTGTCGGCGTGCTGCGCCTGCGCTGGTTCGCCGACTTCGCGAAGGTGGAGCGTGCGGCCGTGCTGCAGCAATACCGGCGCGACGGCGTGATGCGGGTGCTGATGCAGGAAGCCCTGCGCTACAGCGCCCGCCGCGGCTATCGCCGCGTCATCGGACATGCCCAGCTCAACCGGGTGAAATACTGGCGGACGCATGGCTTTCGCGTTCGACCGGACCGGCCGGAGTTCTATTTCTCGGACTACGCCTATGTCGAGATCGAGCGCGAGCTGATCCCGCCGGCCAATGCGATCACGGCGGATACGGATCCGATGGTCCTGATCCGCCCCGATGGCGAGTGGGACCGCCCCGGCCCGTTCGACCTGTCGCTCGAACGGCTCGAGGCCGAAAAGGAACAGGCCAGGAAAGACAAGAAGAAATCGAAGGAGGAAGCGGCATGACGAACGCCCATAACCCGGCGCTGATCCTGCTCGATTGCCAGCGTGACCGGGTCGAGGGGCCGGATGGCCGGATCGATGCGGACAATCATGCAGCCATGACCCGGATCGAGGCGCTGCTGCGCCGGGCCCGGGCCGATGGCTGGTCGATCTGCCATTGCCAGCACGCCATCACAGACGGCGCACGCGCGGACCGCACACCGGTGCCTGCCCTGCGACCCCTGACGCGGGAACCTGTTTTCGTGCGGCGGGGCCTGTCGGCGTTCTCGGACAGCTATTTTCACCAGTTCATGGCGCGCAATACCGGCCGGGACTGTCTTCTGGTCGGATTTTCCGCGCCCTTTTCGATCCTGGCGACGCTGTTCGACGCCCAGACCCGGGACATTCCGCTGACCCTGGTGCCTGAAGCCGTGGGGGCGCTCGCCGTTGCGCCGCGCGATGTCGCGGAAACCCGGGCCCTGGCCTTCGACCTGGCAGGCCGTCTGGCGCCGTCACTCAGCCTCGAGGCCATCGACCGGCAGTGGCCACGCCTGGCAGAAACGGCAGGCTGAACCCGCTCTCCGGAGCGGGCCGACGGGCTCACGAGAGTGTGACGGGCCGTGCCCTTGGCGCGGAGACTGTCGCACGCCATATCGTTTCCCGAACGCGGTGGAAACGGCTGTGTCCGGGCCGGCAATTTTCGGCATTGACGGTCTTGGATTCAGTCCCCGCCTTCCTACATGAGTAACGAGTGGCCGCCCTGCCCTGTTCTCCTCCCCTCGAGCGGGCAGGATGATGGCCGCTCCAGACGATCAGGCCTCAAACGAGCGTCCCCCCAGCCTGCCGATGAGGTCTGCCAGGCACCGCCGGGTTCCCTGTCCCTACCCGGCGGTGCCGCTATCGTCACAAGCGGTACCGTCGCTGCTTGCGGCGTGAAATCCGGGCCGGCATGGCCCCGCTTCCCCAAAAATCTCCGCTCCTGCCAAAAAGAATGGCTTGTTTGCGTTTTCAACGGCGTACATGGCTTGCGTGCGGGGAAAACAGGGCTAGGCTCGCCTCAAGAACCACAACAGACCACAGGGAGCGCCACATGGGGGCGGTCGTCGGAGTCGCGCACGCGTACACCCGTGACGAATTCATGGAGGCCGCGCATTCGCGCTGGCAGGATCGCTATGGCAGCGAGTGCGGAGAGACGGGCACGTCCTTCTTTTCGCAGATCTACGACGATGCCCTGGCCGAAGACCTGGAACAGGTCGCGGCCGCCGATCTGGCATCCATGTGCGTCGATTTCTGGCACTATGGCGAACAGCGCAATGGTGAGGAGATCCTCGTCCGGATGCGCACGGCCACCCGGGACGACGGCAGCGAGCTGCCGCGCGACGTGCTGGAGATCATCGGCCGCGACCGGCCCTTTATCGTCGACAGCGTGATGGGCGAAATCGGCGCCCAGGGTTACGACATCCTGGCCATGTTCCACCCGATCGTTCAGGTGCGCCGCGACAATGACGGCGCGCGGGTCGATCAGGGCGGGCGCTGTCTCGCCGAGTCGATGATTCAGGTCCATCTGCCGCCGCTGGACGATCTGTCCCGCCGCACGCTGATCGAAGGGGTCACCGCGACCCTCGACGATGTCCGCGTGACGGTCGAGGACTGGGCCGACATGCGCGCCCAGATGGACGAGGCCATTGCCCATCTCGCCCAGGCGACCACGAATGCCTCGCCGGAAGAGCTCACGGAGGCCTGCGAGTTCCTGCGCTGGCTGCGCGACGATCATTTCGCCTTCCTGGGCTGCCGCATCTATGACTTCGAGGTCGACGAAAACGGCGGCATGGCCCAGCGTCATCCGCGCGTACGTCCGGAGACCGGCCGCGGCGTGCTGCGCGATCCCGATCGCCATGTCCTGCGCAAAGGGTCCGAACCTGCTGTTCTGACGCCGGCCATCGAGACCTTCCTGCGCGAGCCCAGCCCGATCATTGTCGCCAAGGCCAATATGAAGTCGCGCGTCCATCGCCGCGTCTACATGGATTATATCGGTGTCAAGCGTTACCGCGAGGACGGCGCTGTGATCGGCGAGATGCGCTTTGTCGGCCTGTTCACCGCCGAGGCCTACGACCAGTCCGCCGCCCAGGTGCCGCTGATCCGCCGCAAGGTGCGCCGCGTGCTCGAGCGTGCCGGCAAGACGCCCGGTACGCACAGCGCCAAGAAGCTGCGCAATACGGTCGAGAATTTCCCGCGCGACGAGCTGTTCCAGACCGACGAGAACGATCTGCTGGAAATCTGCCTCGGCATTCTGCACCTGCATGACCGGCCGCGCACCAAGTTGTTCATCCGCCGCGACCAGTTCGACCGCTTCGTGTCGGCGCTGCTCTTCGTGCCGCGCGAGCGCTATTCCTCGAAAGTCCGCGAGCAGGCGGGCGAGCTGATCCGCGACGCGTTCGGTGGCCGCCTCTCGGCCTTCTATCCGCAGTTCGGCGACGGTTCGCTGGCCCGGGTGCACTACATTATCGGGCTCAATCCCTTCGATCACCCGGAGCCGGAAGTCGGCGAGCTGGAACGCCGTGTTGCCCGTCTGGCCCGCACCTGGGAAGACGATCTGGAAACCCATGTGCGCCGCAATGCGCCCGAGGATATCCGCCTGCGCATGCCGTCCTATCAGGACGCGTTCAAGGCCGGCTATCGCGAGCTCTACGATCCGGAAGATGCCCTCGCCGACGTGATCAAGCTGGAAGGGCTGGATTCGCCCAACCAGGTCGCGGTGCGTGTCTATCGCGAAGCCAATGATCCGGACAATGAGCTGCGGCTGAAGATCTACCGCGTCGGCAAGCCGGTTTCGCTGTCCCGGGTGATGCCGGTTCTGGAGAATCTCGGCCTCTACGTGGTGCAGGAGACCGGTTTCCCGGTGGATCGCCGCGCCAGCGATGGCCAGGGCGTCGACCGCGCCTATGTGCACGACTTCGAGATGAAGTCCGATGCGCTGAAGGGCCAGGACGTCAAGGCGCTGGCGCCGGTGCTCGAGGATGCGCTTCTGGCGATGGCTGACCGCCGCGCCGAGGATGACGGTTTCAACCGCCTGATCGTCGAGATCGGCGTGAGCTGGCGCGAGGCGGCTTTCCTGCGCACCTGCGCGCGCTACCGCCAGCAAACCGGGCTCGACCCCTCCCAGGCCATCCAGGAAGAGGCGCTGGCCGCCTATCCGGACATTGCCCGCGGCCTGCTGGAACTGGCCCGCGTCAAGTTCGATCCTGCCTTCACCGACGACCGCAAGACGCGTTCCGACGCTGTCTGGGATGTCGAGGAGCGGATCGGCAAGGCGCTGGACGGCGTCAAGAGCCTCGACCACGACCGGGCCCTGCGCCGGATCTTCCATCTGATCCGCGCCACGCTGCGGACCAATTTCTACCAGCTCGGCGCCGACGGTCAGCCCAAGGCGCGGATCTCGATCAAGATCGCCAGTGAACTGCTCGAAGAGCTGCCGCTGCCCAAGCCCTATCGCGAAATCTTCGTCTGGGCACCAGATGTCGAGGGCGTGCACATCCGCTTCGGCCCGGTCGCCCGCGGCGGCCTGCGCTGGTCGGACCGGCGCGACGATTTCCGCACCGAGGTCCTGGGTCTGGTGAAGGCCCAGCAGGTGAAGAATGCCGTCATCGTGCCGGTCGGCTCGAAGGGCGGATTCTATCCCAAGGCCCTGCCGCGCAATGGCAGCCGCGACGAGATTTTCGAAGCCGGACGCGAGGCCTACAAGACCTTCATCCGCGGCCTGCTCGACATTACCGACAATATTGTCGATGACGTGGTGAGACATCCCGACGCAACGCTGTGCTGGGATGATGAGGATCCCTATCTCGTCGTTGCCGCCGACAAGGGCACCGCGACCTTCTCGGACACGGCCAACGGGCTGGCGACCGACGAGTTCGATTTCTGGCTCGGCGACGCCTTCGCATCCGGCGGCTCGGCCGGCTACGACCACAAGAAGATGGGCATCACGGCACGCGGCGCCTGGGAATCCGTCAAACGCCACTTCCGCGAGATGGGCAAGGACATCCAGTCCGAACCCTTCACCGTGATCGGCGTGGGCGACATGTCCGGCGATGTGTTCGGCAATGGCATGCTGCTGTCGAAACAGATCCGTCTCGTGGCGGCCTTCGACCACCGCGACATCTTCATCGATCCCGATCCGGGCGATCCGGAGACGATGTGGAATGAGCGCAAGCGTCTGTTCGACCTGCCACGCTCGTCCTGGCAGGACTATGACACCTCGCTGATTTCAAAGGGCGGCGGCGTTTTCTCGCGGGGCGAGAAGTCGATCAGGCTGACCGACGAGATCAAGGCGCTGACCGGCCTGACGAAGGATGCGGTCAGCCCGACCGAGCTGATCCACGCCCTGTTGAAGGCCGAAGTGGAACTCCTGTGGTTCGGCGGTATCGGCACTTATGCCAAGGCGACGCACGAGCAGCACTGGGAAGTCGGCGACAAGACCAATGACGGTCTGCGGGTCAATGCCGACCAGGTGCAGGCAAAGGTCATCGGCGAGGGCGCCAATCTGGGCTTCACCCAGGCGGCACGGATCGAATACGGCCGTCTTGGCGGCCGGGCCAATGCCGACTTCGTCGACAACTCGGCCGGCGTCGACAGTTCCGACCACGAGGTCAACATCAAGATCCTGCTGCGTCCGATGGTCCGCAATGGCGAGATGAGCCGGGAAGACCGCGACACGCTGCTGGAATCGATGACCGACGATGTCGCCGAACACGTGCTGCGCCACAATTACGACCAGACGCTGGCCCTTTCCATGGCCGAGCATACCGCCGAGGCCGATCTGGATGCGCATGAGCGTTTCATGCTGTCGCTCGAGAAGCAGGGGCGGCTGGACCGCGACGTCGAGGGCCTGCCCTCTTCCGAAGGCATGCGCGCGCTCAAGGGCCGCGGCCAGGGCCTGACCCGGTCCGAGCTGGCGGTGCTGAACTCCTATGCCAAGATCACCCTGTTCGATCAGCTGGTTGCCTCCGACGTGCCGGACGATCCGCACTTCCGGGACATGCTGACCAACTACTTCCCGGAGGGTGTCCACAAATTCTCCGCCGCGATGGACGGGCACCGTCTGAAGCGCGAAATCGTGTCGACGGTGCTGGCCAACGAGATGATCAATCTGGGCGGTCCGACCTTCATCCACCGCGCGATCGATTCGACCACGGCGACCGTGCCCGCGATTGCCCGCGGTTTCGAGGCCGGCCGGGGTATCTTCGGCTTCGCAGAACTGACGGCGGCGATCAATGCGCTGGACAATGAGGCTCCGGCCGACGTCCAGATCAAGCTGCACGAGGAAATCATCCGCCTCCTGCGCCGCCAGACGTACTGGCTCGTACGCCGCGGCCGCAACGAAGCCACGGCCAATGCCAGCTCGATCACCGACGTGATTGCCTCCTACCGGCCGGGCGTGCAGGAATTGCGCTCCATGGTGCACGAGATCATTTCCGAGCATGAACGCGCCGGTGTGAAGAAGCGCAAGTCGGCTTTCGTCAAGGCCGGCGCTCCGGCCGATCTGGCCCAGTCGGTTGCCGAATTGCGGCCGCTGACCTCGTCGACGGACGTGATCGATATGGCCAATGATTTCGACTGGCCGCTTGCCTCGACCGCCTACATCTACCACGCGGCGGGCGCGCGTTTCCGGTTTGATCGCCTGCGCGGTCTCGGCCAGGAGGTCTCGTCCGACCTGCACTGGGATCGTCTGGCGGTCCGTCGTCTGATGGAAGACTTCTACGCCAACCAGCAGGCGGTGACGGCATCGATGATGCGCTTCGCGCGCCAGGCCGGCGGGTCGCTGGAAGCGGGTATCGAGAATCCGTCCCGCGACTGGGCCGATGCGGTTGTCGAGGCCTGGAATACGGTCAATGAGGAAGAGGCCGGCCGGGTCGACTCGGTGCAGCGGCAGCTGGACGAGTCCGGCACCTGGACCCTGTCCAAGCTGGCGATTGCCTCGACCCAGATCGGCGAGATGGCGGCTGTCGCTCAGCCCTGATCGCGCAGGGTACTGTCGAGAATGCCGATAATGCGGGCGCGCGCACGGGCTGCCGCGTCCGCATCGTATTCCATCCGCGGATCCGGCGGTGCCGCCGGTTCGTCGAAGGCATGGGTCACGCCGGGCCAGGTGACGTGATCGACCGGATGACCGGCCGTGTCCGCACGCTCGAACAGCCTCACGCAGTCGCCTGTGGGCGCGACCATGTCGCGGCCGGCCAGAATGGCATGGACGGCAATGTCTGACGGAAAGCTCCGGCCGTCGGCCCGTACCGGAAATCCGCAATAGGGATAGAGCAGGATAGCCGAGCGGACACCGGCCAGCGGCGGCGTCTCCAAGGCTGTGAGGCTGGGTGGCGCGCGATCCTCGCCTGCATAGTCCAGCGCATCCAGCACGGTCCAGCCGCCATGGCTCCAGCCGATCAGGGCGAGGCGGGTTTCGTCGATGCGCGGGTCCTCGCGGGCCAGCACCAATGCCGCCTCGATATCCGCAGCCCGTTCCCGGCCCCACAGACGCAGCGCGGTGCACACCTGGCTCATCGCGGCAAACCGGCCGATGCCGCGGGCGCTGTTGGAATCCACCGTGATCACCCCATAGCCGGCCTCGAGAAGGGCGGCGGCATAGTCCGGCTGGACCTGGCGCAATCCCCCGCAACCATGCAGCAGGATCGCCGCAGGAACCGGCGCGGCGGCATCCGCGGGTATCCCGATGGTGGCGTGCGGCCTGAGCAGGGCCACCTGTTCAGCGATATCGCGCCGGGGCGTGGTGATTCCGGTTGCCTGCCCGATGGCGCAGCCGCCCAGCCCCGAGAGCAGAAGGATGAGCGTGGCCAGTCCGCCGCGCAGGATCGTGTTTCCCGACATGAAAAGACCCTGGCGGGCGGGGCCGGCCAGGGTCAATGAAAAAGGGATTCACGCGCAGTGACGCGGCACGCCCCGCCCTAGTGACGGAAGTGGCGCATGCCCGTGAACACCATCGCGATGCCGGCCTCGTCGGCCGCCGCGATGACTTCCTCGTCGCGGATCGAGCCGCCCGGCTGGATCACGGCGGTGGCGCCAGCCTCGGCGGCAGCGTGCAGGCCGTCGGCGAAAGGGAAGAAGGCGTCGGATGCACAGACCGAGCCCTGGGTGCGCGGCTCGTCCCAGCCGTTTTCCTGCGCGGTTGCCTCGGCCTTGCGAACCGCCAGGCGGGCCGCTTCCAGACGGCTGGTCTGGCCCATGCCGATACCGGCCGTGGACAGGTTGCGGGCATAGACGATGGCGTTCGACTTGACGTGCTTGACCACTTTCCAGGCGAACATCAGGTCGGCCAGCTCGGCTTCGGTGGGTTCGCGCTGGGTCACGGTCCTGAGATCCTTGACCGAGATCATCGCGGTATCGCGTTCCTGGACCAGGAGACCGCCGGCCACGGTCTTGGTCAGCCAGCCGGACTGTTTCGCGTCGGGCAGGCCGCCGGTCAGCAGGACCCGCAGGTTCGACTTGCCGGACAGCACCGACAGCGCGTCTTCGTCAGCGTCCGGAGCGATCACCACTTCGGTGAAGATCTTCACCAGCTCGCCGGCCGTGTCGGCGTCCAGCTTGCGGTTCATGGCAACGATGCCGCCGAACGCGGAAATCGGGTCGGCCGCGAAGGCCTTCTCATAGGCGACGGCGAGATCGTCGTGCGTGGCCACACCGCAGGGATTGGCGTGCTTGACGATCACCACGGCCGCCTTGTCGGCCGGATCGAACTCACCGGCCAGCTCGAAGGCGGCGTCGGCGTCGGCCAGATTGTTGAAGCTCAGCGCCTTGCCCTGAACCTGGCGGGCCGTGGCAATGCCCGGCCGGTTTTCCGGCGTGGCGTAGAAGGCGGCACTCTGGTGCGGGTTCTCGCCATAGCGCAGCGGCTGGGCGAGCTTGCCACCAAAGGCACGCCAGGCCGGGCTGGCGTCTTCCAGCGTGTCGGCAAACCAGTTCGAGATCGCGGCGTCATAGGCGGCTGTGCGCGCATAGGTCTTGGCGGCCAGGCGCTTGCGCAGCGCGAGCGGCGTGTGGCCCTCATGAGCCTCCATCGCGGCGAGCACGGCATCGACATCCTCGCCGTCGGTGCACACGCTCACCCAGGCATGGTTCTTGGCGGCGGCGCGCAGCATGGCCGGACCGCCGATATCGATATTCTCGACGCAGTCGGCCTCTTCGGCGCCTTTCGCAACCGTCTCCTCGAACGGGTAGAGATTGACGTAGAGCAGGTCGATATTCGGGATGCCGTGATCGGCCATGGCAGACCGGTCCTCGCCATTGTCACGCCGGCCGAGCAGGCCGCCATGCACGCGCGGGTGCAGCGTCTTGAGGCGGCCGTCCATCATTTCTGGGAATTCGGTCACCTCGGACACGTCGCGGGCCGCGATACCGGCTTCGTTGAGGGCGCGCAGCGTACCGCCGGTGGACAGGATCTCCACGCCGGCATCGACGAGCTGGCGGGCGCGCTCGACCAGTCCCGTCTTGTCGGACACGGAAATCAGGGCGCGGCGCAGAGGCGCAAGATCAAGGTCGGACATGGCTGGGGCTCCGTTGTAACCATCCGGATGTGCGCGGCGAGGTATCCATCACGGCGCAGCAAGTCAATCCGCGGCCGTGGCAGGCCGCAGGGCGCACAGCGCGCCCAAGGCTTCGGAAACGGCTGCGGCGTCACCGCTGCGGGCCGCATCGAGCAGGCATTCCAGTTCGGCCGCAACCGCTTCGGTGTCGAGAACCGGACCGGTGATCGACCAGACGCCGTCAATGGCGGTCGGTTCGCGGCGCTCAAAGGCGTAGACAAGGTTTTCGTGGCGTTTTTCGCCGGGCCGCAGGCCGACAATCGAGATCGCACCGGGCGCGTCCGGGTCGCGGCCGCGCAGGCGCAGGAGCTGCCGCGCCAGGCGCAGGATCGAGACCGGCTCACCCATGTCCAGCACGTACAGGGCGCCATTGAGGTCGGCATCGAAAGCGGTCTGGGCGGCCGCATCGAGCACGAGGCCCGAGGCCTCCTCGACGGTCATGAAATAGCGGGTCGCATCCGGATCGGTCACGGTAACCGGGTCCCCGGCCTCGATCTGGCGCTCGAACAACGGCACGACCGAGCCGGTCGAGCCGAGCACATTGCCGAAGCGCACGACGCAGATGCGGGTCTCCGAGCCGTCGGCAGCGGCCGAGCGGGCATAGAGTTCCGCGGCGCGCTTGGTCGCGCCCATGACATTGCCCGGATCGACGGCCTTGTCGGTCGAGATCAGGGCGACGATGCGGGCACCGTAGCGTTTGGCCATCTCGATCGTGTTGACCGTGCCGATGACATTCGTGCGCACCGCCTCGCCGGGATTGAGCTCGCTCATCGGCACGTGTTTCAGCGCAGCGGCGTGCAGAACCACATCCGGGCGTTCTTCGGCGAAGGCGGTTTCCAGACGCTGGGTGTCGCGGATATCGCCCAGCATGGCGCGCCATTGCATGTGCGGCCGGCGGCGGGCGAATTCGAGGTCGATCTCGTAGAGATTGGCCTCGGACGCGTCGAAGAAGATCAGCTTTTCCGGATTTAGCGTTGCCGCCAGCCGCGCCAGCTGCGAGCCGATCGTGCCGCCGGCCCCGGTGATCATCACGCGGCGGCCTTCGATCAGCGGCCGGGCGGGTTCCAGGTTCGGCGGCCGCGGCGGACGGTTCAGCAGGTCGGCCGCTTCCACCGGCGAGAAGGCGCCCGGGCCTTCGGACGGACGGGCGCGGGACAGTTTGGCCCCGGTGTGGGCAGCCACGCGGATCAGCTCGTTGACCACTTCCACATCGGTATTCGTGCCGGCGAGTACCAGGCGCGGCGCCAGGGTTTCGGCCTGGGCCAGCCGGTTCAGCGCCGGGGTCAGCGCATGCAGACCGCCCAGCACAGGCACGCCGCGAATGGCGTGACCGGTCAGCTGCGAGCCCGGTTCGATCAGGCCCTTCGGCCGGAAGGGTGCAGATCCGTTGCGCCGGACAATGTCGCGCAGGGCCTCATCCAGATCGGCTTCCGAGCCGACCAGGATCGCGGCGGGCTTGGAGCGGTCTTCCACCTGCAGCACGCCGCGCAGGCCCTGGGTGCGAAAGGCGGCCAGCAGGAAGCGCGGCGCCAGCAGGAGGCCGATCAGGATCGGGATGTCGATCAGGATCGCCGTCCGCGGAAAGCCGTCCAGCCGGTTGATCAGGAACAGCATCGGCAGGAAGACCAGATTGGCCACCAGGACCGCACGGACGATGCGGGCGGCATCGTTCAGGGCGGTATAGCGCCACAGGCCGCGATGCAGGCCTTCCAGCGGGAAGACGATGGCACAGGCCAGTGCGAACACCGTCACCGATTGCAGCATGACCTGTTCGGGCGGACCGTCCGGTTCGAACCGGTAGCGCAGCAGGACCGCCGCCCACATCGAGAAGGCGCCGGCGGCGAGATCGAACAGCGCAACCGCCACCATCGACAACTGGTTGCGCGTGGCGGCCAGATTGCCTGAAACGGTCTGACGCGCTCGCCGGCGGCGTCCGTCCTGAGGACGCGGTGTGCTCATCCGGTTTCCCCTTCTGCGCCGCCGACCTGGCCGAGACGCTGAAAAGCCCAGCGAACGCGATTGGGCGGCCGGTCCCCGGCACCAAAGGGTTCTGCTTCTCCCTGTACTACAATCTGTGTGGCGCGTTGTGGAGGTGCGCCCGCAGCCAGATACACAGAACGCTCCAGCCGGATCGGGCCGCCATCGGTGCGGAACCGCCAGCCATCGCCATTGGGCTGGACCAGAAGCGCGCTCATGGAATCACGCGACAGGGAGGCGCGGACATCGGGGTGCAGGTGAAAGCGGATCGCAAAGCGCCAGCGCACATCGACATCGTCCGGCGCCCCATCATTGACGGGCCGGAACAGCGCATCCTCGCCGCGGACATCGCCACCATCGGCCGCCAGGAAAATCCGCCGTCTATGCGACAGGCCGTATTCCTCGCGATAGCCTTCGTGGATGCCCTCCAGCCAGATGCCCATCTCCTCCTCATTGCGACGCGCCGAGACCGAGGCCGGCGCTGTGGCGAGGCGCGGCCCCAGAAGGTCGCGCTTCCAGCCGGGCGGGAAAAGGCGGGCCGAGGAGGTTTCGTCGAGGATGAGGGTGGAGTGGGCCGCCGTCGCGCGCACGGCCTCGCGCCAGCTGGCAGGCTGGTCGTCATGCCAGCCGCAATTCACCACCAGGCGGCCGCCGGACGTGCACAGCTCGAAAGCCAGCGCGCTGGCATGGGCGCCGGTGCTCAGCGGCCCCTTGGGGGCGTTGCCGACATCGAGCAGCACGGTGGCTTCGCCGGCTTCGGCGCGGTGATAGCCGGAATGGGGGGCAAAGCCGAAGGGGCGTGCGCGGGTGTCGTCGTGGTCGAGCGCGGCCTTGAGCGCGTGGCGATCGCCTTCGCCGCCACCATGGAAACTGGCCAGCCCGTCATCCGACATGCGGAAGAAGCGGACCATGGGCGCCAGCCGGTCGATGGCGCGGCGCACTTCCTGTGGCAGGTCTGCACCGGCGGCCTGGGCCGCTTCGCGTACGGTGACGAGGTCGATCAGGGCTTCCGCGCAGGCGCGCGGCGAGCGGGTGACATGACCGCCATCGGGCAGGATCTGGCGCTGGACCTCGCGGGCCAGCGCCTGGAAGCCGGCGCGTTGCAGGGCGTCGCGGCCGGGCAGGCACAGACCGGTCAGGGTGAGCGCGGCGGCGCTTTGCAGACGGGTCGTGCCGTCCGGCGCGATCGCGATCGAGCGCTGCAGATAGCGCGCCTGGCGCAGCAGCGAGCGGAAACGGGCCTGGCGCGCCTTGCGGCTGTCTTCGTCGCCATTGAACAGGGCATCGCCGCAACGCAGCCAGTTCAACAGGCGCATCGACAGGATATCGTGCGACCAGGCGAAACTGTTCCAGCGGCCAAAATTATCGATCCAGCTGTCGACATAGCGCCGCACTGCATCCGGGCCGTCATCGGCGTCGGCGGCGAGGCAGTCGCGCATCCAGCCGAAAGCGTGCAGGCGGCGGGCGAAGGCGCGGGTCGGTGCCGGCTGCAGCCAGGCGGCGGCGGGACCGTCGGTCGACAGGCTTTCCCCGGCCAGGGTGAAACGGCCGTTCAGGATCGCGTTGCCGCGCTCGCGATTGGGGGCATAGACATCTTCGGGCAGGACGCTCAGCGCGTCGGGCAGCCTGCCCAGATCGCTCAGCCCGGATGGCAGGCCGATGGCGTGCAGCGTCGAGGACGCCTCGCGCCGCAGTGCCATGACGGTGGCGGCGGTATAATCGGACAGACGCACCGCACGAGCCATGGCGATCAGCCGCGAAGCGCTGCGATATTGTCGCGATAGGCGTCCGGCCCGCCGCGGAATACCGCCGATCCGGCGACCAGCGCGTGGGCGCCGGCCGAGATGCAGGCTTTCGCCGTGTCCGGGTTCACCCCGCCATCCACCTCGATCAGGGTCGGCAGGCCGCGGCGGTCGATCGTCTGGCGCAGACCCTCGATCTTGCGCAGCTGGCTGTCGATGAAGCTCTGGCCGCCAAAGCCCGGATTTACGCTCATCACCAGCACAAGGTCGAGCTCGTCGAGGACATAATCCAGCGTCTCGCCCGGGGTCGACGGGTTGAGTGCGGCGCCGGCCTTCCTGCCGGTGCTGCGGATCTTCTGGACCGTGCGGTGGAAGTGCGGGCCGGCTTCCGGGTGCGCCGTGATCATGTCGGCCCCGGCTTCGGCAAAGGCGTCGATATACGGGTCGACCGGCGTGATCATCAGATGCACGTCGAACGGTTTTTCAGAATGCGGACGCAGCGATTTTATGACGCCCGGCCCGATCGTCAGATTGGGTACGAAATGACCGTCCATGACATCGACATGGATCCAGTCGGCCCCGGCTTCGTCGATCGCACGAACCTCTTCGCCCAGCTTGGCGAAATCGGCCGAAAGGATCGACGGCGAGATGATTGTGGAAGCGCCCATGCAAGTCCGATAACAGGGGGGCCGGACCGGCGCAAGACGGCCGGTGGTCCGGCCCTTGCGGCAGACGGCCGGCTAACTGCTCTTTTCGAACCGGGCCGCGAAAAACCCGTCCATTCCGCCGCGGTCTGCCCACAGGGCCGGGGTCAGGCGCAGCCAGCCTTCCGGGGTGATGGCTTCGGCCAGGCCGGGCACTTCCCCGTCCTGGATCGCGACGGGCTTCAGGTCCTTGCGGGTTTCCAGCAGGCGGGCAGCAAGCTGTTCGCCCTCTTCCGGCTGCAGCGAACAGGTACAGATCACCATCCAGCCGCCCGGACGCAGCATGCGGGCGGCGGCACCGGCCATCTCCAGCTGCAGCCTGGACATGCGCTGGACATCGCCCGGCTTCTTGATCCAGCCGGCTTCGGGATGGCGGCGCATCGTGCCGGTGGCCGTGCAGGGCGCGTCCAGCAGGACCGCGTCGGCCGGACCTTTCGGCCGGAAGCGGCGGACATCCTCGACCGCGACCGCGGCGCGCAGCCCGGTGCGCGAGAGATTGTCACGCAGGCGTTTCAGCCGGCCCTCATTGTCATCGACAGCCGTGACGCGGGCGCCCAGCGCAGCAAGCTGCAGCGTCTTGCCGCCGGGGGCGGCACACAGGTCGGCGACGTGGTCGCCGGACTTCACGCCGAGCAGGGTGGCCGGGATTGCGGCGGCGGCATCCTGGGCCCACCAGGCCCCTTCGCGGAAGCCGGGCAATTGCGTGATATCGCCGATCTCCCTGCGGCGCAGCGTGCCGTTCGGCAGGATTTCCGCGCCCAGCGCCCCGGCCCAGCGTTCGCGCTCGACGGGGTCTTTCACGGTGATGTCGAGCGGCGGCGGCTGCATCTGCACATTGGTGATGCGCGACAGCGCGCCCGGGCCGTAGGCCTTGCGCCAGGAGCGGGATACCCAGTCGGGAAGATTGTCGCGCGGGGCGGTACGGGCGGCGAGGTCCGGTCCTTCCGTGCTGACCTTGCGCAGGACGGCGTTGACGACGCCCTTCAGCCCGTAGGTCTCGGTCGTGTCCTGGCACAGGGCGACGGTGGTCGACACCACGGCGTGCGGCGGGCCGTCCATCCACAGAAGCTGGGTCGCGCCGGTGACCAGCAGG
>PANX01000078.1 GCA_002707795.1 Maricaulis sp.
CCCCCCCCCGGGGGGGGGGGTGCCGGCGCCGGCGGACGGGGGGGGCGGTGCGAGAGCACCGCACAGCGCGATAGCGCGCAACCGACTCACCCCGATCGACCTCACCCGGCCCCAAGGGCCGGGCTCGGCCACTTCCCCCGCTGGCGCGGGGAAGCCTTGTGTCTGCGTGAAAGTCGCGAGCTTCTGTCATTAAGTCAGGTTGTCTTGACATTCGTGCGCCGTAGTGTCAGGTTTTCATGACAATAAGTCATATCAACCTGATGGAGCTTTCCATGTTCAAGTTCAAATCCGTGCCGCCGGCGTTCGGTGCCCTGATGGCCACGGTGACTGCGCTGGCCGCCGTGACGGCGGCCGAGGCCGGCGGCCAGGAGACGTTGCAGGTCGAGCGGGCCGGCACGGCCGGCGCGCGCACGGTGATCCTGGTGCCGGGCCTGGCGACGCCTGGCGAGGTCTGGGACGGCACGGTCGCGCAGTTCGAAAGCGCGGCCGATATGCATGTCGTCACACTGGCCGGGTTTGGTGGCGCAGCACCGGCCGACCGCTCCGCGGGTGTAATCGAGACGGCAGTCGCGGACCTGGCCGCGCTGATCGATCGCGAGCAGCTCTCCGGCGCCGTGATCGTCGGCCACTCGATGGGCGGCCAGATCGCGCTGCAACTTGCCGCCGCGCGGCCGGGTGCCGTTTCCGATGTGGTCGTCGTCGACAGCGCGCCCTTTTTCGCCCGCCTGTTCAATCCGGCCATCACGGCCGAGCAGGCCGCGGCCTTCGGTCAGGCCACCGCTGCCCAGATGGCGGCGATGGATCGCGACACCTATCTCGCCCAGGCCCGCATGGGCCTGCCCATCCAGTCCATCTCGGCCGAGGGGCAGGCGCAGGTGATGGCCTGGATGGAAGCCTCCGACCCGGCCACCGTCGCCACGGCGTTCGGGGAAGTGGCCGGCAGCGACTTCTCGCCCGTGCTCGCCGATGTAACCGCCGATGTGACGGTCCTGGTCGCCTGGGCGCCAGGTGCGCCGGTGGGTGCGGAGGCGCTGGCCGGTGTCTATTCCAGCCAGTACGCTGGCCTGGAATCGGTTGAGATCGGCGTGATCGAGGGATCGCGTCACTTCATCATGCTCGACCAGCCGGACGCGTTCGCCGAACGCCTGGCGGCTGTGATCGCAAACGGGGAGGGCGAATGATGGCGGCTGACAAGAAAACCTCCGCGAACAGGCGCTATGTCATCCATTTCGGCATTGCGATGCTCGCCTACATGCTGGTCCTGTTCGGCTCGATCGCGGCGATCAACAATGGCGAGCTGTCGGGGTGGTCGGCGGGGCTCGCCTCGCTGACCCCGCTGATCCCGGCCTTCTATGCCCTCAGGGCCTTCATCGTGCGCATCCGCGAAATGGACGAGTACCAGCGGCGCGTTGCGACTGAGGCCATCCTGTGGGCTGCCGGCATCGTCGGCTTTGCCAGCTTCGGCTATGGCTTCCTGGCCGGTGCCGTCGAGGTGCCCGAGATCAGCCTGATCTGGGTGCTGCCGGCCTTGGCCGGCACGTTCGGCCTCGCCCAGTGCTATGTCTACTGGCGGGAAAACCGGTGAGGAACCGGTTGCGCGTGCTGCGGGCGGAACGCCGCTGGAGCCAGGCCGAGCTGGGCGAGCGGGTCGGTGTGTCGCGCCAGGCGATCAATGCGGTCGAGACCGGCAAGCACGACCCCTCGCTCACCCTCGCCTTTGCCCTGGCGCATGCCTTCGAACTGAAGATCGAGGACGTGTTCGACCCGCATGGCGAGCCGGATTAGCGCTATCGCGCCGGATATGAATGGCAAAATGCACAAGCAGACCTTACTTTTGCCATCGAACATCGCTCATACTGCAGGTTCGGGAATGGGGGACCCGCGCAGCTTCGGCGGCG
Source organism: Maricaulis sp. (assembly GCA_002707795.1). GTDB lineage: Bacteria > Pseudomonadota > Alphaproteobacteria > Caulobacterales > Maricaulaceae > Maricaulis > Maricaulis virginensis. The sequence goes on from PANX01000078.1 coordinate 1,899, forward strand.
CGGGTCTTGCATCCGCTAGTGCAGTCTGACGGAATGCCCGCGCCGGCATGCCGTGACAGCCGGCCGGAAAGCAGCCGGTCGATGACAGGAGGTCCACCATGACCGCAACGCGGTCGTTCATCATAGCCGCCGTACTCGCCGCCCTGGCGATCGCTGCCGCGATGGCCTTCATCATGTACCGGCCTTCCGCCGACCAGAGCGCGCCGCAACAGCCGGCCGAGACCGCCCAGACCGGCGGGACCGGCAGCGAGCGCGGCACCGCACCGGCCGCCATGATCGCGCCACCGGTCTTCGACATTGTGCGCGTGGCGCCGGTCGGCTCTGCCGTCACGGCCGGCCGCGGCGAACCGGGCGCAACGATCCAGCTGCTGGCCGATGGCGAACCCCTGGTCTTCACCGGCGAGGCCGGCGAGCGCACCGATACCCAGACCATAAATGAGCGCGGCGAATGGGTGATCATTCCCGACGAGCCGCTGCCTTCGGGCGCGGTCGAACTGTCCTTGCGCATGGTGGCGCCGGACGGGCGGGAAATGATGTCCGAACAGGTCGTCGTCGTGTCCATTCCCGAACAGCGCGGTCCGACGCCGCTGGTCGTTGTGGGACGCCCCGGCGAGGCCAGCCGTGTCTGGCAATGCCCGTCCTGCCTGGATGCGGAAATGGGCACGCTGGTGCTGGAAACCGTCGATTATGATTCCACCGGCGCCGTGATCTTCTCCGGCCGGGCCGAGACCGGCACCACGGTCCGCATCTTTGCCAATGGCGCACTGGTCGGCGAAACCGAGGTGGGCCGTGACGGACGCTGGGACATGCAGGCCGGCTCGCTGCTGGCACCGGGTGTCTACGACCTCCAGATCGACCAGGTCGAGCCGGACGGCAATGTCTCCGCCGTGATCGTGCTGCCCTTCGAACGCGTCGCGCCGGAAGCGCTCGATCTGGGCCCTGACTCCGTCGTGGTGCAGCCGGGCAATTCGCTGTGGCGCCTGGCCCGCCGTCTTTATGGCGAGGGCATCCAGTACACGGTGATCTACGAAGCCAATCGCAGCCAGATCCGCGATCCCGACCTGATCTATCCCGGCCAGGTCTTCCAGGCCCCGCGCGACGCCGACGGCGCGGGTACGGACGGCGAGGGCGACGGGTAGGGATACGCGCTTGGGCGACAAGGATATCCTGCTTTCCCCGGACCCGTTCCGGGGCCTCGTGCTCAAGAAGAACTGTTGCCGCCCGGAGCCACTTGGCACTGCACAGATAGCCGACGCGGTTTGTCGTTGACTGGCAGGCCCCGGAACGAGTCCGGGGAAAGCGGGCGCTTTCGAAGTATCGACATGCAGTCTCCCGCACTGGCGCCGCGCGGCCGCGCGCCCTATGTCATGGCGCGATGAGACCTCTTCCCGGCGATACCGAAGACGAAGCGAAATCCGCGCCCCAGGGCTCGCTGGGCAAGACCATGGTGCGTCTGTTCGCCCTGCTGGCCTCGCCGGACATGGCGAAATGGCGTTTCCGCATGGGCGTGGCGCTGGCGCTGACCGTGGTGGCGAAACTGTTCGCGGTGGTGGCGCCGGTCTTCTTCGGTGACGGGATCAACCTGATTTCCGCCCGCCTGGGCGAAGGGGGCGCCGGTGCGGGCGAGAGCACGGATGCGGCGACCGGCCTGCTGTCAGGCCTTGCCGGCACGTTCGGTCTGGCCTTTTTCGCCTATGCCGTGGCGCGTTTCATGTCGGTCGGAGCACCGCAATTGCGCGACGCCCTGTTCGCGCCGGTCAGCCAGGACGCCCAGCGCCTGACGGCCGTGAACGCCTTTGCCCATGTGCAGACCCTGTCGATCGGCTATCACCAGACCAAGCGCACCGGCGCGCTCAACCGCATCATCGAGCGCGGTGCGCGGGCCGTCGACTTCCTGATGCGCTTCCTGATCTTCAACATCGCGCCGACCCTGCTGGAACTGGGACTGGCATCGATTGTACTCAGTGTGAACTATGGCTGGGAGTTTGCCGCCATCGCCGTGGTGACGGTCGTGATCTACATGGTGCTGACCTGGTCGGTAACCGAGTGGCGGGTGCGCATCCGCCGCCAGATGAACGAGGCCGACAATGAGGCCTCGGCCCGTGCCGTCGACAGCCTGATCAATTTCGAGACGGTGAAGGCCTTTGCCGCCGAGCGGCGCGAGTCCGAAGCCTTCGACGATGCCATGACGCGCTATGCCCACGCCGCGGCGCGGTCGCAATCCTCGCTCGCCCTGCTCAACGGGGCCCAGGCCTTCGTGATGAATGGCGGTCTTCTGGCCATGGCGCTGATGGCCGGCTGGAAGGCCTGGAACGGTGTCCTGCAGCCGGGCGATATCGCCGCCGTCACCATGATGCTGATGAACATGTACCAGCCGCTCAACATCCTCGGCTGGGCCTATCGCGAGATCAAGCAGGGCGCGATCGACATGGAGCGGGTGTTCGACACGCTGTCGCTCCGTCCGGAAGTCGCCGATGCACCGGATGCGCAACCCTTGCGTCTCACGGGCGGTGCGGTGCGGCTGCGCGACGTGACCTTCACCCATGACGGCCGGTCGCGCTCGGTCAATGGCGTCGAGCTGGACGTGCCGGCCGGCGGCTTTGTCGGGATCTGCGGGCCGTCCGGCGCCGGCAAGTCGACCGTGCTGCGCCTCCTGTTCCGCTTCTACGATCCCGACAGCGGCCGGGTGGAGATCGACGGCCAGGACATCGCCCACGTCACCCAGGAGAGCCTGCGCGAGGCGCTGGGCCTGGTGCCGCAGGATGTCGTCCTGTTCAATGACACGCTTCGCTCCAACATCGTTTACGGCCGGCCGAACGCTTCGGAGGACGAGATCTGGCAGGTGCTGGAGCGCGCCCATCTGGCGAATTTCGTGCGCGGTCTGCCGGACGGTCTGGAAACCCGGGTCGGCGAACGCGGGCTGAAACTCTCCGGCGGCGAGAAGCAGCGGGTCGGCGTGGCGCGGGCGATCCTGAAGAACCCGGCCATCCTGGTGCTCGACGAGGCAACATCGGCGCTGGACAGCCAGACCGAGAAAGAGGTCCAGGCGGCGCTGGCCGAAGCCGCGCGCGGGCGGACCACGATTGCCGTTGCGCACCGCCTGTCGACGATCGCCGGCGCCGACCGGATTTTCGTGCTCGATGACGGACGGGTCGCCGAAAGCGGCACCCATGACGAACTGCTCGCCCGCGACGGTCTCTACGCCGCCATGTGGCGCCGCCAGAGCGAGGCCGGCGAGAGCAGTGTCGTGCCGTTTCCGGTCAATGCCGGAGACACGGCCGCGAGTTAGAGCCATTTCATCGCAATCGCGTTCGATGAAATGGCTCTGTTTCTTGAGTGGTTGCATTTTCGAACCGCAAAACCGGTTCCCACTTTTGCTGAAAATGCTTTAGCCGCGCTCCAGCCCCCTTTGCAGCACGTCATAGATGTGCGGATCGTCGCACTGGGCGACATTGAAGCGCAGGAAGTTGCGGGCCGTTTGTGACGGGCTGAACGTGTTGCCGGGGGCCAGGACGACCTGGTGTTTCAGGGCGAAACGGGCCAGATCGGCAGCGTCGGTATCGCCGGGCAGGCGGCACCACAGGAACATGCCGGCGGCCGGGCGCACCCAGGGATCGATGCCGATCCGGGCGAGCCGGTCGGCAGTGCGCGCCATGGCTTCAGCCAGGCGCGTGCGCACCCCCTCGACATGCCTGCGATAGGCGGCGCTGCGCAACAGGTGAAGCACGATTTCCGACGTCATCCGCCCGCCGCCGAATGTGGTGGAGATGCGCAGGTCGACCAGCGCCTCGACCCAGTCCGGCCGCGCCGCGATGAAGCCGCAGCGGCCGGCGGCGGTGAGCGTCTTGGAGAAACTGCCCAGATGGATGACGTTTTCCAGCCCGTCATAGGTCGCCAGGCGCGGACCGGGGTTCACTTCCAGATCGGCATAGACATCGTCTTCCAGAATGGTCAGCCCGGCGCGTTCGGCCAGTTTGAGCACCTGGTGCACGACTGTCGGTGACAGGGTCACGCCGGTCGGATTGTGCAGGCCGGAATTGGTGATGTAGAGGCGCGGCTTCTCGCGATCGAGGATCTCGGCGAACGCTTTCACGTCCGGTCCGGCCGGTGTGTAGGGCACGCCGACAATCTTCACCCGGTGCGAGCGCAACAGGGTCTGGAAGTTGAAATAACTCGGATCGTCCAGCAGCACGGTATCGCCCGGCTCGACCAGGAAGCGGCAGACGAGATCGATCGCCTGGGTGCCGGAATCGGTCAGCACGACATGGTCCGGCGAGGTCTCGATCCCGCGCTCGGCCAGGCGGCGGGCCACGATCTGGCGCAGGGCGGGCAGGCCGCGCGGCGAGCCGTATTCGACCAGCGTGCCGGTATCGGCCCGCGCCAGCGAACGCAGCGCCCGGCGGATATCCGCGTGCGGCATCCAGCTGTCGGGCAGCCAGCCACATCCGGGCATGCGCATTTCCGGACCGGCTTCCAGCGCCTGGCGGGAAATCCAGAACGGGTCGACCGCGCGGTCCAGCCTGGGACCGAGATCGGCAACGGCGAGCGGGGCGAGCGGGGCCGCGACATAGAAGCCGGAGCCCGGGCGCGACTGGATCGTGCCTTCCGCGGCGAGCCGGTCATAGGCCGTCACGACGGTGGACTTGGACACGCCGAGCGTTTCCGCCAGCGCGCGGATCGAGGGCAGGCGGGCGCCGGGCGTCAGGCTGCGCGAAGCGATCCGGCTTTCGATCGTCGCCATGACCTTGCCGACGAGGGAGGTGTCTGCGGCGTGGGAGAGGGGGCTGCCATCGGCCATCTGTATTGCTCTTTGTACCAGTACGGTTTTGCCAAATTGTATCGGAGTGTCTCTCGCCTTTCCAGTCTGCCGCCGCTCTCATGGCGCGGTTACAGACAGGAGATCGTCATGCGTGAAGCGTATCGGGGCTGGGCAAGCGGATTTGCCGGAATGCTGATCTTCAGCGGATCCATGCCGGCGACCCGGATCGCGGTATCGGGCTTCGACCCGCTCTTCCTGACCGCGATGCGCGGCAGCATCGCCGGCGTGCTGGGCCTCCTGCTGCTCGTGGTGCTGCGCGAGCGCCGGCCGGCGCGGGGCGATCTGCTGCCGCTGGCCGCGACGGCGGCGGGCGTGGTGATCGGCTTTCCGCTGCTCTCGGCCCTGGCGCTGGAACGGGTCGATGCCGCCCGCTCGCTGGTCTTTCTCGGCCTCCTGCCGCTGATCACGGCGATCTTCGGTTTCCTGCGGGCCGGTGAGCGTCCGCATCCGGTCTTCTGGATTTTCTCGGGCCTCGGTGCGGCGCTGGTCGCCGGCTTTGCCCTCGGCCGCGGCGGCAGTTCCGACCTGATCGCCGACGGCATGATGATGGCGGGACTGATCCTGTGCGGCATGGCCTATGCCGAGGGCGCGCGGCTGTCGCGGCATCTGGGCGGCTGGCAGGTGATTTCCTGGGCGCTGGTGCTGGCCCTGCCGGCGATGCTGGCCATCTCGCTGTTCACCGCGCCGGCGAGTTTTGACGGCATCGCCCTGCCGGTCTGGCTGAGCGTGGGCTATGTGTCGGTCTTCTCAATGCTGATCGGCTTCATCTTCTGGTATCGCGGCCTGGCCCAGGGCGGTATCGCGGCGGTCAGCCAGCTGCAATTGCTGATGCCCTTCTTCGGGCTCATGCTGGCGGCCCTGCTGCTGCACGAGCAGATCAGCGGTGCGATGATCGCCACAGCGGCCGGGATCGTGCTGTGCGTGGCCGGGGCCAAGCATTTCTCCCGTCCGGGATCGCGCAGCGCTGCCGCGTTCACACGCCTGCGCCGGCGTGCATAATCGGCCCCTGGAACAGAATCCCGAGCGGTGGCGTGATCAGGTGAGCCGGTTTCCCCTTCACCGGATCACGCTTTGAACGGTCCCACGGAGTCGCCATGGCGAGTACCCCGGAAACCATGCCTGACGGGCGTCCCGCCATCGGCCTCATCGGTCTGGGCGCGTTCGGACAGCTGGCCGCGCAGCATCTGGCGCCCCATGCCGATCTGACCGGACATGACCCGCATGCCCCCATGCCGGACGGCGTGCAGGCCGCCACGCTGGCCGAAGCGGCAGCACAGCCGGTCGTCATCCTGGCCGTGCCGGTGCAGGCGCTGGGCGAGGTGGCCGCCGCCATCGCACCGCATATCCAGCCGGGCGCGCTGGTGATCGATGTGGCCTCGGTGAAGCTGGAGCCGATGCGCATCCTGCGCGAGACCCTGCCGGCGGGCACACGCATCCTGGGCACCCACCCGCTCTTCGGGCCGCAGAGTGCGGCGCAGGGCGTGGCCGGCCAGTCGATCGTGCTGTGCCCGGAACCGGGCGTGGACCCGGAGTGTGCGGCCAGCTTCCTGCGCGAGCGCCTGGCGCTGGACGTGCATCTGTCCGACGCCGACACGCACGACCGCACCATGGCCAGCGTGCAGGCACTGACCCATCTGGTCTCCAAGGTGATCACCGATCTCGACCTGCCGCCCGCGCCCTATACGACGCGCTCCTTCGAGCTTCTGGCGGAGGCGGCCCGGCTCGTCTCGCAGGACAGTGACGCGCTGTTCCGGGCGATCGAGCGGCACAATCCGCATGCGGCCGATCTGCGCCGGCGCTTCTTCGAGGCGGCCCGGGCGCTGGACAAGCGTCTGGCCGAATAGCACCCGCTTAAGCGCTTGCTCACTTTCGGGGGGCATTCTGGTCATCAGCAACCGGACGGCAGTGTCCGGAGCATGAGTGCGCGGACCGGAGGGGAGGGCCATGGCACGCGGCGAGATCCGTCCGGTCACACCGGACGATATTCCGGCGATCACCCGCATCGTGCGCGATTGCGGCTTTCCCGAGCGCTCGGAGGCGGGCTGGCACTGGGTGCTGTTCGAAAATCCCGACCAGGACGGCATCCCGTCCGGCTGGGTGTGCGAGCGCGACGGCGTTGTGGTGGGCCTGATCGGCAATTTCGCCTCGCGCTACCGGATCGGCGAGCGCACGCTGCGCGCTGCCATCGGCCACACGCTGGTGACCGACCTCTCCGCAGGGCGCCAGGCCGGGATCACCCTGGCGCGTCACGGCCTGCGCCAGACCGGCGTCGACGTCTATTCCACCCTCAACAATAACGGCCTGTCGGCCCGCATCCTGCCGCGCATCGGCGCTGCGCCCTGGCTGGGCGAGGCGGGGCGGGTGTGGCTGGAATGGCCGACAGCGCCGCTGCGTATCGCGCTGACCCGGCTGCAGAAGGCGCTGCACCGGCTGCCGCGGGATCGCGAGCGCTTCAGCCGGGTGTTCGCGCTGGGCCTGGATACCGCCGACCGGCCGGCGCCGCGTGTGACGGTGGAGCCGCTGGACCGGGCTGACGATGTCGATCTCGCCCGCCTGACAGAACGGCTGGCCGCTTCGGGTGAGGCGGTGCGGGTTTTCGACCGTGAACGGCTGGATTATCGCCGCGGCGACCCCGACCGGGCCGGCGGGTTCGACTATCTCCTCGCGCGCATCGACGGTGTGCCGGCGCTGCTGGCCGGGACGCTGCTGACCAAGCCTTCGGCCGACGGGCTGGAGCATGTCGAGATCGTCGACTGGCTGGGCGTGGACGATGAGGACGGCATTGCCGTCCAGATCGCGGTTCTGCGGCATATCCTGGCGTGCGCGCGGCGGGCCGGTGTGGCCAAGGTGCGGCTGCATTTCCCCCGGGCGGTTCCCGGGGCCGTCACCAGGGCCGGGGGCTGGTGCCTGACCCGCCGGCTCGACTACGACCCCTGCCATGTCCAGTTCCGCGACGACGCCATGCGCCAGGCCTGGACGCCGCGCCCCGGCGATGCCGACTACTTCTTCGCCTACCGCACGCCACCGCGGCTGATGCGGCGGGTGAGCGCCTAACCCGCCGGGAAGAAGCGCCGCAGGGCGCTGAGCGTGCCGCGGGTGCGGCCGCGCAAGCTGGTTTCCGCGGCACAGATCTGGTCGAGCCGGCGGCGGGTGCGGCCGATCAGGCGGGCCAGCACGCCCGGACCGGCATGTTCCAGCCGGTGCAAGGTATCGCGGACGGGCCGGAAGGCGGTGCGGCGGCTTTCCGCGAACAGGGTCGCCGACACACCGGTGCGCTCGCCATTGGCGAAATAGTCCTTGTAGCCGTGCTCGGCCGTGCCGGCGTCATATTCCTCGACGCCGCGCGCGGCGATCTCGGGCAGAAGATGCATCACCAGAAGATGGCCGGGCGAATAGGCGGCAAAGCGGGGCTCATACCCGGCCAGCCAGCCATGCATGACCGGGCCGGAGCGCAGGTTGAACTCGGCCGCGACGAACGCGCCGCCCGCTTCCAGCACAAAAAGCTCCGCGCCGAAATCGCTGCCGGCGCGCGGCTGGTGCAGGCTTTCCAGCAGGGCCCGTACCCAGGCCGGGGAGAGCACGTCGTGCAGGCCCGAGCGCACCAGCTGGGCGCGCTTGAGGTCGAGCAGCCGGCCCAGCGCCTCGCTGTCCGGCCCGGCGCGGGTCAGGGTGACCGGTCCATGATCGGCGGCGAGCTTGCGGCCGAGGCGGCGCAGTTTCTTGAAATGGCGCGGGTGACGGCGGGTGAGCGCGTCGAGCGTGGCCTGACCTCCGGCGCTGAGGTCGGTGACCAGCGAGCGGGTTGTTTCCTCATGCAGGGCCGGACCGCCGGGGCGGCAGGTCATGTTCGAGGCCGTGTGACCGGCCAGGCCCAGCGCATCGATCATGCGGGCCGGGGTCAGCGTGCTGCCCGGCGCGACAAGAGGTCCGTTCCAGTCGGCAAAGGGCGCACCGGCGGGCCGCGTCCAGCCATCGCGGGCCACATGCAGCGGCCAGGCGGCGACCAGCGTCTCGTCCTCGAAGGCAAGGCCGATGAAAGTGTCGGGGCGAACCTGCGCAACGGCGCGGGCAAAAGCAGGATCGAGGAAGGGGCTGTGACAGCCGGGGCAGGCAGCGCGCAGGCGGGCAAGGGACTGCCAATCCCTCTCGCTCAGTGCGTCGGCCTCGACCAGCTGGAATGTCTCGCGCATCGCTCATCCCTCGTGTGCCGGTGCAGGAAGTCTCGCGTCCGGCAGGGACTCGTCATGCGAGTTTCATGCCGGAAGAAACGGCGATGCAGACGGGTCTGGCTGTGCGGAATCGGAACGCTCGGGCGCGGGAAAAACGGTCAGGGATCGGCCTGCACTCGTAGGGAAATTCGCTATCAGGAGAAGAATGGCTCCCCGGGACGGGCTCGAACCGCCGACCCGGTGATTAACAGTCACCTGCTCTACCAACTGAGCTACCGGGGAATACCGTTCTCTCAAGCGAGGACCGGCTTTTATCAGAGCTTCTGTTCAGGGCGCAAGCACCCTGCTGCTCAAGACCTGCCGGTTTCCTGCAAAAAAAATCGGGAGCCGCGAAGGCTCCCGAAAAGGCATTGGGTGGATGGTGGGGTGTCTTCACGGGAAGACACGTACAGATTTGGTTGAGAACCCTTAAGGCGGAGTTAACGGGGTCGGGAAAATTGGGAAAATGGTTCACCGTCCTTGCCGGTTCCCTAATGGATTCATGGAAATGAGCGGCTTTTTGAAGATTTTTCGTTAGCCATGTTTTTTGCGGTTTCCGGTTCCGGGGCCGGCCGTGCTAGTGATTCGGCCTGCCGATACGGGAGTTCGACACGGCAGTTCGATACGGGGAGGTGACGATGCGCGAACACACGACTTTCAGCTCTTTCTGGCCCTATTACCTGCGCGAGCATGCCCGTCCGGCGACGCGCAACTGGCATTATGTCGGGTCCACCCTGGCGATCCTGGTGCTGATCGCGGCGCTGGCGACGCAGACCTGGTGGGGCCTGCTGGCCGTTCCGGTCGCAGGCTATTTCTTCGCCTGGGTGAGCCACGCCTTCGTCGAGCGCAACAAGCCGGCGACCTTTACCTATCCGCTCTGGTCGCTGATCAGCGACTATCGCATGTTCGGCCTCTTCCTGACGGGCCGCCTCGATGGCGAACTGGAAAAGGCGGGTGTGCGTCCGGACGGTACGGTGGAAGCGGAACGCGCCTGATCTTCCCGGCGGGCCGAGGGCCTGCACGATTGAGCCGCGGTTTTCTCCCCTTATTCCCGCCCCACTTCCCCGGCCCCCGTGCCGAGGCCCGGCTGAGCCTCTTTCTGAAACGCCGCTGGGCCCCAGAACAAGTCCGGGGAAAGCGCCACACTCTCTTTCTTCCCCACATCGTGGGGAAGTGGGCCGCGGCGTTAGCCGCGGGTCGAAGGGGCTGGCGCGAAGCGCCGGTGGGCTGTGGAGCCTGTCTCAAACACACCGCCGCTGACGCGGCGCCCCTCCGTCTCGCCGCCTTGCGGCGATCCACCTCCCCATGGAATGGGGAGGAAAGGCGTGTCAGCACAAAACCCTCCACGAGCTTGCGCTCTGGAGATATGAGAGGGGGTGCGGGATGCACGGCGGAC
>PANX01000079.1 GCA_002707795.1 Maricaulis sp.
AGCCGAGGTGCCTGGAGACATGCCTGCCGACTGCCTGTCGAGCCCTGTGAACGTTGAACCGGTCCGCGTGAGCGGACGGGGCGGCGTGTGCCGGGCGGGCGGTGCGGCATGAAGATCGATCCGCCGGTTGCGGCCCCGATCTCGCTGGCCCAGGTGCGCAGGATGCGCGCCCGCACGCATCCGCGCGGCGGCGATTTCCGTCAGGAAGTGCCCACCCATGCGCCCGAAGTGATGCATGTCGATGCGCTGGCCCCGGCCGATCCGGACAGCCATGAGCCGCCGGAATTCGACGATGTCGAGATCACGCGCGACGATGCGCTGGAAACCGCCCGCGACATCGCCCACGAACTCGCCGCCCTCACCCTGCCCATCGCCAACTGGCAGGCCACTCGGGTGCACCACCTGTTTCATCCGTAAGAGCCGGAGGCCGCGAGGCCGGCGTCCTTCCCGCATGGGTGGACGCGGATGTACCGATCATCGATACATTCCGCTTGACGATGCACCGGTTACCGGCTCAGCGGCCAATATGGAGGGCTCGAGATGAAGCAGACCGTATTCACCCGCCAGACCTCGTCCGTCGGCGAACATCTGCAGGACTTCATGTCGGAGATGGGCCTCAAGGCCCCGACCCTCGCCAAACGGCTGCATGTCGGCCGGTCCCGCCTGCAGCGGTTGCTGGAAGGCGCGCGCTGCGATGCAGACATGGCTCTGCGGCTGGCCCGCTTTTTCGGCACCACGCCGCAATACTGGATGAATCTGCAGGCCCTGCGCGATCTGTCCACGGCACAGGTCGAGGCCGGTGACACGATCCAGCGCGATATCGTGCCTTTCGACACGGCCGCCTGAAATCCGCAGACGGCCCTGCGGTATATCCTGAACGATTGGGATCAGCCGCAGGCCATGCTTTCGACGATGTCGTTCTCGTTGACGCGGATGGTCAGCCGGTCGGGGCGGTAGTCCATCGTCACCGGCGTGTCCGGGCCGACGACGCGGTAGTTTTCCGGCATGGCATTGCGCGGGACATTGACCCGCGGTTCGCCGACGAAGTGCTGCAGGTCTTCCATGCCGCAATCGCCGGTGATCGGCGGACGCACGGGATTGGCGTCGACATCGCCGGCATCTTCCAGCGGCGGCAGGGCCGGCGCGGCATTGCCAGCGTCTGCGGACGGGTTGCCGGCGATCTCGGGATAGGGTGCGGGGGCCGGTGTTTCACCGCCGCGCGTTGTCAGGGCACAGCCCGCCAGGAAACAGGCAATCAGCAGGGAAAGACGGGTTTTCATCGCACGCTACTCGACCGGGTCAGCCACACCAGGGCCGTAGAATGACGCCCGATTCGGCCAGGTCAAGGTTGAGCCGCGCCGGGCGGTAGTCTTCGGTCACGGCGGTATCGGGATAGATCAGCCGGATATGGCCCGAAAGGCTGTCCAGATCGACCTCCCCGACCTGCTGGCCGACGAGATAGCCCATCTGCGTGGCCCCGCAGGGGCTGGTGTCCGGCGCGGCGATATCGCCGTCCATGTCCCCATCCATATCCGGCGGCGGCAGGGCCGGGCCGGACGGCCCCATCCCGCTGCCCCCGCTGGAACAGGCGGTAACGGCCAGGGCAGCGAGCGCGGCGAGGACGATATGTTTCATGCCTTCTTCTCCCATCTGCCCTCGGGCGACTGGCGCCAGTAGGACACGGTGCGTCCGTCGGCGGCCGCCTTCTTCCAGAGTGCGCGGGCATCCTGGACCGAGGCCTCGTCATGCCCGTCGAACATGACAATCATGCGTTCGAACCCGTCCGGATTTTCCGGTTCGGCGCCGTCGAGCAGGAAAAGGCACTGGGCGCCGTTGGGATTGGCTTCGTCCCCGGCCAGCAGGATGGGCTGTCGCGCCTCCTGCCCCGCCCCCGCCTGGCCGTGCGGCGTGAAACTGTCGTCGCGCCAGCTCCACAGCCACTGGTCCAGGGCTTCCAGACGCCGCGCGTCCGGCGAACGCACCAGCGCCCGCCAGCCCCGCGCCAGGGTCTTTTCCAGCAGTTCGGGAAGAACGTCTTCCAGGGCGGAACGTTCCAGATGGTAGAACCAGAGTTCGCCGCTCATCGCCCTCTCCTGCATCTGAACCCGGGTCCAGTGGACAGTATAACAATGCCGGTGTCATCCCGGCCCCCCGCCTACGCGGGCGCAAGCTTCTGGCCCGCACAGGCGGGCCGCAGGGCCGGGACCCATAACCGCCGGACGTGGGAAAGCGTGGCTCCGCTGCCGGCGTCAGCTGGTCAAAGTGCGGGCGTATAGGTCCCGGACTTCCNCCCGGCACAAGGCCCGGCATCCATCCGGGATGACATGAAATCCGGGCCCTCAGCCCTCGTGATTGTCGCGCACGAAGCGGTCGAGAATGCGCACGCCCCAGCCGGTGCCCCAGCTCGGCTGGCGCGGATCGTCCTTCGGACTCATGCCGCCCATCGCCGTGCCGGCGATGTCGATATGGCACCACGGACGGTCATTGACGAAGCATTTGAGGAATTCCGCGGCCGAGATCGAGCCGGCCAGGCGCCCCTCGCCGACATTCCTGATATCGGCATTCTTGGTCTCGATGTGCTTTTCATAATCCGGACCCAGCGGCATCCGCCACACCGGCTCGTCGCTGTCATTGCCCGCCTTGAACAGGTGATCGGCGATCTCGTCGGAATTGGTGAAAATGCCGGCGCGGGTATTGCCCAGCGCGATCAGCATGGCGCCGGTCAGGGTCGCAAGGTCGATGATCAGCTTCGGCTTGAACCGGTCCTGGGAGTACCAGAGCACATCGGCCAGCACGAGACGGCCTTCCGCGTCGGTATTGAGGATCTCGATCGTCTGGCCGGACATGGAGGTGACGATGTCGCCCGGGCGCTGGGCATTGCCGTCGGGCATGTTCTCGACCAGGCCGACAATGCCGATGGCATTGACGTTGGCCTTGCGGCCGGCGAGGGCGCGCATCAGGCCGACCACGGCGGCCGAACCGCCCATATCGCCGCGCATCTCGTCCATGCCGGCACCCGGCTTCAGCGAGATACCGCCACTGTCGAAGGTCAGGCCCTTGCCGACGAAGAGCAGCGGTGCATCGCCCTCCTTGCCGCCATTCCACTTCATGATGGCGATCTTGCTCTCGAATTCCGAACCCTGGCCGACACCCAGAAGCGCGCCCATGCCCAGCTCGGTCATGTGGACCTCGTCGAGGATTTCGATCTCCAGGCCGAACTCGGCCAAGCCCTCGATCTTCTTGGCGTAGGTTTCCGGGTTCAGCACGTTCGGCGGCAAATTGGTGACGTCGCGCGCCAGGTCGACCCCGTCGGCCACAGCGCCCCAGCTCGCCCATTCCTTGTCGGCGGCAGACGTGTCGTCGACGACGATGGAGACGGTTTCCAGCGAGGGCTTCTGGTCGTCCTTCAGCTTGGTGCGGAACTGGTCGTAGCGATAGGCCGCCAGACGGGCACCGAGCGCAGCGCGGGCCGCGCCTTCCGCATCGGTCTCGCCATTGAGCGCGACGGCGACATCGGTCTCGCCGCTGGTCAGCAGCAGCTTGGTGACGGCCGCACCGGCCTTTTCCAGCGTCGAGGCCGAGCGCTTGTCCTTCTCGCCCAGGCCGAACAGCACGATGCGGCTGTTCTCGACACCCGACGGCGCCACGATTTCAAGCGTCTGGCCCGGCTTGCCGGAGAAGCGCGAAGCCGCCACGGCCCGCTTCACGGCGCCCGAAGTCGCCCCGTCCAGCGTCTCGGCTGCAGCCGACAGGCTCGCACCCTCATAGACCGGCACGGCGATCGCTCCGGACGTGCTGGCGGCAGCGGCGAATTCGATTTTCATGGCTTCCCTCTCCGGTGTGGCGAAGGCCCGGACATGTCAGCCGGGCGCAAAAACATATGTCGCGGAAGTGGTATCCGATCACGACGTGAGATAGAAGGCGGATCGCGCAGCACAAGCCGGATCATGATTCTCGTTCAGCGGTATTTCTTCAAGCAATTGCTCTGGCCCTTCCTGACCGCGGTCGGGGCCTTCGCTGCACTGGCACTGCTGACGCAGTCGCTGTCGAATGTCGATCTGGTCTCCGGCTATTCGGAAACTGCACTGACCTTCATCAAGATCACGCTGCTGGCGCTGCCGCATCTGACCGCCCTCCTGGTACCGCTCGCACTGTTCGTCGCCGTGCTGTCGACGCTGAGCCGGCTGTCCGGCGACAGCGAGCTGGTGGTGACGCAGGCCTCGGGTCTCGGCCGGTTCGGCATGATCACGCCGGTGCTGCGCCTGGCGGTCTATGTGATGATCGCCAACCTCGCCATCAACCTCTTCGTCCAGCCGGTTTCCTATCGCGAGATGCGCCGCTCGCTGCACGAGCTGCGCTCGGACGTCGCCGCCAGCCTGATCACGCCCGGCGCCTTCACCCAGCTGGGCGACGGCGTGACCATCTATGCCCGCGACCGCGACCGGTCCGGCCGCATGCAGGACATCCTGATCGACGATACGCGCGGCGAGGAACAGTCCACGCTGACCGCGCGCGAAGGCGTCGTGGTGCGCACCGACGACCGCTCGGTGATGGTGCTGATCGACGGCAATCGCCAGCAGATCGACGAGGCCGGCGAGCTGTTCTACGGCTCCTTCGACCGCACCGAGTTCGATCTGGGCGAGTTCATCGGCCCGGTCGACGCCATGTTCTTCAAGGAAAGCGACCGCTTCCTGCACGAGCTGATCTGGCCCGATGCCGGCACGATCGCCCGTACCGGCGGTCCCGAACGGGCCTGGGCGGAAGCGCATTACCGCCTCTCCGCGCCGCTCTACAATATCGCCTTCGCGCTGATCGCCGCGGCCGCCTTCCTGGCCGGCGATCATTCGCGCATGGGCCATTCGCGCCGCGTGATGATCGCCGTGGCGGCCGGCATGACGATGCGCCTGGTCGGCTTCGGCGTGCAGTCGGCCAGCGCCGACGACAGCGCCATGAATGCCATGCAGTACATCATTCCGCTGGCGGGCATTGCCGGTGCGCTGGCCGTGATCTACTGGCCCGCCCGCCGCCGGCCCAAGAATCCGCCGGCCGAAGCCGCCCCGCTGACGCGTCAGGAGGTGGTGGCATGACCGGCGGCCGTCTCAATCGCTACATGCTGACCCAGACGCTGAGCGGGCTGGGCCTGGCGCTGCTGACCATCACCACGGTGATCGTGCTGGTCGATTTCGTCGAACAGTCGCGCGCCATCGGCACGCGGGTCGATGTGTCGACGCTCGACCTTCTCGGCCTGACCCTGCTGAAGACGCCGCTGCTGCTGGAAACCACCCTGCCCTTCATCTTCCTGTTCGGCATCCTGACCTCGCTCTTCCGCCTCAACCGCCGCTCCGAACTGATCGTGATGCGCGCCTCGGGCATGTCGGCCTGGCGGATCCTGACGGCGCCGATGGTGTTTGCCGTCTTTGCCGGGGTGATCGGCGCCACGGCGCTCAACCCGCTGGCCGCCGCCGGCAATGCCGAATTCCAGCGCCGCCGCGACGCGCTGATGAATGTGCGCCAGACGCCGGGCGTGGAAGAGCCGGTCTGGCTGCGCGAGACCACGGCCGACGGCTTCACGGTGATCTCCGCCATGGCGCTGGAAGAGAACCGCCAGGAAGTGCGGCATCCGACCTTCTATCACTTCTCTCTGAGCGATGAGGGCGTGCCCAGCCTGGAACGCCGCATCGACGGCGCCACGGCGCAATTGATGGACGGGTTCTGGGAAGTCACCGACGCCATCGAGCGCATTCCCAATGAAAGCGCGCTTGAACTCGGCATGATCACCCTGCCGACCCAGATCAACCGCCAGGCCCTGTTCGAGCGGGCACGCTCGCCGCAGGGCGTGTCCTTCTGGGATCTTCCGGGCCTGATCGCCACCGCCCGCGATGCCGGTCTGGCGACCGCACGCTACGAGCTGCGCTGGCACGGCCTGCTGGCCCTGCCCCTGACGCTGCTGGCGGCAACGCTGATCGCCGCCGCCGCGACCCTGCGCCTGCACCGGCTGGGCGGCGCGGCCGCCTTTGCGCTGGTCGGCGGGCTGGCCGGTTTCGTGATGTTCTTCTTCCAGGAAGTCCTCAGCTCCTTCGGGGCGACGGGCGCCCTGCCACCGCTGACGGCCGCCTGGGCCGCACCGGCGATCACCGCGCTGATGGCGCTGACCTATATCGCGTCGACCGAAGACGGCTGACGGCATGGACGCGGGCGGCGGGTTCGGCTAGTCAGGTTCGATCCGTTCGGCCGGGGTTCGGGACAGATCAAGGGGATGACGCGCATGGCGTCACAGGTTCGCCGCCTCGCGGCAGTTTTGTTGAGCACGACGGCGCTGGCGATGGCAGCTCCTGCCCAGGCGCTGGCGCAGACGCCGGAACCGTCGGACCCGCCCATCTACCTGGAAGCCGACCGGATCGACGATCTCGCCGAGGGCGGCTACGTCGCGCGCGGCAATGTGCGCGTGCGCCAGCAGGACCGCACGCTGATGGCGGACGAGCTGGAATATCATCCGCAAAGCAATCGCGTGATCGCCCGCGGTCATGTCGTGATCATCGGCCAGGGCCCCTACCCGCAATATGCCGACGAGGTCGAGCTCGATTCGGCCCTGTCCTCGGGTATCGCGCTGAGCTTTGCATCCAGGCTGGAGCGCAATGGCCGCGTGGCGGCCGCCTCGGCGATCCGCGACGAGAATGCCTCGATGACGCTGCGCGACGCCTACTACACGGCGTGCGAGCTGTGCGAGAACGGCGAAGGCAATCCGACCTGGCGCCTGCGGGCCCGCGAGGTGCACCAGAATGCCGAAGAGCAGATGATCTACTACCGCGATGCGCGGCTGGAAATTCTGGGCGTGCCGGTGCTCTACGCCCCGGTCTTTGCCCATGCGGATCCGTCGTCGGAGCGGCGCTCGGGCTTCCTTTTCCCGAAGATCGGCGTCTCTTCGCGCCTCGGCTTCGTCTACCAGCAGCCCTATTACTGGTCGCTGTCCCCGTCGCAGGACATCGTCATCGCCCCGCGCGTGATGACGAATGTGAACCCGCTGCTCTACACCGAGTATCGCAAGCGCTTCTGGTCGGGCTTTACCGAGTTCGAAGCCAGCGTGACGCGTGAAGCGGAAATCGACAGTGACGGCGAACGCTTCGGCGAAGAGGAGTGGCGCTGGCATGTGTTCGGCGGCGGCCGTTTCGAGATCAACGAGGACTGGCGCTGGGGTTTCGGCATCCAGCGTGCCTCCGACGATCTTCACCTGCGCCGCTATGATTTTTCCGAACGCGCCAAGGATCTCGGCCAGCCGATCGAGGCGGTGAACCGGCAACTGGTCAGCCAGCTCTTTGTGGAAAACCGGACCCGGCACCGCTACGGCTCGTTTCTGGCCGCGACCTATCAATCGCTGATCACCAGTGTCGACGACGACACCCTGCCGAACCTGGCGCCGCAGATCGATGTGACGCAGGTCGTCGATGCGCCCGATGGCTGGGGCCGCCTGTCGCTGAACGGCAATGCCGCGCACCTGACCCGCGAAGCCGGTACCGACTATACCCGCGCCAGCGCGACGGCCGACTGGCGGACGCGCTGGATCGCGCCCGGCGGCGTGGTGGTCGAGCCCTTCGCGCTGGGCCGTGTGGACTATTACAATCTCGCCGACCTGGCGGTGCCGGCCGGTCAGGAGGATACTGACAGTTTCTCGCGCGCACTGGGCCTCGTGGGTACGGAGTTCAGCTGGCCCTTCTATCGCCCCGGCGAACAGGTGGACTGGATCGTAGAGCCAGTCCTGTCGCTGGTCGCGGCGACTGATGACCCTGAGCGGGACCGAATTCTCAATGAGGACACGCTCTCGACCGATCTGGACGAGAGCATGCTGTTCGAGCCGGTCCGGGCGTCCGGCTATGACATCTGGGAAGAAGGCACACGAGCCAATTACGGCCTGCGCGCCACGGCCTTCTGGGGCGAGACGGGCCGTTTCCGCGCTTTTGTGGGCCGCAGCGAGCGCTTCGAGGGCGACGCATCCTTCGGCGCGACCAGCGGGCTGTTCGAAGAGAGTTCCGACTATGTCGTTGCCGGCGAGATCGACATCGCCCAGTTCTCCGCCGAGATCCAGACCCGCCTCGACACCGAAGATTACGACGTCAACACGCTGCAGATCGAGACCCGCTACGATGGTGACTGGTTCGATGCCATGGTGGGATATCTGGACACGAGCGACGACGCTGCCACACGCGGGCCTCAACGTGAACTGCGTGCAGATGTCCAGGTCCGCATGACCGACCGCTGGAGTGCGGTGGCGCGTGTGACCCGCGATATCGACCGCGATCTGTCGCGCCGCCAGGAGACGGGCTTCATGTATCGCGACGAGTGTACCCAGTTCGAGATTGTCTATCAGCGCGAGGACCTGGGCATCCAGCGCCTGGGCCCATCGGAATCGATCCAGTTCCGGATTACCCTCTTCACCCTTGGCAGTCTGGATCCCGAACAGTAACGGTGTCCCGTGATTGCGCCCCTGCCGAGTTTGAGTAATGTTCCGCGCCGAACCGAAATGCGATTGCTTATGACCGCCAAGAACTTCGTCTTCGCCCTGTTTGCCGCCCTGACGGTATTGCCCGCCATGGTGCTTGCCGGTGGTGCACACGCCCAGTCGACGACGGAGGGCGTAGCCGCGCTCGTCAATGACGAACCGATCACCACGGTCGATGTGCGCAACCGGATGCGTCTGATCATCTCGACCTCCCGCATGTCACAGATCGACGAGCAGACGCTGGCGCGGGTTCAGGACGAGGCCCTGCGCGGCCTGGTCGACGAGCACCTGCAGATGCAGGCGGCCCGGGAATATGAAATCGAGATCGAGGACGCGGAGATCAACAACGCCCTTCTCGACCTCGCCAGCCGCAACAATGCGACCATCGACGAGATCCTGGCGGATCTGGAAAGCTCGGGCATCGATGCCTCGACCCTGCGCAGCCAGATCGAGGCGGAAATCGCGTGGCAGATCCTGGTCAATGGCCGTTACGGCTCGCGTATCCGGATTTCCGAACAGCAGATCGAGCTGGCACTGGACCGTCTGGTCGCCAGCGCCTCCCAGCCGCAATTCTACATCTACGAGATGTTCTTCGAAGTGCGCCGCCCCGGTCAGGAGCAGGCCACGCTGCAGCGCGTGATCGCAGTCATGAACCAGCTGCAGCAGGGCGCGTCCTTCCCGGAACTGGCGCGGCAGTTTTCCGATGCGAGCTCGGCCGCGGCCAGTGGCGAGATCGGCTGGGTTGCCCTGTCCGAACTGCAGCCTGAAGTCGCTGCGATCATGCCGCAGATGCGCCGGCAGTTCGAACAGTCCGGCGGCCGTGGTGCCCTGTCCAATCCGGTCCAGGTTCCCGGTGGTTTCATGGTCATTGCGCTGGTCTCCGTGCGCGACGGCACGACCTCCCTGCAATACGATCTCGTACAGATCACGATCCCGCAAAGCGCCACCCAGGACGATACGCGCAGCCGCCTGCAACGGGCCTTGTCCGACAATCCGCAGTGTGACGCCAGCCAGGCTGTGGCCGACCGTTTCGACGGTGCCATCCACACGCCCCTCGGCAGCATCGGTGCGGACGCCATGCGCGACGAGATCCGTCTGGCGCTCGAACCGCTCGATGCCGGCGAAAACACCGGCGTGCTCGATACGCCGGCCGGCCTGACAGCGCTGATCGTCTGCGACCGCTCCATCACCGGCCCCGGCGTCCCCAGCCGCGACGATGTCGAGTCGCAGCTGCGCGGCCAGCAATTGTCGCTGCTCTCGCGCCGCTGGCTGCGCGATCTGCGCCGCGACGCGACCATCGAGATCCGCGAGTGATGACACCGCGCTCACCCATCGTCGTTTCGATGGGTGATCCGGCCGGGATCGGCCCCGAGATCATCCTGAAGGCCCGGGCCGAGCTGGGTACATCCATTCCGCTGCTCGCCCTTGGAGACCCTGGCGTTTTCGCAAGCACCGCCGCCCGGCTCGGCCTTCCGGGGCCGGCCGTTATCGACGCTCCGGACGCACAGCTTCCCGGCGACCGTCTCGCCGTTCTCGCCACGCCGCACACCTGTTCCGCACCGGTCACGCCCGGCCAGCCCGATGCAGCGCATGCGCGCGCGGTCACGTCCGCAATCGAGACCGGCGTAGCCCTGTGCCGCGACGGCAAGGCCTCGGCCCTGGTGACCGCGCCCATCTCCAAGGCCGTGCTCTACGACGCCGGCTTCAGCTTTCCCGGTCACACCGAATATCTCGCCGAGCTGACCGCCGACGCTCCCGTCGAGGGCCCGCGCGGCCCCGCCATGATGCTGTCCGGCGGCGGACTTCGCGTGGTTCTGGCGACCATCCACCTCTCCCTGCGCGACGCCCTCGCGGCGCTGACGGCCGAGCGGATCGCCGGGATTGCCCGCCTGACCCATCACGCCCTCATCCGCGATTTCGGGATTGCCGCGCCGCGGCTGGCCCTCGCGGGCCTCAATCCGCATGCAGGCGAAGGCGGGGCGCTGGGCCGCGAGGAGATCGAGATCGTCAATCCCGCAGCGGCCGCCCTGCGCGCCGAAGGGATCGACATCACCGACGCCCTGCCGCCCGACACGATGTTCCATGCCGAGGCGCGGGCGCAGTATGACGCGGCCGTCTGCCTCTATCACGATCAGGGCCTGATCCCGGTGAAAACGCTGGACTTCCATGGCGGGGTGAACATCGCGCTGGGCCTGCCGATCGTGCGGACCTCGCCGGATCACGGCACCGCCTTCGCGATTGCCGGTCAGGGCGTGGCGCGGCCCGACAGCTTGATCGCGGCGATCCGCCAGGCCGCAGAGATTGCAGAGCACCGCGGATGAGCCTCGACGCCCTGCCCCCGCTGCGCGATGTCATCGCTGCCCATGGCCTGGGCGCCAACAAGGCGTTCGGCCAGCACTTCCTGCTCGACCTCAACCTGACCGGCAAGATCGCCAGCCTGGCCGGCGACATGTCGGCGGCCCATGCCGTCGAGATCGGTCCCGGGCCGGGCGGGCTGACCCGCGCCATCCTGGCCGCGGGTGCGAAAACCCTGACCGTGATCGAGAAGGACAGCCGCTTCCTGGGCGCGCTGGGCGAGATCGGTACGGCCAGCGGCGGCCGTCTCGACATCATCGAGGCGGATGCGCTGAAGGTCGACGAGGATGCCAGCCTGCCGCGCGATGGCGATCGGATCATCCTGTCCAACCTGCCCTATAATGTCGGCACGCTGTTGCTGATCAAATGGCTCGAAGCGGAGCCGGTGTGGTGGTCGCGCGCCGTGCTGATGTTCCAGCGCGAGGTTGCCGACCGTGTCGTCGCGGCGCCGGGCACGAAGGCCTATGGCCGCCTCGCCGTGATCTCCCAGGCGCGCTGTGAGGTGCGTATGGGGCTGAAAGTGCCGGCCCGGGCCTTCACCCCGCCGCCCAAGGTGGACAGCGCTGTCGTGGTGCTGGATCCGCTGCCGGACGACAAACGCTTCGCCGATGTCGAGGCGCTGGGCATCGTCACCGCTTCCGCCTTCGGCCAGCGCCGCAAGACGTTGCGCCGCAGCCTCGCCCAGGCCGCCGGACAGACAGGCGCCAGCGCGGAAGACCTGCTGACCGCGGCCGGCATCGATCCGGGAGCAAGGGCAGAAACGGTGGATGTGGCCGGGTTCCGGCGGCTGGCCGAAGCCTGGCGTGCCGCGAAGGGCTGAGGCCCCTATCGCCTATTCTTCATCCATGATCGCGTCGACGAAATCGTCGAGCCAGGGATGGCGGGTGCGCTTGAGACGTTCGGCGTGCAGGATCAGGCTGAGCTTTTCCAGCGCGCGGGCGAAGTCGTCATTGACGATGATGTAGTCGTATTCGTGCCAGTGCGAGATCTCGTCCTTGGCGCGGTCCATGCGGCCCTTGATGATCTCCGGCGTATCCTGGCCGCGCTTGCGCAGACGCTCTTCCAGCAACGCCAGCGAAGGCGGCAGGATGAAGACACGCACCGTGTCTTCCGGTGCCTGTTCGGCGATCGCGCGGGCGCCCTGCCAGTCGATGTCGAAGACCACGTCGCGGCCTTCTTCCACGGCATCCATCACCGGTGTTTTCGGCGTGCCGTAATAGCGGCCGAACACTTCGGCCCATTCAAAGAACTCGCCCTCGGCCGCCTTCGCCTTGAAGGCGTCGACGGACATGAAGTGGTAGTCCTGGCCATCGACCTCGCCCGGGCGCGGATCGCGGGTCGTCGCCGACACGGACAGAATGACATCGGGGTTCTGGCTGATCAGGCGCTTGGACAGCGTCGTCTTGCCCGCCCCGGACGGGCTGGACAGTGCCAGAAGAACACCCCGGCGGCGGCCGCGGAAAATCGGTCCGGTATGGCCGTCACTCGACATTCTGTACCTGCTCCCTGAACTGATCGACGGCGTTCTTGATCGCCAGGCCGATCTGCGTGAGTGAAGAATCGGAAGACTTGGAGCATAGAGTGTTCGCTTCGCGATTAAACTCCTGCGACAGGAAGTCCAGCTTGCGGCCGGTCGGCGAACCGGCAGCCAGCAGCTCGCGCGCCGAGGCGATATGCGCCACCAGCCGGTCCAGCTCCTCGCGGACATCCATCTTCACGGCCAGTGCGGCGGCTTCCTGGGCCAGCCGGTCTTCCGGCAGATCGCCCTCGATCAGCTCGGCAAACCTGGTGGCCAGGCGGTCGCGGATCGTGTCGATGCGCACGGCCGCACTCGCAGCGGCCTCGCGGGTGAGCTGTTCGATCGTGTCGATATGGCCGCTCAGCACGGTCTCGAGCGTGCGCCCCTCATCGCGGCGGGCCGCCTGGAGCGCGTCGAGCACGTCCGCGAGCCCGTCCAGCAGGGCCGCGTCCAGCGCCGGATCTGCGGCCTGGTCCTGCGGGCCGCCCAGCGTGCCGGCGAGTGCCACCAGCCCCTCGAAGCTCGGCCTGGCGATCACGCCGCGTTCGACATAGGGCGCCGCCGCCGCCAGCAGGGCGTCGATCCGGGCGGTGTCGATATCCAGTCCGGAACCGGACGCGTCGCGCTTGAGGGTCAGGGTCGCCTGCACATTACCGCGCGTGAAGCGGGCCTTGGCAAGATCGCGCGCCTTGGCTTCCAGACGGTCATGGCCGGGCGGAAAACGGAAACGGGCCTCCAGCCCCTTGCCGTTGACGCTGCGCGCCTCCCAGGTCCAGCGCCAGTCGCCCGTCACGCCCTCGCAGCGGGCAAACCCCGTCATGCCCGAGAGCACGCCCATCACCGCCCCCCGTTCGAGCGGCGCTCGCGCTCGATACGGCGCCACTGCGCGACATTGCGCAGGTGCTGGGCATAGGTGTCGGCAAAGACATGACCGCCCGTGCCGTCGGCGACGAAGAAGAGCGCGCTGGTCTCGGCCGGATTGAGCACGGCGGCCAGGGATTCGCGCCCCGGATTGGCGATCGGCGTCGGCGGCAGGCCGGCGATCTGATAGGTGTTCCAGGCGTTTCCGGTATTGTCGATTTCCGACCGGCGCAGGCCGCGGCCCAGCGGCTCGCCGCGCGAGATGCCGTAGATGATGGTCGGATCGCTCTCCAGCCGCATGCCCCGGCGCAGACGGTTGACGAAGACTGAGGCCACTTCGGGCCGTTCGGACGCGATACCCGTCTCCTTCTCGACGACCGAGGCCAGGATGATGGCTTCCTCCCGCGTATCGAAGGGCAGGTTTTCCGCGCGGGCCGGCCACAGCTCGTCGAGCAGCGCTGTCTGGGCAGCGGCCATGCGATCGATGACGTCCTGGCGCGACGTGCCCCGGGTCACCAGGTACGTCTCGGGCAGCAGCGTGCCTTCGGCCGGTATCTCGGCAATCTCGCCGGTCAGCACCTCGACCTCGTTGAGCACGGCCACGATCATCGCGCTGGTCAGCCCCTCGGCAAAGGTCACCGGGTGCTGCACGGTCTGGCCGGAGCGCAGGAGTTCGTAGATCTGGGCCATGGAGGCACCGGCGGGGATGCGATACTCGCCCGCACGCAAGGCCCGGTCGCCCTCGTCCAGGGTGACGGCAATGCGGAAGATGCGGCGATCGGTGATCACACCCTCGTCTTCCAGCTGCTGGGCGATGCGGATCAGCCCGGCGCCGCGCGGCAGGAGGACAACGGTCTCTTCAGCGGCCGGGCCCGGTTCGGCGAACTCGGCCTCGAGCCATTTATAACCGCCATAGAGCGCGCCCAGCGCACCGAGCGCCAGCACGACGAGAACCACCAGCAATCCGGTAAAGAACTTCGCCAGCCCGTTTCCGGACTTCGGCGCAGGCGTCTCGCTCATTCACATTTCCCCGACAGGCGTCACTCTGCGGCGACGAATACCACGGACGCGTTGGTCCCGCCGAATCCGAAAGAGTTCGACAGGGCGGCGCGGACCGGCTTTTTCACGGCAGCCTTGGGCGCCAGATTGATCGCGGTCTGCACCGACGGATTGTCCAGGTTCAGCGTGGGCGGACAGACCCCGTCGCGGATCGCCAGGATCGAGAAGATCGATTCGACCGCACCGGCCGCGCCCAGAAGGTGGCCGATCGCCGATTTGGTCGATGACATGACCAGCCCGCCGGCGCTGTCACCGAACAGGCGTTCGACGGCCCGCAGCTCGATCTCGTCGCCCAGGGGCGTCGAGGTGCCGTGCGCGTTGACATAGTCGATATCGCCCGGCGCGAGCCCGGCATCCTTCAGCGCGGCGGACATGGAGCGGAAACCGCCATCCCCATCCTCGGCCGGCGCCGTGATGTGATAGGCATCGCCGGACAGGCCATAGCCCTTCACTTCGGCGTAGATCTTCGCGCCGCGCGCCCTGGCGTGCTCATAGTCTTCCAGCACGACAATGCCGGCCCCCTCGCCCATGACGAAGCCGTCGCGGCCGGTGTCATAGGGGCGCGAGGCCTTTTCCGGCGTGTCGTTGAAACCGGTGGACAGTGCCTTGCAGGCGACAAAACCGGCAATGCCCAGGCGGCAGACGGCGGCTTCCGCACCGCCGGCTACCATCACGTCGGCATCGCCGCGCGCGACCAGGCGGGCTGCATCGCCGATGGCATGGGCGCCGGTCGAACAGGCCGTCACCACGGCGTGGTTCGGCCCTTTCAGGCCATGACGGATCGACACCTGGCCGGAGACCAGATTGATCAGCATGGCGGGAATGATGAAGGGAGAGAGGCGCCGCGGCCCCTTCTCGTGCAGATCGATCGAGGCCTGGTAGGTGGTCTCCAGACCGCCGATCCCCGACCCGATCATGACGCCGGTGCGCTGCTTTTCGTCTTCCGTCCCGGGGGTCCAGCCGCTGTCGGCAATTGCCTCGTCGGCAGCGGCAATCCCGTAGAGGATGAAATCGTCGACCCGGCGCCGGTCGCGGGCGCTCAGGACGTCGTCGGGATTGAACACCCCGGCATCGCCTTCACGGCCGCCGCCGCGTCCGTCGCTGCGCGGAACAAGTCCGGCGATCCGGCAGGCCAGATCGTCCGTTTCGAAATGTTCGATCGGACCCAGCCCCGACTGACCGGCGAGAAGACGTTCCCAAACGACTTCCCGCCCGCAGCCCAGCGGCGTGACGAGCCCGATACCTGTGACAACGACGCGACGCATGAAGGGGTCGTTAGCCCACCTTCTCGGAGATGAACTTCACGGCGTCGCCGACCGTCTGGATGTGTTCGGCGGCATCATCCGGAATTTCGATGTCGAACTCTTCTTCGAACGCCATCACCAGTTCGACATTGTCCAGGCTGTCAGCGCCCAGGTCGTCGATGAAGCTCGCATTCTCGGTGACCTTTTCGGCCTCGACATCGAGATGTTCGACAACAATTTTCTTAACGCGCTTGAGAACGTCAGACATTTCAGACCCTCATAATGAATCACCGCGAGACTATAGCGGTGCAGGAGAAGACGGGAAGTGCCCAATTACAAGGCCCCTCCCCAAGATGCGCGGGCACGTAGCACACATAATGACGGGACGCCAGAATGTGACACCGTGTCCGCAGGCTCGGATATTGCCGCTAGATCATCGCCATACCGCCATTCACATGGACGGTCTGGCCGGTGACATAGTGGGCTTCGGAACTGGCGAGATAGACCACGGCGGCGGCAATGTCGTCGCCCGAGCCCAGATCGCCGGCAGGAATTTTCGTCAGGATGGCCGCCTTCTGGTCGTCGGTCAGCGCATCGGTCATCGGCGAGGCGATGAAGCCCGGCGCGACACAGTTCACCGTCACGCCGCGCGCTGCGACTTCCTGGGCCAGCGACTTGGAAAAGCCGATCATGCCGGCCTTGGAAGCACAGTAATTGGTCTGGCCCGGATTGCCGGTGACGCCGACGACGGAAGTGATGCCGATGATGCGGCCCCAACGCGCCTTCATCATGCCGCGCAGGGCGGCACGGGACAGGCGGAAATAGCTTTCCAGATTGATACGCATCACCGTGTCCCAGTCCTCATCCTTCATGCGCATGAGGAGCTGGTCCTTGGTGATGCCCGCATTGGCAACCAGGATGTCCAGCGCGCCCATCGCCTCGGCGGCCTGCCTGGGCAGGGCGTCGACGGCTTCGGCGTCGGACAGGTTGCAGGGCAGGACATGGGTGCGCTCGCCCAGCTCGCCGGCGAGCTCCTGCAGCACGTTTTCGCGCGTGCCGGACAGCGCAACGGTCGCGCCCTGGGCATGCAGCTTGCGGGCAATCGCATTGCCCAGACCGCCGGTGGCACCGGTCACGAGGGCAGTCTTGCCGGTAAGATCGAACATCATGCGTTCTCCTTGAGAGCCGCCGCGAAGGCTTCCAGATCGTCGGCGGAATTGAGGGCAACGCCATCGGCGTCCTTGGTGGTGCGCTTGAGCATGGTGGAGAGCACCTTGCCCGAACCGGCCTCGGCCAGCGTAGCGACGCCCGCCTCCTCGACCATCCACAACACACTTTCGCGCCAGCGCACGCGGCCGGTCACCTGTTCGACCAGCTGACGGCGGATCGTCTCGACATCGTCGGTCGGACGCGCGGTGACATTGGCCACCACCGGCACGACGGGCGCCTTGATCGTTGCTGCGGCGAGCGCTTCGGCCATCGCATCGGCGGCCGGCTGCATCATCGGGCAGTGGAAGGGCGCGGAGACCGGCAGTTTCATCGCCTTTTTCAGGCCCAGCTCGCCGGCCCTGGCGATGGCGGCATCGATGGCCGCCACGGATCCGGAGATCACGATCTGGCCCGGTGCATTGTCATTGGCGATCGCGCAGACACCCGCCTGGGCGCCGGCGGCGACAGCCTGGGCCGCGAGGTCCTCGTCGGCACCGAGAAGCGCCGCCATCGTGCCCTCGCCCACCGGCACAGCCTTCTGCATGGCCTGACCGCGCAGCTTGAGCAGTTTCGCGGCATCGCTGATGGACAACGCGCCTGCAGCCGCCAGGGCCGAATATTCGCCAAGACTGTGACCGGCGACGAATTCGGCGGCGTTGACGTCCACGTCAAACTCGCTTTTCAGCACCGCCATCACGGCCAGGCTGGCGGCCATCAGGGCCGGCTGGGCGTTCTCGGTGAGGGTGAGCTCTTCGATGGGGCCATTGGCCATCAGGCCCGACAGGTCCTGGCCCAGCGCCGCATCGACTTCGTCCAGCACCGCCTTCGCGCTGGCAAAGCGCTCCGCGAGTTCCTGGCCCATGCCGACGGCCTGGCTGCCCTGACCGGGGAAGACAAAGGCAAATTTCATGGAGTATTCCCTTCCCGACTCTCAAATGGCCGATCTGTCCGGGTTCGCTCGATACCTCCTGCGGGAGGCCGCGCGCAAGGGCGCTTGCGCCTTGCGCTGTGCATTCAATTCGGGTATGGCCCGCGCTTCGCCTGGTTGCGGTCCGTTCTTCCGGTCGATCCTGCATGGTGCAGGGTCAGGGATTTCGGAGCCGCCGCAGACCTGCCCGACCCTTCGGCATGGTGTGCGCCGCAACCGCTTATGAAGGGAGCCGACATGGCACTTTACGAGCACATCTTCATTGCGCGTCCGGACATTTCCCCGGCGCAGATGGAATCTCTCATCGAAGAGACCAAAGCCCTGATCGAAGAGAAGGGCGGCAAGACCGGCAAGACCGAATACTGGGGTCTGCGCAACCTTGCCTACCGCATCAACAAGTCCCGCAAGGGCCATTACGGCCTGATCGACATCGACGCCCCGGCGGATGTCGTTGCCGAACTGGACCGTATCCAGCGCCTGTCCGAAGACGTGATCCGTCACATGACGGTCCGTGTCGAGGACCACAGCGAAGAGCCGTCCGCGATCCTGTCCAAGAAGGACGATCGTCGCGGCCGTCGCGAGCGCAGCTAGAAAGGACTTAACAGATGTCTTCCGGAAACATTTCCAACCTGCCGGCACGCCGTCCGTTCATGCGTCGCCGCAAGGTCTGCCCGTTCTCCGGCGAAAACGCGCCGAAGATCGATTACAAGGACCCCAAGCTGCTGCTCCGCTACATGTCCGAGCGCGGCAAGATCGTGCCGTCCCGCATCACCGCGGTTTCGGCCAAGAAGCAGCGGGAACTGGCCCGCGCCATCAAGCGCGCCCGCCAGCTGGCCCTGCTGCCGTACGTGGTCGATTGAGGGAGGACTGACACATGAAACTGGTTCTCCTTGAACGCGTGGAAAACCTTGGCGCCATGGGTGACGTTGTCTCCGTGCGTCCGGGCTTCGCCCGCAACTTCCTGCTGCCGCAGGAAAAGGCGCTGCGCGCCACCGAAGCCAACCTGGCCCGTTTCGAAGCCGAACGCGAAGCGCTGGAAAAGCGTAACGCCGAACGCGCTGCGGAAGCGGCCACGGCTGGCGAAACGATCGATGGCGAAAGCTTCATCATGATCCGCCAGGCCGGCGAGAGCGGTCAGCTCTACGGTTCGGTCACCTCCCGCGATATCGCCGACATCGTGTCGGCCAGCGGCACTTCGGTTGCCCGTTCGCAGGTCGTGCTGAACTCGCCGATCAAGACGCTGGGCGTCCACGATGTGCGCATCAAGCTGCACGCCGACGTCTCCGTGACAGTGTCGATCAATGTCGCCCGTTCCGAAGAGGAAGCCGAGCGCCAGGCCGCCGGTGAAGACGTGATCGCGGCCCAGGCCGACGAAGATCGCGCCATCGCCGAAGCCCAGGCCGCGGCCCTGTTCGAAGCCAGCGAGGAAGGCCAGGAACTGGCTGCCCAGCAGGCTGCGGAAGCCGAAACGGCCGGCGACGAAGCCGAGACCGGGGAAACCGAGCAGTAAGCCCTGCAGGTTCCCGAGTTTTCGAAGGGCGGCCCGCCGGGCCGCCCTTTTTCTTTGTGCCTCGCCAATCCGGAAGATGCACGCTAGCTTATGAACCTGTAGGGGGATGGCCGGACCTGCTTCCGTGCCGAGTAGACGCGAATGGGTTTTCCGGCTGTTTTCCGTCTCGTCGAACGCTGGCTCGGCGTCGTCCTGTGTTTCCTGCTCGCCCTGTCGCAGGGGTATTTCATTCTCGGTCTCTACGTTTTCTCGGTCGACGAATATGTCGATCTGGAACCCAATGTGACGTTCGAGGACGTACGGCCGGTGATCGAATGGCCGCTGGAAACGGCGATCATCATCGCCTTTGCCGGCGCGGCGCTGGCCACCGTGCTGGCGATATTCAGATCCCGCTGGGCCTTTGCCGCCATCCTTGTGCACTTCATTGCCGCGAAGACAGCCTGGGTGCTGTCGACCTTCCTGCCCTATTATGACGGCGGTGCGATCGGGGCCTGGCTGACCGTGATCCAGATGATCGGCATTGTGTTGATCTTCCGCACGACCACGCCTTTCCGGCCCCGGCGCGTCGCATGACAGTCGCACTGTGGATAACCCGGCCGCCCAACCCCTTGTTTTCCCGCTCCTGAAACTCTCCTGCCCTGGCCATCAACTCCATGACAGGTAAGGCGCACCGCACTTTATCCACAGCCATCAACAATCGTTAACGCCAACCGGCGTACCAGCTGCATCTGACAGTGTTCGACAGTGGTCACGGGCGATCCGGACCGGTATTGATCCGCTCTTCGCCTGCGGGCGAGGTACAGGGGACAACCGGAATGACCACCGCGCTGCAGCCGTTCGTCGAGAACGGCTCCGAGATTGCCGATGCCGACACGGCACCGCACAACCTGGATGCGGAGCAGGCGTTTCTGGGTGCGCTTCTGTATGACAACGAGATGTATCACCGGGTCGCGGACTGGCTGAAGCCGGCGCATTTCTACGACCCGGTCCATGGCCGCATCTACGAGACGGCGGCCGATCTGATCGGCCGCGGTTCGCTGGCCGACGCCGTGGTTCTGAAAACCCAGTTCGACCGCGATGACGGGCTGCGCGAAATCGGCGGCACGACCTATCTCGCCGTGCTGATGGAAGGCGCGGTGACGGGCAATGCGGCCGTCGAGTACGCCAAGATCATCTACGAGCTGGCACTGCGCCGCGAACTGATCCGTATCGGTCACGATCTGGCAAATGCCGCCAGCGCCGATGCCGATGTCCAGGCCCGCGCCCTGATCCAGGACATCGAGCAGCAGCTCTACAATCTGGCCGAGGAAGGCTCGGCCTCGCGCGGCTTTGTCAGCTTCAAGCAGGCGCTGGCGGAATCGGTGGAGACCGCCTCGGCGGCCTATGAGCGCGAAGGCGGTCTGGCCGGTATCTCCTCGGGCCTGAAAGAACTGGACCGCAAGCTGGGCGGGCTGCACCCGTCGGACCTGATCATCCTCGCCGGCCGCCCCTCGATGGGCAAGACCTCGCTGGCGACGAATATCGCGTTCAACATCGCCAAGGCCTACCGGTACGAGGAACAGCCCGACGGCACCCGCAAGACCGTCAATGGTGGCGTCGTAGGCTTCTATTCGCTGGAAATGTCGGCCGAACAGCTCGCCACGCGTCTGATCGCCGACCATACCGGCATTCCCGGCTACATGATCCGCCAGGGCACGATCGATGCGGCCCAGTACGAGGACATCCGCGACGGCGTGCTCGAGATCCAGGGCCTGCCGCTCTATATCGACGACACCGGCGGCCTGCCGATTTCCGCCCTCGCCGCCCGGGCGCGGCGCCTCAAGCGCACGCATGGCCTCGACCTGATCGTGGTCGACTATCTGCAGCTGGTTACATCCTCGCGCGCCCGTGCCGGCGCCAGCCGGGTGGAAGAGGTTTCCGAGGTCACCCAGAACCTCAAGGCGCTGGCCAAGGAACTCGCCGTCCCGGTGATCGCCCTCTCGCAGCTGTCGCGCCAGGTGGAAAACCGCGACGACAAGAAACCGCAGCTGTCCGACCTGCGGGAATCGGGCTCGATCGAGCAGGATGCTGACGTCGTGCTGTTCGTTTACCGGGAAGCCTATTACAAGGAACGCGAGAAGCCGCGCGAAGACACGCCGGAATATCTCGCCTGGGAAGAAGAGTTCCGCCGGATTGAGAAAGTCGCTGAAGTCATCATCGGCAAGCAGCGTCACGGCCCGATCGGATCGGCAAAGCTCCACTTTGATGGCATGCTGACGAAGTTCACCGATCTCGAGACCCGCTATGACGACGAGTCCGACTGACACACGCGCCGAACCCGCTCCGCGCCTGATCATCGATCTGGCGACCATCCAGCAGAATTACCGCAAGGTGCGCGATCTCGCGCCCGGTGCCGAGGCCGGCGCGGTGATCAAGGCCAACGCCTATGGTCTCGGCGCCATGGAAGTGGTGCCGGCCCTGGCCGATGCCGGCTGCCGCACCTTCTATGTCGCGCATACATCGGAAGGCCGCGAGGCCCGTACCGCGCTCGCCGGACGCCCGGCCGACATCTATGTCTTCAACGGGTTCTGGCCGGCCGAACTGCCGGCGCTGCGCGACGCCGAGCTTTTCCCGGTGATCAATGAGCTCGCCCAGTTGGAACAGCTGCGCGAACAGGCGCCGGACCTGCCCTGCGCCCTGCATTTCGACACCGGCATGAACCGTCTGGGCCTCGGCCCGGAGGAGACCGACGCGCTGATCGCGAATCCCGCGCGGCTGGATGCGATCGATGTGCGGCAGATCATGAGCCATCTCGCCTGCGCCGACGAGCCGGTCTACCCGCTCAATGCGCGGCAGCTGGAACGCTTCTGCCGCATCCGCGAAGCCTTTCACGGCATTCCCGCCTCACTGTCCAATTCGGCCGGTATCCTGCTGGGGCCGGACTATCATTTCGACGTGCTGCGCCCCGGGCTCGCCCTGTTCGGCGGGGTTCCCGCGCCCGGCTATCCCTCGCCCTTCGAGCCGGCGGTCGAGATCGATGCCCCCATCCTGCAGATCCGCACGCTGCGGCCCGGCGACACGGTGGGGTATGGCGCGACCTTCACGGCCGACACGCCGCGCCGCATCGCGACGGTCGCGGCCGGCTATGCCGACGGGCTGCTGCGCGCTTTCGGCAATGGCGGGTTCGGCCGGATCGGCGAGACCCGCGTTCCGATCCTGGGCCGGGTCTCGATGGACCTGATCGGTGTCGACGTGACCGATGTCGATAGCCCGCTCGCGCCGGGGCATCCGGTTTGCTTCCTCGGCGGCGATATCGAGGACATGGCCGACAGTGCCGCCACCATCTCCTACGA
Organism: Maricaulis sp.; assembly: GCA_002707795.1. GTDB lineage: Bacteria > Pseudomonadota > Alphaproteobacteria > Caulobacterales > Maricaulaceae > Maricaulis > Maricaulis virginensis. Next base: position 22,512 of record PANX01000079.1, read on the forward strand.
ATTCCTGGTCCGCCTGGGCCTGCGTTTCCACCGCATCTACAAGCCGGCTGCCAGACGGCGCTGACCCCGGACACATTCTGTCATCCTCCCCTGCTTGACTGTGCGCAAACAGAAGGAGACACACCCACATGGCCCGATCCGATAGCGTCTATGTCTGCCAGTCCTGCGGTGCCGTCCATTCCAAATGGGCGGGCAAGTGCGATGATTGCGGCCAGTGGAACACCCTGGTCGAGGAAGCCGCATCCGCGCCCCTGGGCACACAGGCAACCGCTCCGAAGAAGCGCGGCCGCGCGGCCCGGCTGGAACTGGTCGATCTCGGCGCCGAGACCCCGGAAACGCCGCGCCTGCGCTCGGGGATAGACGAGCTGGACCGGGTCGCGGGTGGCGGGCTGGTGCCCGGCTCCGCCATCCTCGTCGGCGGCGATCCCGGCATCGGCAAGTCGACGCTCCTCCTGCAGATGATGGCGCAGCTGGCCAGCCAGAACACGCGCGCGATCTACATTTCCGGCGAGGAGGCGATCGACCAGGTGCGCCGCCGCGCCCGCCGGCTCGGCCTGGCCGATGCACCGGTCGCGCTGGCGGCCGAGACCTCACTCAACGACATTCTGGACGGGCTGAAATCGGAAAAGCCGGACATCGTCGTGATCGATTCGATCCAGACGCTGTGGACCGACCAGCTGGCGGCCGCGCCGGGCACGGTGGCCCAGGTACGCGCCTGCGCCCAGGAACTCGTACGCTTCGCCAAGAAGCGGAACTGCACCGTCATCCTGGTCGGCCATGTCACCAAGGACGGCCAGATCGCCGGGCCCCGCGTGGTCGAGCACATGGTCGATGCAGTGCTCTATTTCGAGGGCGAGCGCTCGCACCAGTTCCGCATCCTGCGCGCCGTGAAGAACCGCTTCGGACCGACCGACGAGATCGGCGTGTTCGAGATGGGCGACAAGGGGCTCGGCGAGGTCGCCAACCCCTCCTCGCTTTTCCTGGATGGCCGCGCCGAGGCCAATCCCGGTGCCGCGGTCTTTGCCGGCATGGAGGGCACGCGGCCCGTCCTGTCGGAAATCCAGGCCCTGGTCGCGCCCGCCGCCTTCGGCACGCCGCGCCGCGCTGTCGTGGGCTGGGATTCGGGGCGCCTCGCCATGGTGCTGGCCGTGCTGGAAGCGCGCTGCGGCGTCAACATCTCCAATCGCGACATCTTCCTCAACGTCGCCGGCGGGCTGAAAATCACCGAACCGGCCGCCGATCTGGCTGTTGCCGCCGCGATTGTCTCCTCGGCCATGGATGTGGCACTGCCGGGCAAGGGTGTCGTTTACGGAGAAATCAGTCTTTCAGGCGATGTTCGTCCCGTCGGACGCTCTGAGGCCCGGCTGAAGGAAGCTGCAAAGCTCGGTTTCGATTCGGCCATCGCGCCCCAGGCCGCGGCCGACGGTAACGCACCCGTGCGGGTGCATGGCGTGGCCACGGCGCTCGAATTGGTGCAGACTTTGCGAGCTCTGGCGGGAGAGTAGGAGTTGCAGGGATGGATGGAGCTCTGAGTGCCTTCGACGGGATCGGCCTCGCCATCCTGTTGATTTCCGGCCTCCTGGCGCTGGTGCGCGGCTTTGTCCGCGAAGCCCTGTCGGTCACCGCCTTCGTCGCCGCCTCGCTTGCCGCCCTCTGGAGCCTGCCGGTTTTCATCGGCCCGGCCCGCGAGATCATCGATCCGGACTGGCTGGCACCTGTCGCTGTCGGCGCAGCCGTCTTCATCCTGATCTATCTGGCCGTGACCTTCGTGACGAGTTCCCTGTCCAGGGGGCTGGCCAAGGGCGAGGATGTGAATGTGGTCGATCGCACGCTGGGCTTCGCGTTCGGCGTCGTGCGCGGCCTCGTCCTGCTCGGTCTCGGTGTGATCTTCATGGCCGCAACGATGGGTGAAAGCGGACGCCCGCCGGCCTGGGTGACCCAGGCGCGCATCTATCCGCTGGTCGGCGCGACGGCCCGGGCCCTGCAGACACTGGCTCCCGAGACCTCGCGACTGGCCGAGACCCGTCCCCTGCCCTATGGCGAGGACGACCCGATTGCAGAAACAATAAGAAATAATGACAGCTCCTATGGAAGCCGCGACCGAAACCGACTAGATGACCTCATCGGTTCGACCACGGATGACCAGGACGAGGACGGATGAGCCAGGCCAACCCCCAAACTGCCACGCTCACTTACGATCCCGAGACGGATCGCCCCCAGGAAGAATGCGGCGTTTTCGCCGTCTACAATGCGGTAGATGCCGGTGTCCTCACTGCGCTCGGGCTTCACGCCCTGCAGCATCGTGGACAGGAAGCCTGCGGCATCGCGACCCATGACGGGTCGCGTTTCCATATCGAGCGCTATCTCGGCCTTGTCGGCGAGAACTTCACCTCGCCGGACATGCCGCAACGCCTGCCGGGCAAGGTCGCGATCGGCCATGCGCGCTATTCCACCCAGGGCGCGTCGGTGCTGCGCAATGTGCAGCCGCTTTATTCGGACGTGCGCGGCGGCGGTATCGCCCTCGCCCACAACGGCAATCTGACCAATGCCCGCGTCCTGCGCGAAGAGCTCGTCAGCCACGGCGCCATCTTCCAGTCGACCTCCGATTCGGAGGTCGTGCTGCACCTGGCCGCTCAGTCGAAGAAGACCAAGCTGACCAATCGCGTCCTGCAGGCGCTGAAACAGGTCCAGGGCGCCTTCGCTTTCGTGGCGCTGGTCAATGACCGCCTGATCGCGGCGCGCGACCCCTATGGCATCCGGCCCCTGGTGATGGGCACGCTGGGCGACGCGGTGATCTTCGCCTCGGAAACCTGCGCGCTGGACATGGTCGGCGCGAGTTTCGTGCGCGATATCGAGCCCGGCGAGGCCGTCGTGGTGAGCGAGGACGGCATCCGCTCCGAACGCTTCGCCCCGGCCCATCCGGCCCGGATCTGCGCCTTCGAATACATCTATTTCGCCCGCCCCGACTCGATCATCGGCGGCCGTTCCGTCTACGAGGCCCGCAAGCAGATGGGCCGCCAGCTGGCGATGGAAACCCCGGCCGATGTCGATGTCATCGTGCCCGTGCCGGACAGCGGCGTGCCCGCCGCGATCGGCTATTCGGAAGCTTCCGGCATACCCTTCGAGCTGGGCATCATCCGCTCGCACTTCGTGGGCCGCACCTTCATCCAGCCGACCCAGGACCGGCGCGACCTGTCGGTCCGCCGCAAGCACTCGGCCAATGCCGCCGTGGTGCGCGGCAAGCGCGTCCTGCTGATCGACGACTCGATCGTGCGCGGCACGACCTCGCTGAAGATCGTGCGCATGATGCGCGAGGCCGGTGCGTCCGAAGTCCATTTCCGCTCGGCCTGCCCGCCGATCAAGTTCCGGGACTTCTACGGCATCGACATGGCCGGCCGGGCTGAACTGATCGCCGCCAACATGGACCTCGACGAAATGGCTGCCAAGCTCGAGGCGGACAGCCTCGGCTTCCTGTCGGTCGATGGTCTCTACCAGGCCGTCTGCGGCGAAGCGCGCAATGACGCCAACCCGCAACTCGCCGACCACTATTTCACCGGCGAGTACCCGACGCGTCTCGTCGACCACGACCGGGACCTCTCGGCCAAGGAATTCCAGCTCTCGCTTCTGGTGGACGCATGACCGACATCGATCTGAAAGGCCGCCTCGCTCTCGTCAGCGGGGCCTCGCGGGGTATTGGCCGGGCTCTGGCCCTGGAACTGGCCAGGGCCGGCGCCCATGTGATCGCCACCGCCCGCACGCAAGGCGCCCTGGAAGAGCTGGACGACGCCATCAAGGCCGCCGGCGGAACCACGACGCTCGTGCCGATGGACCTGATGTCGGAAGACGGGATCGAACAGCTCGGCCAGATCGTCACCGACCGTTGGGGCAAGCTGGACATCATGATCGCCAATGCCGGTGCGCTGGGCGAACTGACACCGGCCGCCCAGGTAAAGGCGAAGACCTGGCAGAATGTGCTGGGCGTGAACCTAGTCGCGCCAGCACGCATGATCCGCGCCTTCGAGGGCCCGCTGCTGTCGTCGGATGCCGGCCGCGCCGTCTTCATCTCCTCGGGCGCCGCCAGCTCGCGCCGGGCCTTCTGGGCGCCCTACGCGGCCGCCAAGTCCGGCCTCGACGCCCTCGCCCAGTCCTGGGCTGCCGAGCATGTGAATTCGCCCAGCCTGCGCATCAATGTCGTCTATCCCGGCGCCATGCGTACGCGGATGCGCGCCAAGGCCTTCCCGGGCGAGGATCCCAATTCCCTGCCGGAACCGGCAGCCCTGTGGCCGCTGGTCGCCGAGCTGGTCGGTCCGGACTGTGCCCGCCACGGCGAAATCGTGCGGTTCGAGGGTTAGCGCTCAACTTGCCGTGAGAGCCTGACGCACCGGCTTCCCGTTGCCCCCAAGCCGGTGCTAGCTGGGCGTCATGCCGCAGCGTCCCGACATCACCTTCACACGCCTGACCGAAATCGCGCCGGACGCGATCCTGGCCCACATGTCCGATCCACGCCTGGCCGAGCACATGCCCCTGCTCAAGGACGGCTGGGACATGGACGCCTGCACGGCCTTCATCGCCGCCAAGGACGCGTGCTGGGCGCGCGACGGGCTGGGACACTGGGCGATCCTGGCAGACGGGCGCTATGCCGGCTGGGGCGGTTTCCAGAAGGAAGGCGAGGAGTGGGATTACGGCCTGGTGCTGCGGCCGCAGGATTTCGGTCTCGGCCTCGCGATCACCCGCAAGGCCCTCGCCTTTGCCCGCGCCGATGCGCGCATCCCCTATGTGACATTGCTGCTGCCCCCCTCGCGCCGTCACATGCGCGGTCTGGAGCGGCTGGGAGCGGAGATGACAGGCGAGGTCACCTATGAGGGC
>PANX01000080.1 GCA_002707795.1 Maricaulis sp.
CTGACCGGCCAGACCTGCGCCGCACCGCCGCACCAAATGCTGCATCTGCGCACTATTCACCTCGCATCCTTTCGCCTTTAATGCGTACCCAGTCATCGAAAGCGGGAAGTCCGGCGTAAGACCGGGTACCGCATTCGTTCGGGAAAGCGGTCGAAAAGGGCGCGAGGAGACAAGTATGGACCTGAATTTCACCCCGGAGGAGGAGGCCTTCCGCGAGGAAGTGCGCACATTCCTCAAGGACAATCTGTCCGAGGACCTGGCCACCAAGGTTCGCAATGGACGCGAACTGAACAAGCAGGATATCGAGAGCTGGCACGCTCTGCTGCAGACCCGCAGCTGGCTGGCGGCAACCTGGCCGGAAGAGTATGGCGGCCCCGGCTGGAATGCCGTTCAACGCCACATTTTCGAAGAGGAATGCGCCTTCGCGAACGCGCCGCGCATCGTTCCCTTCGGCCTGGGCATGCTGGGCCCGGTGCTGATCAAGTTCGGCACCGAGGAACAGAAGAAGACGATCCTGCCGCGCATCCTGTCCGGCGAGGACTGGTGGTGCCAGGGCTATTCCGAGCCCGGCGCCGGTTCTGACCTGGCCAGCCTGAAGACCCGCGCCGTGCGCGACGGCGACGACTACATCATCAACGGACAGAAGACCTGGACCACGCTGGGCCAGTTCGCCGACAAGATCTTCTGCCTCGTGCGCACCTCGACCGAGGGCAAGCCGCAGCAGGGCATCTCCTTCGTGCTGGTGGACCTGAAGACGCCCGGTATCGAGATGCGCCCGATCAAGCTGATCGAAGGCGGCTACGAGGTGAACGAAGTCTTCTTCACCGATGTCCGCGTACCGGTCTCCAATCGTGTCGGCGAGGAGAACCAGGGCTGGACGATCGCCAAGTATCTCCTGGGCCACGAGCGCACCAATATCGCCGGTGTGGGCGCGTCGACCGAAGCGCTGAACCAGCTCAAGGCGCTGGGCCGCAAGGTGAAGCGCTATGGCAAGCCACTGGCGGCCGATCCGTTGTTCGCGGCCAGGGTTGCCGAGGTCGAGATCGATCTGGAAGCCATGCGCATGACCAATCTGCGCATGCTGTTCGGCACGTCGGACGCCCAGGGCTCGGTGTCCTCGATGCTCAAGATCAAGGGCACGGTCATCCGTCAGCAGATCAACGATCTCGCCCGCCGCGCACTGGGCCCGGCCGCCTCGCCCTTCCCGTCCGAGGACGTGATCGGCAATTACGGCATCGCACCGCCGGAAGCGGCCGCGAACGCTGCCAACTACTTCAACAATCGCAAGCTTTCGATCTTTGGCGGATCGAACGAGATCCAGCGCAACATCATCGCCAAAGAGACGTTCGGAGCCTGATCCATGGATTTCACACCGACAGACGACCGCCGGATGATCGCGGACAGCCTGCGCCGCTTCCTCTCCGACACCTATCCGATCGAGCACCGCAACAAGGTCGCCTATGACGGCGCGTTCCACGACCCCGAAGGCTGGGCCGGGCTTGCCGAGCTGGGCATCATGGGAGCGCTGGTCTCCGAGGATGATGGCGGATTCGGCGGCGCCGGCTTCGACATCACGACCGTGTTCGAGGAAATGGGTCGCAAGATCTGCCCCGAACCGCTCCTGGCCAATCTCATGGCGCTGCGCCTCTACGCCGCCTTCGGCAAGTCCGAGCGGACCGAGGCCATTATCGCGGGCTCGGAACGCGCGGCCTTTGCTTTCGATGAAAGCGACAGCTTCGGCGATCTGGGCGAAATTTCCGCCACGTTCGAGGGCGGCACGCTGACCGGCCGCAAGACCGTGGTCTATGGCGGCCAGGCCGCCGACTGGATCCTGGTTGCAGCAAAGTCCGGCGGCAAGCTGGGTCTCTACGAGATCAAGGCGTCCGACGCCGAAGTCCTCGCCTATCCGATGATCGACGGCGGTGGCGCTGCAGAGGTCGTGCTCGACGGCACCGCGGCCGAATGCGTTGCGGAAGACACCACGGACGCCATCGAAGCCGCGCTCGATGCGGGCCGCCTGGCCCTTTGCGCCGAGGCGGTTGGCGCGATGGACGTGCTCAAGGAGATGACGCGCGACTATCTGATGCAGCGCCAGCAGTTCGGCCGCCCGATCGCCATGTTCCAGGCGTTGCAGCACCGTCTTGTCGATTTCTCCATCGAGATCGAACAGGCCCGCTCCATCGTCATCCATGCCGGCGGCAAGTTCGAGACGGAAGAACGCGCCCTCGCCGTAGCCAAGGCGAAGAACCTGATCGGACGGGCCGGCAAGCTGGTCGCCGAAGAAGCCGTGCAGATGCATGGCGGCATCGGCATGACCTGGGAGTATGCCGGCTCGCACTATGCCAAGCGGCTCATCATGATCGACCACCAGCTGGGCGACACGGAAGACCAGCTGCGCAAGGTCATGGCCCTGACGGATATCTCCTCAGCCGCCTGAGCCGACTGCAGAACGCCTTGCCTGACAGGCCGCGGCCCGCGCCGCGGCCTGTTTCATTTGTCCGGACGCCCCGAGCGCCACGGCTCCCGCTATACGTGTACAGGATTGTGGAATCGCCGAATCGACGGCCTAATTCCCGATCGGACGGGGAGGCCGATCCGGGCATGAATGAAAACATGAAAGCTGCCGGCGTCGGCCTGGCCTGTCTGGTGTTGGGCGAGCTGGCACTTCTTCTCTCGGTACCACCGGGCTTCTTCGTGCCGGTCTGGCCCGCTGCTGGCATCGCCGTGGCCGCAACCGCCATGTGGGGCCGGCGCATGCTGTTTCCGGTCGGCCTTGCCACGCTCGTCGTGGCCGCCGATCTGGCCTTGCGCCAGTTCCACACGACACAGGGCGAAGCCGCAGTCTTCGCACTGTGCGCGGCAATCGGCTCGATCCTGCAGGGCGAGGTCGGTCTGCGTGTTCTGCGCCGTATCGGCCCGGACCGGAAATGGGCGCTGGAAACCGGCCGCGAGATCCTGCTGGTCACGGCCGTGGCCGGACCGCTGGCGGCGATCCCGATGGCTGTTGCCTTTCCGTTCGGTGTCGCCCTGGCGGGCCTCGAGCCAGCCTTCAGCAATGCGCCGATCTATCTGAAGGCCTGGCTATCGAGCGCGATCGGAATTGTCCTCGTGGCACCGCTGGCACTCCTGCTCGCAGAACCGGAACAGATCAGCGGCCGCCGAAAGCTGGCCGTCGCGATACCTGCGGCCATCCTCCTGGCCATCGCCGTCACGGTATTTGCCTTCAGCCGGGCCGACGGGGTGAACGACCGGCGCGAGGCCTTCGCGAACCTTGTCGCAAGCGACCAGCAGACGATCACCGAGATCCTCGACCGGCTGCGGCATCGCCTGACCCAGCTGGGCGGGTTGTTCGCGGCGTCGGAAACCGTGACGGCGGAAGAGTTCGATGTCTTCGTATCGATCGGCTTTTCCGGCGATGTCCGGGCGGAGGATGTGAGGTGGGCACCCCGCCTCTCCGGTTCCGGCAATGCCGCAGAGATGGAGCGCCAGGCCTTCGCCCCCGATGCCGGCCGGCAGATCCAGACCTTTCCGCTCGCTCAAAGCGGCGACGGTATTGCAACCAGCATGACCGGGATCGATATGCCCGGCATACTCGACGCCATTCTCGACGGTGCGCCCGTGGTCGCCCGCCGTTTCGAGCATGGCGACCCGGCGCGAACGGTAGAGACAGGGGCCCACGGCCATTCCATCCTCATTGCCGCCCCAGCCTATGCAGGGCGGACGCCGCCGGCCAGCCGCGAAGAAAGGCTTCAGCAATTGACCGGCGTGGCGCTTGGCCGGATCACGCTTTCAGCGCTCGTTGCGGACGCGATGTCCCGGCACGTTTCCGACTACCGGCTGGCGATCAATGATGTCTCGTCCGGTGACGCTCATTCCGTGCTCGGCGCTCCGGTTGCCATCTCCCCGCTGAGTGTCGTCCACCAGCTCGACATCGGCGGTCTGTCGCTGGAATTCGTCTACACGGCGACGCCCGGGTTTCTCGCCCGCAACCAGGACCTTCTGTCCTGGGCCACGCTGATCACCGGGCTGGCGTTTATCACCGTGCTGAACGCGCTCACCCTGCTCAGCACCGCCCGGACCGACCTCGTCCAGCGCCTGGTCGACNGCAAGACCGCCGAGGCGGAGAGCCTGTCGCGCAATCTCTCCCTGATCCTCGAGAACGCGGCTGACGGAATCCTGGGGATCGGCGCGGACGGTCTTGCCACCATTGTCAATCCCGCCGCCGCCCGCCTCCTTGGTTATACGCCGGAAGAACTGACGGGCACGCTCATCCACGACGTGATCCACCCCGTCGATTCCGAGGGACGGCCACACAACCGCGCAGACTGCCCCATGGTTTCGTCGACGCGCGAGGAACCGGTCCGAAACAGCATCGAGCCGTTCAGGCGGCGTGACGGATCCAGTTTCACGGCAGAGCTTTCAAGCGAACCCATGCTGGACGAGCAGGGCCGTTTGCTGGGCGTCGTCACCGTTTTCCGCGACATCACCGACCGCCAGCAGGCCCAGGCCGAGCGCGAGCGTTTCATCACCGAGCTTTCCAGGGCCAATGAGGAACTGGAACGTTTCGCCTTCGCCGCCAGCCACGACCTGCAGGAGCCGCTGCGCCTGATCTCCAATTTCAACGCGCTCCTGGCGCGCCGGTACGACAGCGCTCTGGACGATGCCGGGCGCAGCTATATCCAGCACTCGATCAAGGCGGCAGAGCGGATGCAGGCCTTGATCGCCGACCTGCTGGCCTATGGCCGGCTGAACTATGACTCCGAGCCGCGTGAAGTGGATGTTGCGCTGGGCGAGATTGCCGAGGACGCAATCCGGAACCTGCAGACCGCAATCGACAAGGCGAATGCCCGCATCGAAATCTCGGACCTGCCCTCAATTCGCGGCAGCCGGGCCCAGCTCACCCAGCTGATGCAGAACCTGATCGGCAATGCCATCAAGTATCACCGCTCCGGCAGTCCCGTTCATGTCAGCGTCGACGCGCACGAAGAAGACAACGCCTGGCGGATCAGTGTGGCTGACAACGGCATCGGCATTGCGCCGCAATACCGCGAGCAGATTTTCCACCCCTTCAAGCGCCTGCACGCCAAGGACGAATATTCCGGCACCGGAATGGGACTGGCGATTTGCCGAAAAATTATTGAGAGTCATGGAGGTGTGCTATGGGTGGAAGAAAGCCCGTCCGGTGGAAGCCTGTTCCTGTTCACACTGCCGAAAGCCATCGATCCGACACATGAGCAACGCTGAAAAGTCCGCCTCGAAAAGACCGCACATCCTGCTCGTCGAGGACAATGCCGGTGACGAATTCCTGGTCCTCGATGCGTTCGAGCAGGCCAGTTTCCCCTACGAGATGGAAGTCGTGCGCAATGGCGAGGCTGCCCTGCAGCGCCTGCGTGGCGAGGGAGAATTCACAGGCCGGCCGGTCCCCGACCTTGTCCTTCTGGACCTCAACCTGCCCAAGCTGGACGGCCGGGACGTGCTGCGGACCGTCAAAGGCGATGCCGATCTCGCCCAGGTGCCGGTCCTGATCCTGACGACCTCGTCCTCACCCGATGACGTCGACACCTGCTACGCCCTGCACGCCAATGCCTACATGACCAAGCCTTTCGAGGTGGATGGCTATGAGGCGATCGTCCAGTCGATCGGGGCCTTCTGGTTCAATGTCGCGACATTGCCGCATCCCCTGCATCATGGCAGCCGGATCTCGTCTTAAATCCTCTCCACAATCTGTTTGCGGGTGCTGGACGCAGCCGGGGCAAAGGCTATCCTCTGTGCCATGATGAGCCTTTCCGCTTTCGTCCTGCTCGCGGGCCTGGTCCTGCAGGAGACGCCGCCGGCCGACGTCGAAGTCGCGCCGCGCACGGAATTCCGCACGCCGGAAGCCCGGCTGGAACAGCGGCTGGACGCGCTGGCACAGGCGCAGACGCCGCGCGAGGCTGCACCGCTTGTCGACGAGATCCGCGCACTGTGGGCGCATTCCGGCAGCGACACGATCTCCCTGCTGATGGATCGCGGTGCCGCTGCGGAAGCGGCGGGCGATGTCGATATCGCCATCCGCATGTACGACCACGTCACACGGCTCGATCCGGACTTTGCCGAAGGCTGGCTGGCCGCCGGCCGCATGGCAGCCCGTGTCGAGGACTGGGCCTATGCCCTGGAAACCCTGAACACGGCGCTGACGCTGGAGCCGCGCCGCTATGACGCCTATCTCACGCTGGGCCGTGTGCTGGAGCGGGCCGAGGAAACCCAGGCTGCACTGGAAGCCTATGATGCGGCGCTGGAGATCTATCCGGCCCATGAGGATGCCCGGCAAGCCCGCGACCGTCTCGCCGACGCGCTCGCCGGCCGGTCTCTCTGAGGGCCCATGCCCCTCTGGCTGTACATCCTTGCCGGCGCCTGTGTGCTTGCCGGTCTGGCCGCGCTTCTGGCCCGTCACACGATCCGCCGCATCGAACAGGCGCACCCGCCTGGCGGCCGTTTCGCCGAGATTGCGGGAACCCGGCTCCACTATCGCCGCAGCGGCGATCCGGAACGCCCGGCCATCCTGGTCCTGCACGGTGCGGCCTCCAATCTGGAAGAGCCGCACATGGCCCTGGCCGATGCCTTCGACGGCGAACATGTGATCTGGCTCGACCGGCCGGGCCTGGGCTGGTCGCAGCGTCCCGGCGGGGCCTGGTCGCCCCGTCGCGAGGCCGAGCTGATTGCGGCCTTTCTCGACCATCTCGACATTCCGGCCGCCACGGTGATCGGGCATTCCTGGGGCGGGGCCATCGCGATGCGCATGGCGATCGACCATCCGGCGCGCGTGGACGGGCTGGTCCTGCTGGCGCCGGCACTGTCGGCCTGGATCGGCACTGCCGCCTGGTTCAATTCAGCCAGTTTCTGGCCGGTGATCGGCCCGTTCCTGTCCCGCATCGCCGTCCCGCTTGTCGGCCGCAGCCAGGCAGCGTCGGGAGCCATCTCGGCCTTCCACCCGGAACCGGTCCCGGATGCCTATCTCGACCGGTCGGCGCTTCTGCTCCTGCTTCGTCCGCCGGTCTGGAAGGCCAATGCGCGCGACATGGCGATGGTCAATTCGCATCTGGAAGACCAGGAAACCGCCTACAGCACCATCGGGACACCGGCCGTGATACTCGCCGGCAAGGCCGATACCGTCGTCTGGTCGCACCGGCATGGCGGACAGGTCGCGGCGCGCATGCCGCGTGGCGAGATGCGCTGGATTGCCGGTGCCGGCCACAACCTGCACCACCATCACCCGCAGGCCGTGCTGCAGGCCATCCACGATGTGCGCCGGCAACTGCGCGAAAGCGTGCACTCGGCTGGCGGAGCGGCTTGAGGCTGCCCGCTCGCGGATTTAGTCTCCCCGCCCGTCCCGAGAAGAGGTTTGCGACATGGCTTTCACCGACAACGTGCTTGAAGACTCCGGCCCCATCGACCAGTCCGACGCCATTGGCGGCGCCGCGCGCGAACAGATCAAGGCCTTTGTCGCCCGGATCGAGCGCCTCGAGGAAGACAAGGCCAATGTCATGGCGGACATGAAAGAGGTCTATGCCGAAGCCAAGTCGATGGGCTTCGACACCAAGATCCTCCGCAAGGTCGTATCGCTGCGCAAGATCGACCGCCGGGAGCGCCAGGAAGCCGACGCGCTTCTGGAATTGTATCTGGGTGCCGTGGAAGGCTAAGCTGGCCGCCTCCCTGCAAAGGAGGCCCCATGTCTCGCAAGATCGACGAGAAGAAGACGAAGCGCGCCCTGCGCCGTCTCGACCGTGCCCGCAAGGCCGCGGAAGAGGCGGGGACGCCGGATCGCGAGCTGTCTGAATGGGAAGGCGAGTTCCTCGGATCGCTCGAGGAACGGCTTGAGACCTATGGCTCTGCCTTCAACGATCCGGACAAGGGTAATACCGAAGACGCGCTGTCGGCCCGCCAGGCGCTGAAGCTCCGCGAGATCGAGAAAAAGGCGAAGGGCAAGGCGCGCAAGCCGATGTCACGCGGCAACGGTTTCCGGCGCAAGACTGCTTCATTTGTGCCCCGTAGCCGTGACATTCATGATGATCTGGAGCCCGATAACGGTGACATGAGTGCGACGCGCGGTGACACTTCACCGGATCCGGCGGAAACGCCGGAGACCCGCCGCGCCCGGTTCCGGATTGTCGACACCTCCGGGGACCCGGAGACATAGCGCGTCGGCGTAGCGCGTCTTAGCTTCCCGTTAAATCTGAAACCGGTTTCCGGGCGCGCCGGCGCGGGCGCGCGGGTATCGTGTGGCGATCAAGAAAACGGTATCGCCCATGCCCCACAACATCGCCCTTCTCGGCCAGCTCGAAGCCGCCCTTTTCGACGCACTCGACGAGGCCGAAGCCGCCGGTCTCGGCACCGAAGCCGGTCGTGACGCCTTCCGCCGGGCCATGGCCTCGCTCGACACGACGGTGGAAAGCCGCACCGAGCATCTTTACGCGCCGCTCGCTTCCGATCCGCTGACCCGGGACTATGTCTCCCATCTCGACGGCCAGCTGAACGGGCTGACAACCCGGATCGATGTCCTGCGGGCTCACATCGAGCTGGGACTGGAAACCGGCAGCCGGGAAATCGCCCGGCTCGACGCCTCGCTGAGCCGGCTGGCGCGGCAGCTGAAAGTCCGCTTCAGCCGCGAGTCCGCCCTCATCCCCGTCTATTTCGGCTGGTGCGACCGCCACCCCGGCGACGCGCTCGCCAGCGCCTGATTCCGTCCCGCAGACGACGGACCGGGCCGGGCAGCCATGTCCGGCCCGGTCCTGTTTCGGCATTTCCCCACGACCGGCAAAAAACCGGGCCGGAAGGTCATATCCTTCCGGCCCGGCGCTTGTGCCCCCACCCGGCCTGCCCGTTGAAGTCCCGTTGGCAGACGAGTTCCGTGTGTCCGGTTCAGCCCGCGGCGCGGACCCCGTCGACATCGAGATCGTATTCGCGAACCTTGCGGTAGAGCGTCGAGCGGCCAACGCCGAGGCGGCGGGCGACTTCGCTCATCCGGCCGGCATAGGTCTCGATGGCGAACTCGATCAGGTCGCGCTCGATCTCCTCGAGCGAACGCAGGTGACCGCCTTCGTCCATGATCTCGACCGGGCCCAGATCCGGCGCATTCGCCGCCATCTGCACGATATCGCCCGCCAGCGTCTCGGCCGTCGAGGCCGGCGCATTGGCCTCAAGATCGGGTGTCAGGCCGGAGATCTGCGGGAAGTCCTCGGGCTTGAGCATGTCGCCATCCGACAGGACGACGGCGCGGAACACCGCATTTTCCAGCTGACGCACATTGCCCGGCCAGTCATAGGCGGCCAGCAGCGCATGCGTTTCCGGCGCGGCATCGATGATCGACTTGTTTTCCTGGGCGTTGAAGCGGCCGATGAAATGGCGCACCAGCGCGGGAATGTCGTCCTTGCGGGCGCGCAGTGAGGGCACCTCGATCGGGAAGACGTTGAGACGGTAGAACAGGTCCTCGCGGAAATGGCCCGCGGCGACCTGTTCGGCCAGGTCGCGATTGGTGGCGGAGACAATCCGCACATTCACCTTGACCGGACGCTTGGAGCCGACCGGATCGACCTCGCCTTCCTGCAGGGCGCGCAGCAGCTTGACCTGCATGTCCAGCGGCAGCTCGCCGATCTCGTCGAGGAAGAGCGTTCCGCCATCGGCTTCCTGGAACTTGCCCATATGCTTGCCGACAGCGCCGGTGAAGGCCCCCTTTTCGTGACCGAACAGGGTGGATTCCACCAGGTTTTCCGGGATCGCGCCGCAGTTCACGGCCACGAAGGGACCGTTGGCGCGCTTGGAGGCGGCCATGATGGATCCGGCGACGAGCTCCTTGCCGACGCCGCTTTCCCCGGTGATCAGGATCGGAATATCGGATTGCGCCGCACGCTCGCCCAGACGCACGACCTGTTTCATCGCCGGCGCGCCGGCAATCATGTCGGCAAAGCCCAGCTTGTTCGTCGCCTTGCGCGACAGACGCTGCACCTCGCCCGACAGGTTCTGCACCTTCAGGGCATTGCGGATCGACACCGCGATGCGTTCCGGGCTGGCCGGCTTGACGAAGAAGTCGGAGGCCCCGGCCCGCATGGCCGCGACCACCGTCTCGATCCCGCCGGATGCCGTCAGCACGATGACCGGCAGGTCGATCTGTTTGCGCTGCAGGGCTTCCAGGGTCTCCATCCCGTCCATGCCCGGCATGATCAGGTCCAGCAGCATGACATCGATCCCCGGGGACGCCACGCGATCCAGGGCAGCCTCGCCGCTTTCGGCGGTTTCGGCCTTGTAGCCCTGCTTCTCGATCACCGCCTGCAAAAGGCGGCGCTGTGTCGGATCGTCGTCCACGATCAGAACTGTTTTCACCATCTCACCCACGCCTTTTCGGTCGCCTTGTTATCGCCGGGCCTCTGGCCTCGCTGTCCGTTCTGGACAGGGCGTTGATGCGAACCGTTATGGGACAGTCTTCTAAATTTCACGTTTAAGACGCGGCAACGACCGGTTAAGCATAAGGCGGGGCCCCCGTCCGATTGCGGGGATGCGAGGGAGGCAGAATGCCGCCGGACAGCAACACGCCTGCAGGCCGTCCTGCAGCGGACGCCGTACACTGGCCTTTCGGCCCCGGTGATGCCTTCGCGCAGCTGCGTGCAGAAGATCACCGTCAGGCACTGATCCACTCCCTGCCCGGCATGGTGGTCTGGCCGCTGGTGATGATGGCCCTCGCCTTTGCCTTCCAGTTCGCCGGCGGCTTCCTGTGGGCCCTGGCCGGTGGCCCAAAGGCCATCATCCATCTCGACACGGTCGCCTTTGCCGCCATGGCGCTGGCCTATTTCGCCTTTGCCGCCGTGATGTGGCGCTGGCTGCAGCGCGACGGCGCCCATCGCGGCGCGTTCGCATTCCGGCCGCTGCGGGCCTCGGACCTTCTGGCAACAGTTCTCGTCATGCTCTTCATGATCTTCGCCGCCGGCCGCCTGACCATCGCCTTCCACGAATTCGCCATGCTGGATCCCGGCATGACCCTGTCGGGCGGTGCCACGCGCGACGAGGTCTCCAATGTCGACAATTTCATCCACTCGAATGCGGCGCTCTGGTCGATCATCCTGCTGACCCTGGTCGCTGCGCCGCTGGCCGAGGAAATCCTGTTCCGCGGCTGGATGCTGCCCATGCTGGTCGCCCGCGGCGTGCCGGCGGTGTTTGCCATCGCGATTTCCGCCCTCGCCTTCGGCCTGCTGCATACACCGCAGGGCCTGATGGTGATGACCTCGACCTTCCTTCTGGGTATCGCGCTGGGCATTGCCCGCATGGCGACCGGCCGGGTGACCGCACCGTTTCTGGGCCATGCCGCCAACAATGCCTGGGCGGTCTTCGCCGTCCCTGCCATTCTCGAGCGGATCGCCGCATGAGATTGACCTTCCCGGAGCGGAGGGCTAGCGCTAGGTCATGAACAAGAAGAACACCGCGGCCTCCCCGCGCCCGCCCGCACCGCTGATCCAGTTCGCCGGAGAAAAACCGCCGGCCCCGGACTGGTTTGCCAATGCCCTGGCCAAGCCGACCGAAGCGGGAACGGTGACGGTCGAGGGCGCGACGGTGTGCTGGAAGGCCTGGGGCCGGCGCGGCATGCCCGGGCTGATCCTCGTGCACGGCGGCGTGGCCCACAAGGACTGGTGGGACAGTATCGCGCCTTTCCTGGCCGACACGCGCCGCGTCGTGGCGCTCGACCTTACCGGCATGGGTGACAGCGATCATCGCGACCGCTACTCGATGGACACCTATGCCCGCGAAGTCATTGCCGCCGGCGAGACCGGCGGCGCCTTCGACGCAGGCAAGCCCTTCCTGGTGGGCCACTCCTTCGGCGGCTTCGTGTCGCTGGCAACGGCCACCGATCATGGCGAAAAACTGCGCGGCGTGGCCGTGCTGGACAGCCCGATCCGGCCCGCCGAGGAACAGCGCCGCTCCTCGCCGCCCAGCCGCGGCGGCACGGTCTATCCCAGCTTCCAGGCCGCCATGGAGCGCTTCCGCCTGCTGCCGGAACAGCCCTGCGCCAATGCCTTCCTGCTGGACCATATCGCGCGCCAGAGCCTGAAAGAGGCGACCCGGCCCGACGGCTCGCCCGGCTGGACGTGGAAATTCGATCCGAAACTCTGGGACAAGCTGCACTATGACCGCCCGCCGCCGGCCCAGCTGGCCGACCGGCTGAACACGCGTGTCGCCCTGTTCCGCGGCCAGGACAGCCGTCTCGTCACCGACGAGATCTGGGCCTTCATGCGCGAGACCTTCGGTCCGGAAACCTCGATGATTTCCATCCCCGACGCCCAGCACCACCTCATCCTCGACCAGCCCATCGCCGTGGCCGCCGCACTGGAAGTCCTGACCGGCCCGGGCTGGGGGGTTTAGAACTCCCTTCTCCCCTTCCGGGCGAGAAGGTGGGCGAAGCCCGGATGAGGGGCGTACGGCGAAGCCGTGCCACTGATGATTTTGGTCGTTCTGATTTAGCTGACGCGCAGGAGCGGGATATTCCCTGAAGGCCGCTTTGCGGCCGCCCCTCACCCCGAGCTGCGCTCGGACCTCTCCCCGGGCGGGGAGAGGATGGGTCTCAATACCCTAGCGCTGCGGCGAGGGTTCGATCTCGACGATGAATTCGCGGGGATGGGCGACATTGAGGATGTCACGGGCGCGTTCCTCGACATAGTCGAGGTCGAGACTGTCCGAACGCAGGCGCGCCGCGGTCTCTTCCAGCTGTTCACGTTCGGCAACGGCGATGGCGAGTTCGGCCTCGGCGGCGCGAATCTCGTTCTTGACGACAATCCAGTTCAGAACGCCCTGCTCGCCGGTGAGCGCGTGATAGCCGAAATAGGCAATCGCCACCGCAAGAAAGGCACTCGTCCCGAAACGCTTGATCGCGTCCAAATCCACCACCTGTATCTGGCCGGTTGTCCCGCACCGGCTTCATATCCTGCCAGTGATTCAACACGAGCAGGCTTTAGGAACGGTGAATCCCGGATTCAGGACTGGGTAAGAGATTGGGTCGGATTGCGGCGGG
>PANX01000081.1 GCA_002707795.1 Maricaulis sp.
CTTGGGGCGAAGAGGTGTCGCCCGAAGCCTTGGCGTAGGGGGACTGGCCGCGACACGCGCAATCCCCTCTCAGCCTTAGGGTGGCAGGCCACCCGCAGCGCGCACTTGGGGCGAAGAGGCTTGTCCTCCGGAGCTTCAGCGAAGGAGGATGTCGCCCGAAGCCTTGGCGCAGGGGCACTGGCCGCGACATGCTCTCCTCCAGCCGCCCCGACGCAAGCATCTTCGGCCAGTCCGCGAAATGCCGGCATGACTGCGTGCGGGGACTGCCGTGCACAGCCGCATCATCCCGCGCTTGCCTCTTGCCTTTGGGTAAAACCGGCGCTATCCCGCGCCCGGTCCTTCGGGTACGGCCGTATCCGAACAGTTTCACTTGCATCCACGTCGATAGCCCATCTTCGCGATTAGGTCGGCGTCCAAGAGGAAAACACGATGGCGAAGGAAAAGTTTGAGCGCACTAAGCCGCACGCGAACATTGGCACGATTGGTCACGTTGACCACGGCAAGACGACGCTGACGGCAGCGATCACGATGGTGCTGGCCGAGCAGGGCGGCGGCACGGCGAAGAAGTATGACGAGATTGACGCTGCGCCGGAAGAGAAGGCGCGCGGCATCACGATCTCGACGGCCCACGTCGAGTACGAGACGGCGAACCGTCACTATGCGCACGTGGATTGCCCGGGTCACGCCGACTATGTGAAGAACATGATCACGGGTGCAGCGCAGATGGACGGCGCGATCCTGGTTGTGAACGCGGCCGACGGCCCGATGCCGCAGACGCGCGAGCACATTCTTCTGGCGCGCCAGGTTGGCGTTCCGGCTCTGGTTGTGTTCCTGAACAAGGTTGACCAGGTCGACGACGAGGAGCTCCTGGAGCTGGTGGAGATGGAAGTTCGCGAACTTCTGTCGTCCTACGACTTCCCGGGCGACGATATTCCGATCGTTGCGGGTTCGGCTCTGGCGGCTGTTGAAGGCCGTGACGAGAACATCGGCAAGGAGAAGATCCTCGAGCTGATGGCGGCTGTGGACGAATACATCCCGACGCCGGACCGTCCGATCGACCAGCCCTTCCTGATGCCGATCGAGGACGTGTTCTCGATCTCGGGCCGGGGTACGGTTGTGACGGGGCGTGTCGAGCGCGGTGTTGTGAAGGTCGGCGAGGAAATCGAGATCGTCGGCATCCGTGACACGCAGAAGACGACGTGCACGGGCGTGGAGATGTTCCGCAAGCTGCTGGACCAGGGCCAGGCCGGCGACAATGTCGGCGTTCTGCTGCGCGGTATCGACCGTGAAGGCGTTGAGCGCGGTCAGGTTCTGTGCAAGCCGGGTTCGATCAAGCCGCACTCGAAGTTCGTGGCCGAAGCCTACATCCTGACGAAGGAAGAGGGTGGCCGTCACACGCCGTTCTTCACGAACTACCGTCCGCAATTCTACTTCCGCACGACCGACGTGACCGGCGTCGTGACGCTGAAGGAAGGCACCGAGATGGTGATGCCGGGCGACAATGTGGAAATGAATGTCGAGCTGATCACGCCGATCGCCATGGAAGAGAAGCTGCGCTTCGCTATCCGTGAAGGCGGCCGTACCGTCGGCGCAGGCGTCGTCTCCAAGATCGTCGAGTAATCGCCCGATCCATACCGATGCTGAAACGGCGGGCCTTCGGGTCCGCCGTTTTCGTTTGTGCCTGTATTGCTGCGGGCTGATGTGCCGGACTGCGGTGCGCTGTCGCATGACAGGCCGTCGTATGGACACGCCCGGAGGCCGCCGGTACCACTTTCGCCCTGGGCTGAGGAAGTATCCGCGATCATGGCCGAAACGCTCGAACTGAGACTGAACCCGGCGCTCGACGCGCAGAAATGGGCAGAGATCTATGCGCGCGACCGGCTCGTCCGGATCCCCGACGTGTTCGAGCCGGCGCTGGCCGAGCACATCGAAACCCTTCTCGCGCGTACCCTGAACTGGCGCCTGGTCTTCGCCGAGGCCGATCCGTCGGCACCGGGCGGGGAACGGGTTTCCAAGCTGACGCAGCAGGATATTGCCGCGATGGGGCGGCAGGCCATCGGTGCCAAGATCGGCCATGTCATGGAACGGGCGCGCGACAATTACGGCTATCTCTACGACAGCTATCCGATGATCGAGGCCTATACGTCGGGCTGGGATGCGGGCCATCCGATCCACCAGCTCACCGAGTTCATCAATTCGCCGGAGTTTCTCGAACTGGGCAAGACCGTGACCGGGGCACCGCTGGTGACCAAGGCCGATGCCCAGGCGACCCGCTATGCGCGGGGCCACTTCCTGACGCGGCATATCGACGAGGGCCACGACAAGGAACGCGTTGCGGCCTACACGCTGGGCTTCACGCGCAACTGGCAGC
This sequence comes from Maricaulis sp., assembly GCA_002707795.1. Taxonomy (GTDB): domain Bacteria; phylum Pseudomonadota; class Alphaproteobacteria; order Caulobacterales; family Maricaulaceae; genus Maricaulis; species Maricaulis virginensis. The sequence goes on from PANX01000081.1 coordinate 2,372, forward strand.
CCGACTGGGGCGGTCTCCTGATGCTGCTCGACGACAATCTGGACATCAGCCGCGCCTTCCTGCCGCGCTTCAACGTACTGTCGATCTTCGATGGCCGGCGCGTCCATTCGGTCAGCGCAGTCTCGCCCTTTGCCGGCGGAGCGCGCCACCAGATCACGGGCTGGTTCCGCAATGACCGGCCGTATCGGGAGACATGATGCAGGACATGCGGCTGGCCGAAGCCGGGCAATTGCGCCTGGCCAATGATTTTGCCGGGGCCTGCGCCCTGTGCAAGGCCGTCCTCGCCGACCGGCCTGGCGATGCGGGGGCCATGGCCTTGCTGGGTGTCTGTGCCGTCGAGACCGGTGACCTTGCCGGCGGCCGCGACTGGCTCGACAAGGCCGAAGCGTCCGATCCCGGTCTCGGCCTGGTTCCGCTATACCGGTCCATTCTCCACGAGGCGGAAGGAGATCTTCCCGCCGCTCTGGCCGCTGCGCAGCGGGCGAGCGAGCTGTCGCCGGAGCGGTTCGATGTCTGGGGGCGCTATGGCGATCTGGCCGGACGGGCCGCAGATTTCGATACGGCTGCACGCGCGCTCGACAAGGCGCTGTCGACCGCCGATGCCGGTCATCCGGCCCGCCCGCATGTCGCGCTGCGGCTGGCGGGGGCCGAGCTGGAATGCAAGCGTCTCGATGCGGCCGCCGCCGCTCTGGACATCGCCGAGGCCGAAGGGCTTGCCGGTTCTCTGGATGTGCTGCGTCTGCGCTCGGATCTCGCCCGGTTCGCCGGCGATTTCACCGCGCTGACCGCCGCCGCCGAAGCCTGGCACGCGCTGGATCCGCAGGACATGGAAGCACGGGGCGCGCTGGCCATGGGGCTGGGGCAGCAGGGCTATTACCGCAAGGCGATCCGGATCTACCGGCCGGTCGTCGATGCCGATCCGGACACCGCTGACAACTGGGCGGCGCTGGGCCGGCTGATCCTCGGCGCACGCGATATCGACGGCGCGCGCGCCGCCTTCGACAAGGCATTGTCGCTCGATCCCGATTGTGCCGAAGCCTGTTTCGGGCTCGCCCGCATCCACACTTTCCGTGGCGAGCAGGAGAAGGCGATCGAGATGTGCCGGCGGACGCTGGCCATCGATCCGGGGAATTTCGAGGCCTATGGCCAGCTTTCCGAAGTGTCCGGGGGCCGTCTGACCGATGAAGAGGTCGAACGCCTGGAGACCGAAGCGGCCAGGCCCGGCATGCCGGCCGACAGACTGTCGATCGGCCTGTTTGCGCTGGGCGATGCCCGGCACCGGCGCGGTCAGCGAGAGGCCGCTTTTGCGGCCTGGTCACGGGCCAATGACACCAAGAAACTCCAGCATAACGGCGCCGTCGTGTCGGCCTATGACCGCCCCGAGCAGGAGCGGCGCACCGAATGGCTGACACAGGTGTTTGCCGGACCGGTCGCCAAGCCGTCCCCGGCGCTTGAGCAGGCCCCCATCTTCATCGTCGGCATGCCGCGCTCCGGCACGACACTCATCGAGGCCGCCATCGCTGCCCATGACGACGTCCAGGCCGGTGGCGAGCTCAGCATGATGCCGGTCCTGTTCGAGGCTTTCATCCGCTGGGCGCGGGAGACCGGCTGGTCTGGCGGCGAAATTCCCGAAGATGTGCTGGCACCCTGGCGCGAGCGCTACCTGTCGCAGTACCGCGAATACGGCCTCACGGGCACGCCCTACGTCACTGACAAACAGCCGGCGAACTTCCTGGCCGTTGGCCTGATCCGACAGATGTTCCCCAAGGCGCCGGTCATCCATATCCGCCGCAAGCCGGTGGAGGTGGCGTTCTCGATCTTCCGGCGCAATTTCTCGCGCATGTGGCCGTTCGCGCACGATCTCGACGATATCGCGCATTACTACGCGCTTCAGGCGCGGCTGGGCGCGCACTGGGCCGAGACCTATCCCGATCATGTCACGCCCCTGCAGTACGAGGCGCTGGTCGGTGATTTCGAAGCGCGGCTGCGTTTCGTGCTCGCGCGGTGCGGCTTGAGCTGGAGCCGGAAGTGCCTCGAATACTACGATGTCGAGCGCACGGTGATGACGTTCAGTGCGACCCAGGTCCGGCGGCCGCCGTCAAAGGAGCACCTGGACTCGACCTCGCCCTACGCGACATTCCTGAGCCCGTTCGATGCCGCTTTGTCACGCCAATGTGTCGACAATGAAACCGGTATGTGGGTGGAATGCGACGGCAATGCAGCCCCCGATCCGGACCAGCCGGCCCCGAAGCCGGGGCTTGGCGGATTGATGCAGCGGGTCCTGTCGGGCCGCCGTGCGCGGGACCGGTCATGAGTGCCGATCTCCAGCTCGCGATGCAATTGCTGCAAAGCGGCCGGGCCGGGGAGGCGGAGGCCAGGCTGGACGCCGTGATCGCGACGCGGCCGGATGATGTCGAGGCGCTGCATCTGCGCGGTGTCGTCCGCGGCCGGTTAGGCCGGTTTGCGGCCGGCATTGCCGATCTTGAGGCCGCTCTAGAGCGGCACCACCAGCCGTTTGCCGTCCTCGGCAATCTGGGAAATCTCAAGCGCAGGGCCGGGGATCTCGCCGGGGCTGTAGAGGCTTACCGTGCCGCCCTGGCGCGCAAGCCGGACTTCGCTGACGCGATGACCAATCTGGCCATCACATTGTCGGATCTGGGCCGCAGCGAGGAGGCGGAAGCCGCTTTCCGCGATGTTCTCAAGGCCGTGCCCGACAGTACGGCTGCGCTCAACGGGCTGGGCAATCTGCGCTCGCGGGCCGGCGACGAGGCGGGCGCACTGGACTTCTACTCACGCGCCATCGATGCAACTCCCTGGGCGGCGATGCCACGCATCAACCGGGGCAGCGTGCTGCGGTCGGTCAATCGGCTTGCGGATTCCCTGCAGGACCTCGACACGGCCTGCCGGCTGTCGCCTGGCCAGGCAGAGGCCCACTTCCAGCGCGGCCATACGCTGCGTACGCTCGGGCGCACCGCCGAGGCGCGGGAAGCCTACTGGCAGGCGTCGCGGTGTGCGCCCTTGCGGGCAGATATCCACAGGGACCTGGCGAGCTTGCTCTGGGAGCTGGGAGAGGGGCGCGGTGCGACTGCCGCCCTGGACTCCGTTCTGGCAAGTCAGGCGGATCCTGAGCTGGCCTATACCAAAGCCCGCGTTCTGTTGCGGACCGGCTATCCTGACGATGCGCTCGAAGCGCTTGAAGTCGCACTTGGGACCGAGCCGGCACATGCGCGGGCCCTGGCGCTGCGCGGGGAGATCCGGAGCAAGCAGGGCGATGGGGAGGCGGGGCTTGCCGACCTGCGTGCCGCCCTCGCTGCAAGCGGTGGCGACGATTTCGAGATCCGTCACCAGCTGGTCGAGGCGTGCCTGACGCACGGCCGCATCGAAGAGGCGGTCGACGCACTTCGCGCCGACCCGCCCGCGGAGCATCTGCAAAAGCATGTCGCCCTGCAGGCGACCGCCTGGCGCTGTGCCGGCGATGATCGCTACAGGCGGCTTTATGATTACGACCGGCTTACGGCGAAGCGGTTCATCGATACGCCCGCGGGCTATGCGTCGCTTGACGCGTTCAACGAGGCTCTGGCCGAGCGGATCGCCGCGCTTCATGCGACGCAGGCCCAGCCGATCGAGCAGACCCTGTTCGGCGGCACCCAGTCGCCGGGGCGTCTGTGGGATAGCGACGATCCGGTCATCCAGGCGCTTGCCCAGGCGCTGCAGGCGGCCGCACAGCGTTTTGTCGAGGATTTGCCGGATGATCCCGGGCATCCTTTCCTCGCCCGCAAGTCCGACCGGCTGAAACTCACCGGCGCCTGGTCTGTGAGGCTGCGCTCGGGCGGCGGCCATGTTGACCATATCCATCCGGCCGGCTGGATCAGCGCCAGCTATTACGTCCATGTTCCCGAGACAGTGCTGCGCGGCGAGCGTGCCGGATGGCTGCGTCTGGGGGCTCCGGGCCTGCCCGGTCTCGACCTGCCGGCTGAACGCTATATCTGTCCCGAGGCCGGCGCGGCAATCTTCTTCCCCTCCTACATGTGGCACGGTGTCGAGCCGTTCGAGAGCGAGGATGTGCGCGTGACGGCACCCTTCGACCTGCTGCCGGAATAGCTATTTGTACGGTGTATTGTGACGCCCGATTCCCGCGAAAAGGCTTGGTAAAATCAGGTCTTGCCGAAAGGTCTGCGGCAAATGCGCAACAGTGCAGCGTGAATGACGCTCGCCGTGCCCGTGTGACGGTCGTGTGTCATTGACCCTTCGTAATTTGCATGGGTACCTTGCAGATAAGGCGGAGAATCGTGAGCTCCGTCGAGCGGGGGATACTGCCTGAAATTTCGTGAGGGCGGCCTTCCCATTACAACCTTACTCGGAGGGATTTAGAGTGAGACCGACTTCCTTGAAGGCTTGCCTCATGGCGAGCACGCTCATCGGTGGCCTGGCTGTAGCCGCGCCGGCGATGGCCCAAGATGCGGATGACGATGTCGTCGTCATCACCGGTTCGCGCATTCAGCGCACCGACACGGTGGCCCCGAGCCCGATCACCTCGGTGGACGAAGAGCTGTTCGAGCTCAACAACGTCGTCAACACCGAAGACCTGCTGAACACGCTGCCGCAGCTCATCCCGGCTTTCGACGCCACGTCGAACAACCCGGGTAACGGTACCGCCACGGTCTCGCTGCGCGGCCTCGGCACGACCCGTACCCTGGTCCTCGTTGACGGCCAGCGCTTCGTCGGCTCCGGTGCTGCCCAGGTCGTCGACCTGAACAACATCCCGGCTGCCATGGTCGAGCGCGTCGACGTCGTGACCGGTGGTGCGTCCGCCGTTTACGGTTCCGACGCTGTCGCCGGTGTTGTGAACTTCATCCTGCGCGACGACTTCGAAGGCGTCGAAGTGTCCACCTCCCACGAGTTCTCGCTCGAAGAGGGTGACGCTGCGATCACCGACGTGTCCGTGACCGTCGGCGGCAACTTCGACAATGGCCGCGGTAACGCCGTGCTGTCCTTCGGCTACACCAACCGTGAAGCCGTCTTCCAGGGCTCGCGCGAGTTCTCCAAGCAGGCCTGGTGGTCCAACGGTCCGGGCTCCACGACCTACTATCCGGGCGGTTCGTCCAACATCCCGACGACCCGTATCCGTCCGGCCGCCGGTTCGGCCTTCGACGTCACCAGTGACGCGAACGGCAACCCGGTTGCCTGGTCGCCGTACAACTACGCGCCGACCAACTACCTGCAACTGCCGCAGGAACGTCACATGATCTCGGGCTTCGCCACGTACGAGATCAACGATCACGTCGAGATGTATGCCCGCGGCATCTACTCGAACAACGTGGTCGACAGCCAGCTCGCCCCGACCCCGACGGGCACGCTGGGCATGACGATCAACCTGGACAGCCCGTTCCTGTCGACGCAGATGCGCGACCTGATCGCGGCCGACCCGAACTCCAACAATGGCGACGGCACCGCGGACATCCGCATCAACCGTCGTATGCAGGAGATCTCGACCCGGAACAGCCTGCGCGACACGAACACCTTCCAGGGTGTCTTCGGTTTCCGCGGCGACCTCAACGACAACTGGTCGTATGATGTGTTCTACAACTACTCGCGGTCGTCCGTTTCGCAGATCCTGTCCGGCAACATCTCCGTGTCGGCCTTCCAGGAAGCCCTGCTCTGCGACGGTGGCCCGACGGCCCTCGCCAGCGGTTGTACGGCTCCGGCTCTCGACATCTTCAATGGCGAGAACTCGGTGTCGCCGGCGGCTGCCGACTACATCGCCCGTACGGGTGCCCAGGTCGACGTTGTCGAAGCCACGCAGGCCGTTGCCTCGATCTCCGGTGAGCTGGAGAACATGGCGTCGCCGATGGCTGACATCGCTCCGGCCCTCGTCCTCGGTGTCGAGTACCGCGAGAACTCCGCGTCCATCCGCCCCGACTCCGTGCTGGGTCCGGACGTGCGCGGCTTCAACCAGTCGCTGCCGATCGAAGGTTCGTTCGACGTCTACGAATTCTTCACGGAAGTCGACGTTCCGCTGATCACCAACAAGCCGGGCATCGAAAGCCTGAACTTCACCGGCGCGTTCCGTATGTCGGACTACTCGACCATCGGCAACGCCCAGACCTACGCCGCTGGCCTGGGTTGGGAACCGGTTGAAGATCTGCGCTTCCGCGCCCAGTACAACCGCGCTGTCCGTGCGCCGAACGTGAGCGACCTGTTCTCGCCGGCGACCAACGGCTTCCCGGGCGCTCAGGACCCGTGCTCGGGTGGTCTGGGTTCCTATGACAGCGGTGTGATCGATGCCAACTGCGTCGCGACCGGTGTTCCGGCCGCTGCCGTTGGTACGCCGTTCCAGTCGAACGCTCAGATCGAAGCCCTGTTCGGTGGTAACCCGAACGTGAGCGAAGAAGTGGCCGACACCTTCACCATTGGTGCCGTGTGGCAGCCGAACTTCATCAACGGTCTGACCGTCCAGGTCGACTACTACGACATCGAGATCGACGACGCGATTGCCACGCCGTCCCTGCAGAACCTGCTGGACGAGTGCTATCGCCAGGACATCCAGGCGTCGTGTGACTTCTTCGCTGGTGCGCGTAACCCGTCGACCGGCGAAATGGCCAACCCGTTCATGCCGGAACTGTTCTCGTCCAACCTCGCTGTGTTCAGCGCGGAAGGCGTGGACGTTCGCGTCGACTACATGTGGGATGCCGAGCAGATGGGTCTGTCGCCCGATCTCGGTTCCTTCGGCCTGAACTACTACTCCACCTTCACGATGGACAACGGCTACCAGACGTCCGCCGTCGCCGGTTACGTTTCCTGTGAAGGCCTGTTCGGCGGCCAGTGCGGCGAGCCGACGCCGGAGTACAAGCACGTGATGCAGGGCTCCTGGTACTGGGGCAACCTGACCACGTCCGTGCGCTGGCGCCACATCGGCAGCGTGGACATCGAGCCGTCCTATGCCGGCTTCGTGTCCGAGCGTGAAAGCTCGATCGACGGTTACAACTACTTCGACGTGACCTTCGGTTACGACGTGACGGAAACCGCCCGCGTCAGCGTCGGTATCCAGAACGTGACCGACGAGCAGCCGCCGGAGCTGACCTCGACGTCGTCCGAGCAGGCCAACACCTGGCCGGCCACGTACGATCCGTTCGGTCGCCGTCTGTTCCTGGGCGCCAACCTGCGCTTCTAGTCGCCAGACTGCATACCTACAGGGAAGGGCGGGTCCTCGGACCCGCCCTTTTCTTTTGCCCGGTTTCCTGGCCCGGGCGCGGCGCCGTCCGGGTTTTCTCCTGTCCCGGCGCAGCTCGGCGCTTGCCTTCGGGGCCATGGTCCCTAACATCCGTGTAATGTTCGAGGGGCAGGGATACGGGCAGGAGGCCGCGGCCTGGACGCAGTTCTGGACCGGGCGCGCGCGGGGCAGCGAGCACCGCTATCGCGATCCGCGTACGGCGGCCGTTCTGGAGGCGCACTGGCGGGACTTCTTCGTCCGGCAGTTCGATACCGCCGAGGCCGACGCCGCCGCGCCGCTTGCCCTGGTCGACCTGGCCTGCGGCGAGGGCGAAGTCCTGCAGCTGGCCGGACGTTTCGCCGAAGGACGTCCCGATATCACTATCGATGCCTATTGCGCCGACATCGCCCCCGATGCCGTGGCACTGGCTGCGGCGGACCTGCCCGGAGGACTGGAGGCGGAGCCCGCCGTTGCCGATTGTTCACGGCTCCCCTTCGCCAGCGCAGCGTTTTCCTGTGCGGTCAGCCAGTACGGGCTGGAATATGCCGGCGCCGACGCGTTCGGCGAGGCCGCCCGCGTGGTGGGCGAGGGCGGGCAGTTCCATGCGCTCGTCCATTGCCAGGACGGCGTGGTGGAGCGGGCCTGCAGCGAGGTCGCGACGCTTCTGGGCCAGGTGCTGGACAGCGCGCTGTTCGATGCCCTGGCGGACTATGCCGACACCATTCCCAGGGCTGTGCGCGGCGAGGCGCCCGATGCGGCTGCGCGCGCCTGTGTGGCCACGCTTCGGGCGGCGCTCGACCGTGTGACCCGGGCTGGATCGGCCGCGCCGCCCGGGCCGGCGCGCGACCATGTCGCCCGGCTTGTCGGGGACATCCAGACGCTCACCGGCCGGCTGGCCGCCTATGCGCCGGCGGATGTGGCGGCCTGGATTGCCGGTCAGCGGGCCGACATCGAGGCCTTTTACCATCGCATGACATCGATGGTCCGCGTTGCGCAGTCCGACGACCAGGTCCGCGATCTGGTCGCCCGGCTGGAAGGTGCGGGACTGGCCGTGTCGCCGGTGAGCGCGCTGCCGGCACCGCAGGACGGGGGCTCGCTGGCCTGGGTGCTCGATGCCCGGCGCGACGGTCCTGCCTGACCGCGCGGGCCGGACAACCGCAGAAATCTGCGATTTAGCTGTTTTCTTATGCTCCGCCGCATTGTAGACAGCTGCGCTTCGGATGTGGCGGTGGTGAACCCACCGTGCTATTCCGCGCGCGTGGTACAGGGGTGTAGCTCAGTTGGTAGAGCATCGGTCTCCAAAACCGAGGGTCGGGGGTTCGAGTCCCTCCGCCCCTGCCATGCCGCTCTGACGAAATTGGGCGCCGGGATACACCGGCGCCGATTGCAAACAGGGCCCTGACGGGCCAGATGGAAGCGAATGACGCGGAACGCGAAAAACAAGACGCCGGCGGCGCAGGCCAAGGCGGACACGGCGGCGCCGAAGAAGCGGCGCGCCGGTCCGTTCCAGTATCTGGCTCAGGTGCGCCAGGAAGCGCGCAAGGTGACCTGGACCGGGCGCCAGGAGCTGATCGTATCCACGATCCTCGTGCTGATCCTGTCGACCATCGCCATGCTGTTTTTCTGGGGGGTGGATTTCGCGATCCGCGAGACCGTCCAGTTCCTGCTGTCCCTGGGTTCGTAGGAGGCCTGTATGTCTGCCAAGTGGTATATCGTGCACGCCTATTCGAACTTCGAGAAGAAGGTCGCCGAGGCAATCAGGACCGAGGCCGCCATCCAGGGGCTCGAGGACAAGTTCGAGGAAATCCTCGTTCCCACCGAAGACGTTGTCGAGGTCCGCAAGGGGCGCAAGATCAACGCCGAGCGGAAGTATTTCCCCGGCTATGTGCTGGTGAAGATGGACATGACCGATCAGGCCTACCACCTGGTCACGTCGACGCCGAAGGTCACCGGCTTCCTCGGTTCGGGCAAGAAGCCGATCCCGGTCTCCGAGAACGAGGTCAAGCGCATTCTCGGCCAGATGGAAGAGGATGCCGAGCGTCCGCGTCCGACGGTCAATTACGAGATCGGTGAGACAGTGAATGTCATCGACGGTCACTTCGCCAGCTTCAACGGCGTCGTGGAAGAAGTCGACGACGAGAACGGCCGCCTCAAGGTGGCCATCAACATTTTCGGCCGGGCGACCCCGGTCGAGCTGGAATACGCGCAGGTCGAAAAGACCCAGTAGCGCGTGTGACGTGCGGGAGGTGCCGGCGCCAAGTCCATGCCGGGCCGTACCGCAAACCCCCGAGGACGCGATGGTCGCGTCCTGTTGATGGAGTGGAGACATGGCCAAGAAGATTGACGGCTATATCAAGCTGCAAGTGCCTGCCGGCGCTGCAAACCCGTCCCCGCCGATCGGCCCGGCCCTGGGTCAGCGCGGCGTGAACATCATGGAATTCTGCAAGGCCTTCAACGCGAAGACCCAGGAGATGGAAAAAGGGATGCCGATCCCGACCACCATCACGGTCTTCTCGGACAAGTCCTTTACCTTCGAGATCGCAACGCCGCCGGCGAGCTTCTATCTGAAGAAGGCCGCGAAGATCCAGAAGGGCAGCCAGGCCCCGGGCCAGACTTCGGCCGGTTCCGTCTCGATGGCGCAGTGCCGCGAGATCGCGGAAGCCAAGTTCAAGGACCTCAATGCGAACGACCTCGACCAGGCGACGAAGATCATCGCCGGCTCGGCCCGTTCCATGGGTCTGGAAGTGACGGAGTAGGGATCATGGCGACTATCGGAAAACGTCTCGCGTCTGCGCGTGAAACCATCGACCGCGATCACCTCTACACGGTCGATGAAGCGGTGAAGCACGTGAAGGCCAATGCCAAGGCAAAGTTCGACGAAACGATCGAGCTGGCCGTCAATCTGGGTGTCGACCCGCGTCACGCCGACCAGATGGTCCGCGGTGTCTGCGAACTGCCGAACGGCACGGGCCGTACGGTCCGCGTTGCGGTGTTCGCCAAGGGCCCGAAGGCCGAAGAAGCCAAGAAGGCCGGCGCCGACGTTGTGGGCGCCGAAGACCTGATGGAACAGGTCCAGGGCGGCAATATCAATTTCGACAAGGTCATCGCGACCCCGGACATGATGCCGCTCGTCGGCCGTCTCGGTAAGGTGCTCGGCCCGCGCGGCATGATGCCGAACCCGAAGGTCGGTACCGTCACCATGGACGTGACCAAGGCTGTTGCAGCGTCCAAGGGCGGTGCCGTGGAGTTCCGTGTCGAGAAGGCGGGCATCGTGCACGCCGGCGTCGGCAAGGCGAGCTTCACCGAAGCGCAGCTGGTCGAGAATGTTCGCGCCCTGATCGGCGCCATTGTCAAGTCGAAGCCGTCGGGCGCCAAAGGCACCTATATCCGCCGGATCGCGCTGTCCTCGACCATGGGGCCGGGCGTGAAAATCGACACGTCGGAAGCCTCTGCGGCCTAATTCGACGTAAAAGACACTTGAGTTTCAGCCCGGCAGGCTTTATCCGGCCGGGCTGATCCGGTTCTTCACCACGCGTTGTGGGTGAAGACCGGACCTGTCCGAGATCGCAGGGGGCGGGGCCTTTTCAAGGTTCTGCCTTAATCCAGTTCGGGCCCTGTGTGAGACAGAGCATGAACAATATGGCCTTGTTCGTAAGGTCTGTTGGTTCAAGCCCTGGGACAGGACGCGCCGTGGGCGCGCCCGAACCCTTGAAACGGGGAAGGCGCCCGACGGCGTTTTCACCGGACCGTCCGTGGTGGACGGTTCAAACAGGGAGTCCGCAAAATGGATCGCAATCAAAAAGAAGCGTCCGTTGAAGAGCTGGAAGGCATCTTCTCGAACGCTGGATCCGTGGTGATGGCCCACTATACGGGCATGACCGTTGCGGAAATGACGAATCTGCGTGCCAAGCTCCGCGAGCTCGGCGGCACATTCAAGGTGGTTCGCAACCGCCTCGCCAAGATCGCTCTGCAAGGCAAGCCGGGTGAAGGCGCCTCCGACCTGTTCTCGGGTCCGGTCGCCATCGCGTACTCGGAAGACTTTGTTGCAGCGCCGAAGGTGCTGGTGGACTACGCGAAGTCCAACGACAAGCTCGTCATTCTCGGCGGCTTCATGGAAGAGGAAGTGTTCGACGCCAAAGGCATCGACGCCCTGTCCAAGATGCCGTCCCGCGAAGAGCTTATCGCCACCATCGCGGCCCGTCTCACGGGTCAGGCTTCGCAGGTTGCCCAGCGTATCATGGCCCCGGGCCAGGGTCTGGCTGGCGCCATCGAGGTCATCCGCGAAAAAGCCGAAGCGTAACGTCATTCTCCGCTAACGAACTGACACACTGAACACGACAAGGAATTGAACAAATGGCTGATGTAGCTAAACTCTGCGAAGAACTTCTCTCGCTCACCATCCTTGAAGCCAAGGAACTGAACGATCTCCTCGAAGAAAAAGGCATCAAGGCTGCGGCTGCTGTCGCGGTTGCCGGTCCGGCCGGCGGCGACGCCGGTGGTGCGGCTGTCGAAGAGAAGGACGAATTCGACGTTATCCTGGCTTCGGCTGGCGACAAGAAGATCAACGTCATCAAGGAAGTCCGTGCCATCACCGGCCTGGGTCTGAAGGAAGCCAAGGACCTGGTCGAAGGCGCTCCGAAGGCGGTCAAGGAAGGTGCTCCGAAGGCCGAAGCCGAAGAGATCAAGAAGAAGCTTGAGGAAGCCGGCGCTACGGTCGAGCTGAAATAATCACGCTCCGGCGTGACCTGAACGGTGCTGCGGGCGCGCGGGGTAACCTGCGCGTCCGCTAGCCCGTCTTTGCGTTTCGCGGTCCCTCCGCTGCCGTTCCAGGCGGGGCCGTCAAGAACGGGAACGGTCCGATCTGCCAGACGGGCAGGCCGGACCGGACCGGAAGGAGCGGCCGGGCGGGGACGAACCCCGCATCTATGGCGCAGTGCTGTCTGCGAAGGGAGCCGACATGGGTCTGTCGTTCACCGGCAAGAAGCGGATTCGCAAGACGTTCGGTCGCATTCCGGAAACGGTCGCGATGCCGAACCTCATCGAAGTTCAGAAAAGCTCCTATGAGCACTTCCTGATGAAGGAAGTCCCGTCAAGCGAGCGGGGCGATACGGGTATGCAGGCCGTCTTCAAGTCGGTCTTCCCCGTCAAGGATTTCGCTGAGCGTGCTGTGCTGGACTTCGTGTCCTACGAATTCGAAGCGCCGAAGTTCGACGTCGAGGAATGCCAGCAGCGTGACATGACCTTCGCGGCACCGCTGAAGGTGAAGATGCGTCTGATCGTGTTCGATGTCGATGAGGAAACCGGCGCGCGTTCGGTCAAGGACATCAAGGAGCAGGACGTCTATATGGGCGATATCCCGCTCATGACGGACAAGGGCACCTTCGTCGTCAACGGCACCGAGCGGGTCATCGTTTCCCAGATGCACCGTTCGCCGGGCGTCTTCTTCGACCATGACCGGGGCAAGACCCATGCCTCGGGCAAATACCTGTTTGCCGCGCGGATCATTCCCTATCGCGGCTCCTGGCTCGACTTCGAGTTCGACGCCAAGGACGTGGTCCACATGCGCCTCGACCGCCGCCGCAAGCTGCCGGCGACGACGCTGCTCTATGCGCTGGGCCTGGACAAGGAAGAGATCCTCTCGACCTTCTACAACACGGTCGAGTACAAGTTCGCCAAGAAGGGCTGGACCGTTCCTTACGTGAAGGAACGCTGGCGCGGCGCCAAGCCGGTGCGCGACCTGGTCGACGCCAAGACGGGCGACATCGTCGCTCCGGCCGGCAAGAAGATTTCCGCGCGCGCGGCCAACAAGCTGGCCGAGGACGGTCTGGAAGCCCTGCTGGTTTCCGACGAGTTCCTGCTGTCCGGCTATCTGGCCGAGGACATGGTCAATCTGGAAACCGGCGAGATCTTCGCGGAAGCCGGCGACGAGCTGACTCAGGAAATTCTCGACACGCTGAAGGAAACCGGCGTCAAGGTTCTCAACCTGCTCGACATCGACCCGGCTACGGGTATCGGTCCCTACATCCGGACCACGCTGGCGGTCGACAAGAATGAAAGCCGCGAGCAGGCGCTGGTCGATATCTACCGCGTCATGCGTCCGGGCGAGCCGCCGACGCCGGAAACGGCCGAAGCCATGTTCCAGGGTCTGTTCTTCGATCCGGAGCGCTACGACCTGTCGGCCGTGGGCCGCGTGAAGATGAACATGCGTCTGGACCTGGATTGTCCGGACGATGTCCGCACGCTGCGCAAGGAAGACATCCTGGCCGTTCTGAAGACCCTCGTGGATCTGCGCGACGGCCGCGGCGAAATCGACGACATCGACAATCTCGGCAACCGCCGTGTGCGTTCGGTCGGCGAGCTGATGGAAAATCAGTATCGCATCGGCCTTCTGCGCATGGAGCGTGCGATCAAGGAACGCATGTCCTCGGTCGATATCGAGACGGTCATGCCGCATGACCTGGTCAACGCCAAGCCGGCCGCGGCCGCGGTGCGCGAATTCTTCGGCTCCTCGCAGCTGTCGCAATTCATGGACCAGACCAACCCGCTGTCCGAAGTGACGCACAAGCGCCGTCTCTCGGCGCTTGGCCCGGGAGGTCTGACCCGTGAGCGTGCCGGCTTCGAAGTCCGCGACGTGCACCCGACCCACTATGGCCGGATCTGCCCGATCGAGACGCCGGAAGGTCCGAATATCGGCCTGATCAACTCGCTGTCGACCTATGCCCGCGTCAACAAGTACGGCTTCATCGAGAGCCCGTACCGCCGGGTCGAGAACGGCAAGCTGACCGACACGGTCGACTATCTCTCCGCCATGCAGGAGTCGCGCTACGCAATCGCCCAGGCGAATGCACACGTGAACGAGAATGGCGAGCTGGACAACGAGTTCGTGAACTGCCGCATCGGCGGTGAAGTGACGCTCGTTCCGCGTGAGGACGTGGAATATATCGACGTGTCGCCGAAGCAGGTGGTTTCGGTCGCTGCGGCGCTGATTCCCTTCCTGGAAAACGACGACGCCAACCGCGCCCTCATGGGCTCGAACATGCAGCGTCAGGCCGTGCCGCTCGTGAAGGCGGAAGCCCCGCTGGTCGGCACCGGCATGGAAGGCGTCGTGGCCCGCGACTCCGGGGCTGCCATTGCGGCGCGCCGGGGCGGTGTGATCGAGCAGGTCGATGCGACCCGTATCGTTATCCGGGCCACGGAAGATCTCGATGCCGCCAAGTCGGGCGTCGACATCTACCGCCTGTCCAAGTTCCAGCGTTCCAACCAGTCCACCTGTATCAACCAGCGCCCGATCGTGCGTGTGGGTGACGAGGTGAGGGCCGGTGACATCATCGCCGACGGTCCGTCGACCGATCTGGGCGAGCTCGCGCTCGGCCGGAACGTGGTCGTCGCCTTCATGCCTTGGAACGGCTACAACTTCGAGGACTCGATCCTGATCTCCGAGCGCATCGTGCGCGACGACGTCTTCACCTCGATCCACCTCGAAGAGTTCGAGATCGCGGCCCGCGACACCAAGCTGGGTCCGGAGGAAATCACGCGCGACATCCCGAATGTCGGCGAGGAAGCCCTGCGCAATCTCGACGAGGCCGGTATCGTGGCGGTGGGCGCCGAGGTCGGTCCGGGCGATATCCTGGTCGGCAAGGTGACGCCGAAGGGCGAAAGCCCGATGACGCCGGAAGAAAAGCTTCTGCGCGCCATCTTCGGCGAGAAGGCGTCCGACGTTCGCGACACCTCGCTGCGCATGCCGTCCGGTGCCACCGGTACGGTCGTGGAAGTCCGCGTGTTCAACCGCCACGGTGTCGACAAGGACGAACGCGCCATCTCGATCGAGCGTGAGGAAATCGAACGTCTCGGCAAGGACCGCGACGACGAGCTGCACATTCTCGAGCGCAACATCTACCAGCGTCTGGGCGATCTCCTGCTCGGCAAGACGGCGGTCTCCGGTCCGCGCGGCTTCGCCAAGGGCAAGGTGACCCAGGAAGCCCTCGACGAGACCCCGCGTTCGCAGTGGTGGCGCATCGGTCTCGATGACGAGAAGGCGATGGGCGAAGTCGAAGCGCTGCAAAAGCAGTACGACGACAGCAAGGCCCGCCTGGACCGCCGCTTCGAGGACAAGGTCGACAAGCTGCAGCGGGGCGACGAAATGCCGCCGGGCGTGATGAAGATGGTCAAGGTGTTCGTTGCGGTGAAGCGCAAGCTTCAGCCGGGCGACAAGATGGCCGGCCGTCACGGCAACAAGGGTGTTATCTCCAAGATCAACCCGATCGAGGACATGCCCTTCCTGGAAAACGGTGAAGCCGTCGACATCGTGCTGAACCCGCTGGGCGTGCCGTCGCGCATGAATGTCGGCCAGATCCTGGAGACCCACCTTGGTTGGGCCTGCCGTGGTCTGGGCCGCCAGATCGGCGAAGCGTACGAAGCCTATCAGCGCGACGGTTCGGTCGAAGCGCTGAAGTCCGAGCTGAAGCGTGTCTACGGCGACGACGAGCTGCCGGAAACGGATGCCGACA
>PANX01000082.1 GCA_002707795.1 Maricaulis sp.
AGTAAGACACTCGTGGTGCTGTCTGTAACCTCAGCTAGCGCCCCACCCATAACGCCGGCCAGCGCCACCGCTTTTACAGGATCAGCAATAACCAAGTCAGTCGACTTCAATTCATGCTTCTCATCGTTAAGGGTTTCAATGACTTCACCCTCTTCTGCATAACGAACGATAATAGTAGGAAGCCCAGCTTCCTGTTCGACTCGGCCCATGTCAAACGCATGCAACGGCTGACCGGATTCCATCATCACGAAGTTCGTCACATCCACGGCGATCGCACCCACTTCGCCGGTCTCGTTGTCCGGCGCGCCTTCGGTGACGACCACCCCATCAATCCGCGCCAGCACCTGCACCAGGCGCTGGGCCAGCACCGGATTTGACGCATAGAGCCCGACCCAGCTGTCGAATGCCGAAATCAGCGCTGTTTCGAAATCGGTTTCGCTGATCGTCTCGGCGTGCAGCTGGGCCAGCAGGTCGTAAAACGTGCTGACAAATTGCGTGGTGTTGAGTGATGGCATGGGCTTACCGCTTCAGCTGGATGGCCAGAAGATTGGCGCCCGTCACCTTGTGGGTGCGGGTGCCCGAATGGCTGTTGGCGTTCTCGTAAGGATTGGTGCCGGACAGGAGGGCCGTTGCCTTCACCCGCACGCGCATCAGATAGACATAGCCGGTGGCGTCGTAATCTCCGTCGCCTGTGCCGGGCAGCTGGTCGCCAATCACGTCGCTGTGATTTTCCGGAAAGGCCGCACCGCCCGATGTGACAGTGCCAGGCTGAAGCACGCGGCCAGCCGTCGCGCCCTGCATCTCCTCCGTCGAGGACAAGAGCTTCACCTTGCCGGACGTGCCGGCTCCGGCGGCGGGCGCCGAGACCGACCGGCCGTACCGGTAGAGCTCCCAGCACACATTGCACCAGTCGAACGCACCGCCATTGATCAGGTGGGTGAAGTTTGCAAACACCGAAACCGGCCGCCCGGGCTCGGCATCGGTGAATTCAACCGACTGGTCGAACACGCGCGTCGGCGGATTGGACGAGCTGCCCGGGCCATAGCCGGGGCCCCACATGTCGAACTCCACGAGCTGGTTGGCGAAGGCCATGCGGGTCGCGGCATTTTCGATGATGCCCGCCGTGTAGACGCCGCCCCCGGCACTGTCGAATTGCAGCGTGCCGTCGGCCTTCCAGATCCGCAGCCGGCCATCATCGTTGAAGTCCAGCTCGAATGTGCGTGTCGTGCCGTCATCGGCCACGCCGTAAACCGCATTGTTCACCGCATCGATGAAAAAGCGCGGATTATCGAAATCGGCGCCATATCCGAATAGTTGCGCGGCCATGCGCAGCACAGAGGTTGCGGTACCGTCCGCCTTTCGCGCTGCCAGCTGGATCGCGGCGAAGGCATCGCCGGCCGATACCTGGATCAGGCGTGCCGCGAACGATTCCTCCGCCGTGGAATGGACCGACACCGTGTCCTGCCCCACAGCCCGGAAGGCCGAGAGGTCTTCCCAGATCAGCGCCCGCACCTCGATGCGTCCGGTATTCCCGGTGCGGCGGATCACCGGCCGCCAGCTTTCCTGCGCATGGCCGGCATCGGCCGTGATCTCGTAGGCCGCTTCGCGCCATTCATTCGCCGCGCCGGCCGTGACGGTCGACCAGCGATTGACCGCGCTGCCCGAGACCAGCGGATCCGCGCGGAAGCCCACCGTCACGCTGCCCACCGTGCCCGTCGTCCAGCGCCAGAGCGCCGTCACCCGATAGCGTCGGCCGGGCTTGGGATTGAAGCGGGCGCGCGAGCCGAACGAAATCGTCGACGTGGTCGAATAGACGACAGGCTCGCCGCTGATCGTCGTTTCCGTCCATCCGGTGAAAGCGGCCGCCTCATAGTCCAGGCCCGCCAGATCGGACGTGAAGAAATCGGCGGCAGCGGCCACATCTGTCTTGGCGGATGCGCCGTATTGCGCAGCGATAACGGCATTCTGGGCCGCAGCTGCCCGGTGCTCGTCTGCGGCTGCGGCACTGCTCGATGCGGCGCTGGCGGAATTGCCGGCCGCCGTCGCGCTGTTCGATGCGGCCGTTGCCGAGGAGGCCGCATTGTTCGACGCCGTTGTCGCCTGGGTCGCGCTCGAGCTGGCGCTCGACGCCGCAGCCTGGGCCTCGGTACGCAAGGCAAGCGTTGCCGCCGCCTCCTCCCCGGCTGACGTAGCACTGGCGGCGGCATTGGCCGCAAAGCCGCTGGCCGCACTGGCGCTGTCGCCTGCGGCATCGCTGGCGGCGGCAGATGCGCCGGCAGACACAGACGCGGCAGCCGCACTGTCACCGGCTGCGGTGGCCGCGGTCTCGGCGTCGCTCGCAAATCCGCTCGCGGCGCTCGCCGAATTCCCGGCAGCGGTAGCACTATCGGCTGCAGACGTGGCAGATGTGGAGGCCGCTGCTGCGCTGTCTCCGGCAGCTGATGCTGCGGTCTCTGCGTCAGACGCAAATCCACTCGAAGCCGTTGCGGAATTTCCCGCGGCAGTGGCGCTGTTTGCGGAAGATGTCGCAGATGTGGAAGCCGCAGCTGCGCTGTCTCCGGCGGCCGTTGCCGACGTTTCCGCATCGGTCGCGAAGCCGCCTGCCGCCGTGGCTGAATTGCCGGCTGCAGTCTCGCTGGCAGCGGCCGCCGTCGCCGAAGCCGAGGCCGAGGACGCGCTGTCACCTGCTGCCGTGGCCGCAGTCTCGGCGGTGCCGGCGAAACCACCCGCGGCGGTCGCCGAGTTGCCCGCCGCGGTCTCGCTCGCCGCGGCGGCCGTGGCCGAAACCGCCGCCGCAGACGCACTGTCACCGGCGTTATTGGCATAGGTCAGAGCCTGGGCACGATACCCGGCCGCGGCAGTGGAATAATTCCCTGCGTCGGTCGCGCTTTCGGCCGCGGCAATCGAGAACAGTTCAGACTGATTGGTCCACTCTTCAACTTCGACCAGGAAGCCCTCGGCGGTGCCGAATGTCGACCACACTTCAGCGATGCTGTCGCGGATCCTGTCGCGCCGGTCCAGCGCCTCGCGGATCTGCGTCTCGGCCAGCGTGTCCGCCTCATCGATCGCGGTCTGCACCCGATCCGCCGGAATATCGCCGATCGCAGCAGCCGATGTCGCCACCAGCGTATCCGGCACCGTCACGCCCAGCACTTCGGCGGGCTCTGCCGTTTCCGCACCGCGCTCATTGCGGAAGGCCAGCCGGAAATCATAGGTCTCGCCGGGCGTGAGGCCGCGCACATCGCCGGCGCCGGTGCGTGGCGGTTCGCTGTCGACCAGCAGATAATCGGCCTCGCTGTCCGTGATGCGGGCATAGACCAGGAGCGCGGCAATGCGCGGATCCTCGACCGGCGCCCAGGCGATCGACACGCCCGGCACGGCGGATCCGGACGGGCCGATGAAGGTCGCCGGCTCGATCGACACTTCGGCGGGCACGGGCACGGTTTCATCCGCGCCGATTTCCGCAACGATCAGCGGCTCGCCGGCGCGGCCATTCGTGCCCAGCGCGGTGATTTCCACATCGTATGTCCGGCCCGGCTGGCCGGGCGGCAGTGCCACTACGCGCGCATCGGCGTCCAGATCGGCCAGCGCCTCGAACCGGTTGTCCGATCCTTCCTGCGGCGTCTGGCGCCAGCGTACGCGGAAGCCTTCCAGATTGTCGGCCCAGGTATCGGGCACGGTGAAGCTGACGAAGATCCCGTCGGCCGTAACGGAGATTGCCGCCAGGGCCGGTGTGGGGGGCGTCTGCACGCGCGGCAGGGTGATGCGGGTATCGAAGGCCGGCACCTCGCCCTGGTCGGCCAGGAAGCGCTCCGGCGCATAGGCGACCGCCTCGATCTTCGCGCCGAAATTCCGGCCCGGCCGGATCCGCTTGATCAGGATCTGGGCCGTTTCCTTGCCGAACTCACCGAAGGCGACGAGCTCGCCCAGGGCGGGTGCTTCGTCCGGATCGACCGGTTCGGGCAGGGTCAGCACATTGGCAGGCCCCGGCACGGTGGCCAGCGGCAGAGCCGAGGAGACCGACACGCGGAAAGACCCCGACCCGCTGCCCGCCTCCGTCACCTGCCGCCAGCGGATGCCATAGGCCTTGCCCGCTTCCATCACCAGGCGGCCCTGGGACAGATCGGGTTTTTCATCCAGCACGATGCCGGTGACATCGCCCGCTTCGTCGGTGATCAGCTTTTCAACCCGGCCGGATCCCAGCCCGACCAGCATCACATCGTGGGCAACGGCCGCCAGGTGGCCGACGTGCGAAACGAGGCTTTCGATATCGACATCGAATTCGAAGACTTCGGTCTGGTAAAGCGAGGTGTAGAGCCAGAAGCGCGCCAGCTTCCACACCTGATCCGGATCGGTGACGCCGGGCACTTCGAATTGTTCATAAAGCGTGGCCGCCACCGTGCCGGCCGGGCCGCCGCCATCCTCGCCCAGCTCGGAATACCCGTCGGCAAAGACGAGCATTTCATCCGACCGATAGCCCTCATTTTCGTTGATGAAGGGCACGCGCAGACCGTGGACTTCACCCGGAAAGGTCTTGCGGAAGCGAAACCCGCGCGTCGATCGCGGGGTGAACAGCTGGCGCTCGCCCTCAACTCGCTCGCCATCGATGATGACGGACAGCTTGCCATTGATCTGCACCGGCCGGGCGCGGGCCGCGGCGCACACCTGGCGTGCAGCCTCGCCGCGCCGGATCGGCCGATCGAACACGCGATTGCACTTGTAGTCGTTCAGCTTGCACCACTGGTGGAAAGCCGCCCAGGCGGGCCAGTCGATCGCATCGTCCGGCCGCGGCTTGGCGGTGTGGCCGCCGCGATAGAGGAAAAGGGCGCCGTCGCTGGCATATTGCGTCGGCCCGGACGGCCAGTCCGCGGCCGTCACGGCCGACAGATCGGCATCCTCATCGTCGGCGATCGCGGGATCCAGCGTCTCGGCAATGCGGGTGACATCCAGATTGATCGTGTCGATCACGCCGTTGAGCTGGTCTGACGCCTTGATACGCACGGCCATGTAGGCATAGCCGTCGACCGGCATGGGATTGCGCGACGAGATCGAGCGCAGGGCCGACCATTGCATCTCGTCGAACTTTTCCTTGTCATCGCCCTGCGGTGCGCCCACCCGCTGCAGCTCGACCTCGTATTGCCCTTCCGGCACGGCCGCGCGCAGCTGGACGGCAAAGGGCTTGCCGGGCGCGGATCGCGCGATGGTTTCAGCCCCGCTCACCGTGCCGCCGGGCAGATTGCCCGACCAGTTATCCAGATCGGGCTCGGCATCGAACCAGCCGAACCGGTCGCGTCCCGCTCCGGCGGCGGCCGTATTGGCCTGCGGCGCGCTGGCGCGGGCATAGGTCCAGGCGCCGGTGGATCCGGCCGGCCGGTATCGCATGTTCACGCTGGCCGACAGCGACTTCCATTTGCCCTTCGAGTCGATCTGTCCCAGCCCCTTGGGGAAGAAGACGATGGCGATCAGCTCGGTTGTCTTGGTCTGGCTGGTGCGGCTGACCCAGCCGGCATCGTCCAGCACAACGCCCAGGTCTTCGGTGTAAGGATCGTCGCGATAGAGCGAGATCGGCGCATCGCCGGGCTTGGCGCGCACCTCGTATTCCACGCCGGTATACTCATCGATCGGCGTTTCGCCGATGCGGACGTTCGCATAGTCCAGCGGCATCGGGCCGAGGTTCAGGAGATAGCGAAGCCAGACCTGATCGCCCGCCACATCCTTGACCGGCATGCCCTGCAGCGGCGGATAGATGCGATGCGTGCCGATGAAGGTGGGGAAAGGCTGGTAGGGCGTGGCGCGATTGCGGGCGCCATCCACCGAATACACGGGATCCGGCGAGGCGATTCCGTCCAGGCTGGGCTGCGGCGGCGGCACCAGCGCATTGATCGCCAGCGAGCCGACCACCACGACAGACGCGGCCGCCATGGCGGCGCCCAGCGTGCCTTGCGCAAAGGCCTGGCCGAATGCACCGACCAGCGCACCGCCGGAGATCCACGCCGCCGTGGCGATCAGGGCGATCTGCAGCACGGTGCGCAGGATCTTGCCGCCATCGCCGCCGGCGGGGCGCACCGACATCAGGACGCGCGCACCTTCGGCCGGGCAGGTTTCGCCCCACACCTCACGCGGCACCGCCACGCCGTCGACATGGGCGACCAGATGCGCGCGGATCACGGGATCGGCGACAAAGGCTTCGGCCATGTCGGCCAGGCTGGCGCCGGCCGGCGCCTGAACCTGGTCGACCGCCTTGAGGTCAAACGGGTGCAGGGCCAGCGTGACGGCACTGCCCGCCTCCAGCGCCGCACGCGAGCGCGCGCGCAGGGCCGGAACCGTTGGCCGCAAAGACAGACCGGTCGCAGTGTCAGTCATAAAAGCCCTCGACACGCCGGGCCCAGGCATGGGCCGACAGGTTTTCGATGATGGTGGCCGGCACCCCGGGCCGGGCCCCGGCCGGGTGATGGGCATGCAGGAAGAGGCCGCGGCCCAGGCACAGGCCGACATGCACGGGGCGCCCCGCCACATTGAACAGGACGACGGCACCGGGCTGCGGCCGGTCCAGCCGCGACCATTGGCCGACATGAGCGCCGATCAGGCTGGCCTGCAGGTCGAAGCGTTCGGCCTGGCTGGCCGGCATGGCGCCGGAATAAAGATCGGCATGATCGGCCGCAGGCCGGCCGAAATGCTGCGGCCGGCACCAGGCGATCAGCCCCCAACAATCCCAGCCGCGCGGATCCCGCCCCCGCCACAGCCAGGGCGTTGCCAGATAGGGCCGATGCCAGCCCGGTTCGGGGCGCATGGCGTCAGAACAGGGCGGGCGCGTGGGCCGGCACGAAGGAATACGACACCAGCTGCTCATTGCTGTCGTCTTCCACGGCGAGATCGCCGGCGATCTGCAGCCGGTCGCCCGATGCCGAGACCATGCGCATGTCCGGCAGGGTCATTTCCACCGTGTCGGGATCTGCGGCCAGCACGATCTCGACCGTCACATCCAGCGCCGTGGTGAGGCTGCGCAGAACCAGGGCGATGCGCTGATCGACATTGTCGATCGTGATGGAGGCGAGACCCGCATCGCCCTCGCCCTGGCCGGGCAGGACAAGATCGAAGCCATAGGCGGTAAACGTGTTGCCGCGGCTTTCGATATCGACGGTGTTATTGACGAAGCGCAGGCGGCCGCCCGACACGTCCAGCTCCGGAAAGCTCTCGCCCAGATCGGCGAGATCCGGGTGATAGATCGAGACCAGGGCCAGATAGACCTCGTCTGTCTCCTGGGCGACGACGCCCTCGACAAAATCACGCGACGGCATCGATCAGATCCAGTTCAAAGCTGACAGTGAGTTTCGCGCCCGGGCCGGGCCGCACAGAAACGCCGCCACGGCCGCCGACGATCTTTGCCGAATGATCCGTGTCCAAGAGGCCGTCATGCCAGTCAAAGCGCTTGTTGCCGTCGGCCAGATCGTTGCGAACCCAGGGCAGGAAGACGTTTTTGTATTGCGCCACCGTCCAGCGGAATTGAACGCGCACCTTGTCGACCGCCATTGTGGAGGTGCGGCGGCCCTTGGGCGGGCCATCATCGGTCTGGCTTTCCTCGCCATTCTTGCCGAGATTATAGCCATAGCCTTCGCGCGCCGGTTCCGCCGGCAGGCCTGCCGGCCATTCGATCGCCATCAGCGCACCCCCGGGGATGGATTGAAGCCGTAGCGGGTGTGCATTTCCTCATCGAACTTGCCGCTGCCCAGCATCCCGCCGATCTGTTCTTTCAGCCAGAGGGTCAGTTCGCGCGTGCCGTTCGCCGAACGCCGTTCGCTGGCCCGGGCGCGGCCGCCCTGCCCGCCGCCGCGCTCATCCTTCAGCGTGATGTTCAGATCGGCCAGTTCGACCCGCGCCGGCGCCTGGCCACCCCCGCCGGTCTGGCCGGTCATGTTCGGCAGAATGCGCACGGTTTCGTCGGCCGACACCCAGGCGGTGGGCTTGTTATTGATCGACAGGAGATTGTTATCGATGCCGGGATTGCCGCCGATCCGGATATCGGCGCCGCGGTCGAAGCCGGGCAGCTTGCCCAATCCGGCCGTCTTGCCGCCGCCGCCGAAGAAGCCGGACACAAATACGTCCAGCGCACCGGCCAGCGGGCCAATGATGAAACGTTGCTGCGCCATTTCAAAAAAGGTTTCGACGATGCGCGCGCCCATGCGCTCGAACGCCTCGCCCGCATCATCGGCATTGCGGCGAATGTCCGTCAGACCGTCCGATATCGAGTCCAGCGCCCGCACCCCGCCCCGGTCCAGCATGTCCATCGTGTCGGAATACTCGCGCGCCATCTTGGCGAGGCCCGGCAGGCGGTCTTCCATGCGGATGACATTGCTGTCTTCCTGCCCGTAAAGCGCGCTTTTCACCCGCTCGATTTCCGCTGTGATGATATCGGCATGCTCCGGGCTGTCGGCCCAGAGCTTGTAGAGATTGCCCAGCCGCTCGCGCGCCGCATCGGCCGGGCCGGTCAGCGAGTCCAGCAATTCCTTCTGCGCTTCCAGCGGATCATTAGCCGCTTCGGCCGCGCCGGCCGCCTTGCGCTCTTCATCGGTCAGGTCGGCCAGCTTGCCCGCCAGACCGGCCGCCTCCATGCGCGTGCGAATGATGGTGTCGATCTGGGCCTGGCTGATCTCGATCCCGTGCTCGCGCGCGTCGTTAAGTTCACTTTCCAGTTCCCGGATCTCTTGCAGCGGCGTCATCAGCGAGCGCAGGGATTGTTCGACCAGTGCCTCCAGCTCGCGCCGGCGCTCGGTGTCCAGCTCGTCGGTTGAGGCCCCCCCAGCACCGCCTCCCGGCGTGCGATCGCCCCAGCTTTCCAGCATGGAATAATAGCTGGTCAGGGCCTCCTGCTGGCGTTGCTGGATATCAAGGCGGCGCTCCTGTTCCGCGTTGATTTCCTCCAGACGGCGGCGCGTGTCGGCCAGATCACCCGCAACCTGGATTTCCGCATCGCGCACGCCCTGCACCTGGCGCAACCGCTGTTCCAGCAAGTCCGCTTGGCGCTCCAGGACCGTTGCCTGAAAGTCCAGCACTTCGGTTTCGCGCTCTCGCACCGGAGTCAGCGCATGCAAGGCAGCCGCCTTGCGCTCGTCGATCTCGGCCAGAACGCGTGCCCGCGCTACCTCGGCCTGCAGGGTCGAAAGCGACTGCATCTGGACGGCGCGGGTCTGGCGCAGCTCCGCCTCGCGGATCGCTTCGGCGGCATCGGCGAAGCGTTGAATAGTCGAGGCCGTGAAGGTGGAGTTTATGCCCTCTGCCGCCTCCAGCATCCGCGCCATTTCATCGGCCGACTGCTGCAACAGCGGCGCCGCTTCGCGCAGGCCCAGCTTGTCGGCCAGAGCGAGGCGGCGTGAGGGATCGTCGATCTCGCGCATGCGCTCGAGCACGGCGTCCAGGATGGCGGTGGCGTCGGCGCCATTGTCGACCAGATCGCGCAGGCCCAGCGCGTCGAAGGCATCGCGCGCCTCGCCCTGACCGGTGGCGCGGTATTCGCCGATCCGTTTCGAGAATTCTTCCATGCCGGACAAAACAGCATTGAAGTCGGCCCCGGCCATCTGGGCCGCGCTGCCGATCGACAGGATGCGTTCGGCCAGCAGGCCCGACGCCCGTTCCGCATTCTCCAGCTCTTCCGCCCAGAAGGCCGTTTCGCGGGATCGTTCCATCAGGACGAAGACTTCGCGCAGGGCCATGGCCACCACACCAATTGCCGCACCGAAGCCAAGCGCCAGCGGGCTTACGGTGGTGAACAGCCGCGCGACCGGGCCCGCCTGTTGCGCCAGATCGCCCAGGCCGTCCTTGAGCAGCAGGACCGACCCGCCGACCAGATCCATCTCGCCTTTTACCGGCTTGGCCGCGCGCATCAGGTCCTTGAACGCGCGGTCCCCGACAGGGCCCAGCTCGCCCAGGCGGAGCTTCAGCTCTTCCTGGCCGCGCAGATCCAGCTTGATCGCGACCGTGCCTGCATTGCGGCTAGCCATCCTGATCCTTCTCCTTGCGTTCGTCGCGTTCGGCGAGGCCGGCGCGAATGCCGGTTTCGGCGTGTTGCAGAAGTTCGACCGCCAGTTCGGCGTCGATATCCGGGCCCAGACGCCGCAGCGCCTCGCTCGTGTCGATGCCTTCAAAACCGCCCCAACCGGTGCGGAAACACCCGCCCTTTCTCACCGTGTCGAGAACGCGCTGGCCGGTGCTGGTGCAGGGGGCAAATTCCACCTGCGGACACAGATGGCGGGGCGGATCGTCCGGCCCGTCCTTGCGCGGGTCGCGCACCCGGCCGCCATGGGCGCAGGCGGCATCGACGGCCAGGCAATCGCGGCAGTTTTCGGCGCCGCCTGCAAACAGGTATTTGCAGACGGCGCTTAGCCGTTTCCCTCGGCTGCAACCTCGCCGACGATCGCATTGATGCGGGCCTCGACCAGGGCGGCGATGTAGGGATTGCGCATGGCGGCCGACACGGCTTCCACACTGGGCTCGACCGGCTCGCCGGTTTCCCGGTCGCCGAAGCCTTCCCAGCTTTCGACCAGCACGACTGCATGGCAGATCAGCGCCAGCGTGCGCACCGCGCCGTCGATGGCCGCGGCCATATCGCCCAGCCGCGCCCCGCGCAGCACGCCCAGCGCTTCGAAATCGGCGCGGGCCCGCTCGAGATAATCGGCATCGCTTTCGCCCTCATCACGGGCAGGCACCGCCCGGCGGGCGGCGGCGAAGGCCGCCTTTTCCGTCGCCGTGGTCGGCCGGGCAATCACGATGTGCGGGACAAAGTCACCCTGCGCCAGCGCCGGCAGGTCAATGCGATGCGTGTCCTGCCGGGGTTTCAGATCGAGCGGGATCATTCGGTTTCCCCCGGATAGGCCGCGATGCCATTGATCAGGGTGAAGGTGGCGGCGGCGGCCGTGTCGGTCACCTCGCTACGCACCTGATAGCTTTCCGTGCGCAGGCCTTCGCCCTCCACAGGGCGCTCGGTCGGCACGAAGCGCGAGGCGGGCATGGCGATGGTCAGCGAATTGCTCGCATCGGTCTCGAACACCAGCTTGATGTCCTGCGGCGTCTTGGCGCGCGCCACATCGTACCAGACATTATTGACGACGCGGAATTGCAGGTTCGACAGGATCGAGGTGTTCACGTTCGGCGTGAATTCCTGTGCCACCCGGTTCGGCGACCAGGCACCGTGGAAAGGCGCCAGCGTGCGCGACAGCGTGATATCGCCGCCCATCACATTGGCCATGATCACATCGTCGGCCATGATCTTGCAGCCCTTGGCGGAGGGGAAGGGATTGAGCGCCAGGACCGTGCCCGGCGTGCCGATCGGGCTGGTTGCGGGCGTGGCGATATCGCCGGCCATGCCCTGCAGGCTGATCTGGCGCCGGCCGCGTTCCGGCGTGAGGCCGATGCGCAGGCTGGACCAGGTCACCGTATCGGCCAGGCGCCAGTCGCCGCCCTCCTGCCAGGCAAAGGATCCGCCGGCATGCTCGCGCGCGCCGGATTTGAAGACATGGGTATAGGGATCGTCGCCGGTGGGATCCTCGACGCGCAGCAGGTGCGGCAGCATCCAGCCCAGCTGGTTGAAGCACAGCGGCAGATCGAGATTGAACCCGCCTTCGACCAGGTCTTCGGCCGGGGCCTGGGAATCCATCACGTTTTCGGCGGCAACACCGATCAGCGGATCGTCGACCAGATCGTCGCGCCGTCGCGGCGTGCACGTGTAATAGTTGAGCGGGTTGTAATTGCCCGCCGCGGCCGTGCCGGCGGCCAGCTGGGCAAGCGTGTAGAGTTTGACCTCACGGCCGACCAATTGAGGCATGGGAAGTCTCCTGGATTAGCGGAAAAACAGGCCGCCGAACGGCGTTCGGCGCGCAGAAACCGGCTAGCGGCGGCCGGCGATCGTCAGATCGCGGGCCTTGGCGCGGCGCCAATGGACGCCTTCCGCGAACCCGGCCGCCTTGAGCGCTTCGGGGTCGCGATCGCGGATCTCGCCATGCGAGCCCAGCCCGTCGGCCGACTTGAGCACGACGATTGCGACGGGTTTGACGGCGGCCTTGGGCGCAGTTTCGCCCTTGCCGCCGGATTTGGCAGGTTTACTGGCCATGCTGGCCTCCTTTCAGGGTGGGTCCGGTCAGCCGACCGGGGACAGGGCGACGAATTGCACCGCAATCGTCAGGTCATGGGCGGTTTCGGCCGGCAGGCCGTCCGCTTTCAGGTCTTCCGGCTGGAAGCTGCGGGCCTCGGCATAGGTGGCCTGGCCGCCCAGCGTGAAATTCGCGGTGATCGCGGCCACGATGGCCTTGCGGATCTCCGCCACCCGGGCATGACGGTCAGCATCGGCGCCGGCGACGGCATCGACGCGCACCATGAACAGGGCTTCGACATCCCAGGTCTGCGGATCGCCATTCAGATACGCGATGGTGTCGACTTCGCCGTCCGCCATCATCACCTTTTCGCGCACGCCGCCCGTATCGCCCTCCGGCGCATCGATATCGACCATGCGCGGATCCCGCACCGCGAATTCCGGCGTGTCGTCCAGCGTGTCCAGGGCGGCCCGGATCACCGTTTCAACCGCGGCGCGGGCCTCGTCGTGATCGATGATCGCGGTCATGGGCTTTCCCCTTCGCGGCCGAACCGGCGGCGCGTGATCTCTCTGAAAGCATTCGCAAATCGCTCGACACCCTCGCGGCCAATCGCATCGGCAATGGATTGCGGATCCACGAGTTTCGGCATGGTGGCCGCCGGCACGAGAATGAACATGACGACGCCGTTTTCCTCGCGGCCGCGCCGCAGCGTCGTCTTGCTGGCCGGGCCGTATCCGCTCTTGTTCTTCTGGACCCTGTCGGCGACCAGCAGGACCAGATCCTTGCCCTTCACCTTGATGGCCCGCAGCTTTCCGAACTTCCGTTCGGCCGCGACCAACGCGTAATTGCGGGCGCGCCGCAGCCGCCCGGACTGGCCGAAGCCGAGGCCGGATTGCGGGGCATTTTCCGTCGGGATCATCAGGTATTTGCCGGTGCCGGCGCGAACCGTGACGCCCTCGGAAAACGCCGTGATGATGTGAGGGGCGTTCGACCACCACCCGATGGACGGGGCGATAGAGGCCTGCCCGCCCTTGTTCGGCCAGACACGCGAGCGCCAGGCATTGGCCACTTTGCGGCCCAGCGCCGGCTCTGTGTCTGTGCGCAGCTGGCGCTTACCCCAATCCTCGACCGCGTCGGCCGCGGCCATTGCGGCCTGCGCCAGCTCCTCGACCGTGGCGTCGATATCGCCGGCGAGATCCTGGACAATATCGATATCAATGCCGAAATCCGGCTGGCCCAGCATGATCAGGCCGGCGCGTCGACCAGGTCGAGGACCCACTCGCCGTCGACGGCGCGGGGCGCGGCGTCGATCTTGAAGCGTTCGCCATTGGCGCGGGTCAATATGCCGCCCTGCCGCGGCCGGACGCCGGCAGCGGCCAAAGCCGGATCGGCCGTCTGGATCCGGCCGAAACGCTCTTTCGTGAGGATGCTGCCATACTCGCCCGCATTGGCGGTGCCGTCCTGTTCATCCCGGATGACCCGCACGCCTTCGATGCCCGCGCCGCCGGGCGGCGTATAGGTCATGTCTGTGCCGAACTGCGCATAGAGCGCCGGCAGCGCCGACGCAGCAAACAGGGCATCGAAGGCGGACAGGTCGGTCATGGATCAGACGCGCTCGAGCTCGCCGGCGGCGACACGGGCCGCGGCGCGGGCATTGGCGAGGCGGATTTCCGCGCCCGTTTCGACCACGCGATAGCGGCCGACACCGGAGGCGACCGTTTTCGGGCCCGGCGCATCAGCCGCTGCGTCGGACGGCGCGGCGGCGGTGTCGTCACCCTCACCGGCCGGTGTCTCTGCCGTGGTTTCGGCTTGGGCTTCAGCCTGGCCATCGGCCTGGGCATCTGCACCAGCGTCGGCATCGGACTTTTCGCCGGCCGGCGGCGTGGCGGCCTGATCGTCCAGCCCCAGGCCCGGATCCGCGTCGGCCTTCACCGCGGCGGCCGCCTTGGGTTTCTCGGCTTTGGCGGGCGTCTTGCCTGCACTCTTTTTCGTCGTCATGGGGATCTCCCGTCTGGCACCCGTCACAAGGCCATAGGCCCTCGACTGAAGCCCTGGCCGGATGCGCACCCAGGACTTGAGAAGAGAGCCGGCGAACACGCCGCCGGCGCCCTTGTGAGTTGGGGAGGGTCCGGGACTAGCCCGGATCGGCGCCATCTTTGCCCAGCACCAGAAGTTCGGGGCGTTTCACATAAGGAGTGGGATTGGACTCCGTGTACAGCTCGACACCCTTGTTGTGCTTCAGCACTTCGGCCGATGCGAACAGCTGGAAGAAGCCGCCGAAGTCCGCATCCGATTCCAGATCGGGCGGGATGTTGACTTCGGACATCGTGTCAGGCGGCGAGTAGGCCGTGCGGAACGTGTCCATGGTGCCGGTCGGGAAGAAATGTGCATCGCCCGCCGTCACACAATCGACCGCACCCGTTTTGAGCGGCGCCTTGCCCTTGTATTCGATCAGCTCGACCTGGCCGTTGAAGTCGAACTTCCGGCCCCAGTTGCCACCCCGCATGTCGCGTTCGGGCTTGTTCAGGGACAACGCGGCTTGGTGCTGCAGGTAGTATTTTTCCACCTTCGGATGCTGGACAAAGCGGTTGAAGAAGCGCGTGGACACGATGCCAGTAACACCGCTCATCATCTCGCCATTGAGATTTTGTCCGATATGATCTCCGACCGCCTCGCACTGAGCCAGCACGTCAGCGTCTTCATTGGTGAGGTCGAAGTAGACCGTCTCCTGCTCCTTGCCGAAGAAGGCGTGCAGGTCGAGCAGCACCGTGGTGCCGTCGCCGTCCAGGATCTTGCCCTTCAGGGCACCCAGACGCAGCCACTCGATCGTCTGGTAGTGATCGCGGGCCAGCCGCGCGAGCTTTTCAGCCAGCACCTGGTCGACCGACTCGGCGACCTTCTCACGGCCCAGAACCCGCAAACGGTCCTGGACATCAGCCGGCCGGATCACACCGGGCTTCTCGAAATGCGCGGTGGTGAAGGTGCGGGTCTTGCCGCGCTTGCGATCGTCACGGTCCTGCGCGCCGCCGCTGCGCTCGGTGCTGTTGAGCACCACGACGCCCTCTTCATTCTCGCGGATCTCGACCGTGGTCGAACCGATCGGTTCATCCTCGAACAGGCCGAGCCCGCCGATCAGGCCAAACATGTTGGGCACGCGGTTGATCTGGGTGGTCAGCGCCGTGCTGTCATAAAGAAAATCGAACATGAGTTCGGGTCCTTTCGTCACTAAGGAGCCGCGGCCCCGGACAACCGGGACCCGGATCTCACAGATGGTTTGGGAGAGAACGGCCGGCGCGAACGCCGGCCGTCAGGCGGGTCAGGAAACGTCGACCACGTGGATGCCCAGAGCCGCCAGCTGGGCTTCGATCGAGGCCTTCTGGGCGGCGGTGGCGCCGGCCGGATAGACCAGGCGCTGGCGCGCCACTTCGGCCGGCCCCTTGACCAGGGCCGAGACACGGCCATCGGCACCGTCCGCCGCTTCGGCCTTGCGCAGGCAAACGCCCGCCACACGGCCGCCACCGTCGACCGCCGTCAGATCGAGGGCGATCGCCTTGCCGGCCGCCGACGTAACCGAGATGGTGAAGCCATCGCCGATGTCGAACTCGGTCGTGGGCGTGTCGGTGCCGATGGTAAAGGCAATGGCGCCATTATCATAAGCCACACCCTCGACGGCATCGGCCAGGCGATAGCCATCCGGGTCGAAAACGGCGAAGACCGCCGCGCCATTCGACTCGGTGATGCATTCGGCCGAATAATCGCCCACGATGGCATTGGCCTTCAGCGCGACACCCGACAGGGCGCCCGCGCCGACATTTCCGGCATTGGCCTCGCCGGCAATCGCCAGAGATGCCGTGAGGCCGAGAATGGTGCCGATGGCGATGGACCGCACGGCGCCGGAGCCCGCCAGGAGCGGGAGCGTCTTGCGGCAATAAGTCGGGTCGAGTTCATATTTGAGGACGTCCGAGATCGACCGCGGTTCATCGTACGTCTGACCTGCAAGCAGAGACATGGTGTCAGTCCTTTCCGGCTAACGGGTTGTAGAGGTGCGCTGGCCGATCAGCGCTTGGTGCGGGCCAGGACACGGTCCATGGCACGGCCCAGGCCGGCATTGCGTTCCGCATCCGGCTTGGGATCGTCGGCCTTGCGGCCCGGCTTCACACCGCCGCCGCGGCCGCGCATGGCGTCCTTGAGCGGCGAGCCCTCGCGCGTGGCGGACTTGAGGGTGCGCAGGGCCGCGGCGTAGCGCATCTCGCCGGCGGCCACGTCGGCCGCGAGCGTGCAGCCCAGGCCGGACTTGCCATCGCGCGCGGCGATGCGGCCGATCTTGCGGCCAGCGGCGGCCAGGGATTTGGGCTCGTCCTCATCCTCGGCTTCCGGATCTTCGGGGTCGGTTTCCGCTTCCGCATCGTCCTCGTCGTTTTCGGCGTCCGGATCCGTATCCTCCTCTTCGGACACTTCATCCTGGCCCTCGCCCTTCGGCGCGGCGGCCGAACCGTCGGCACGCGGCGGCTTGACGGAGACACCCAGGGACTGCAGGCGGGCAATCGCCTTTGCGTCCCCTTTCGCGGCTTTGGCACGCAAGGCCGCGATCTCGGCTTCGATACTCATCGACAGCTCCTCTTTGCTGGTCGCGGCCGCGGGATCCGTTTGCGAAGCAGCGCGGCCGGAAGCCGCCTCGCTGGAAGGTGTCAGCCCGGCCAGGGCGCGGGCGGCCTCGAAGGCCTCGTCTTCATTGAGGACAGCATCGAGCAGGCCGGCGGCGACCGGATCGAGATCGCCTTCCGCGCCCGCCGTGAAGGTGCGGGCCTGCCAGCCCTTCACGGTCTCGAGCGCAATCCCGCGGCCGGTGGCGACGGCTTCGAAGAAAAAGCCGGCATGCGCATCGATCTGCGCCTGGAACATGCCGCGCTCGGATTCGGTGACTTCGCGGAAGGGCGAGCCCATGTCCTTGTACTCGCCGGACTTGAACTCTTCGCGCTTGACCTTGTCTTCGGCCATCATGCCGGACCAGTCGAACCAGCCCATGCGAACGCCGACCGAGCCGAGACCCGCGCCGCGCGGCGCGTAACAGGCATCGCAACTGGCTGCGATCTGCTGGGCAGCGGAATAGGCCATGTGACAGAAGGCCACGAGCGGCTTGCCGCCGGAGGCCTGCCGGTTGGCCTGCATCATCTCGGACAATTCGTCCGTGCCGTAGGAAAGGCCGCCCGGGCTGTCGATCAGCAGCATGACGGCGGCCACCCGCTCGTCATCGTTTGCGGCCCGGATCGCCTCGGCAATGTCGGCATAGCCGGAATTGAAGCAATCGTCCCAGAAGTCCCAATAGCCATTGCGGGCCAGAACGCCCTGCACCTGGATCACCGCGCAGTCGCGGGCCAGGTAATAGCCGTGCGGCGTCCATTCAGCCTCTTCGTGGAAACTCAGCATGGACTCGACGCCGCCCGGTTCCCGGCCGCGAAGGACGCGTTGTGCGATATCGCCGGCGCGATCGAGCAGGCCGGGCCGGGCATCCTCGCGATAACGCCAGTCGGCAACCCGGCCCAGGCGGCCCAGATGGTTTTCATAGCCGGCATGAAGCGCCAGCAGCACGGCGCCCTGCGAGGCATTCATGGACAGACGGCGGCGGAGTGAGCGGGGCATGGCGGATCCTATTCGCTACCGCCGCGCACGGCGGCGATCTGGTCGAATGAACCGGGCGCGACATTGGCGCGATCAAAGCGCCGCTGGTCGCGCGCCCGTTCTGCGATGACTTCGTCGAGCGGCTTGCCGCGCTCTTCGGCGATGTCGGAGAATGAGGCCTGGAAGTTCTCGACCTGCATGCGGTCGCCCTGGGCTTCCTTGACCGGGTCGACATATTCGCGCCGCGGCCCGATCCAGGTGCCTTTCACATAGACGTCCGGCCGCTCCATGAAGTCCGGCGCACCCGGCGGCAGGGCCAGCCGTCCGTCGTAGAACGCCTCCTGCAGGATGCAGAGCAGAGCGGGCTGGGCGAAATTGAGCACGTCGACGATCCGCTCGCGCTTGGCCATGCGGAAGGCGTCATTGATGGCGGTGCGTGCCGAGGAGAAATTCTCTTTCGAGAAGTCCCGCAGCATCATGTTTGCGGGCACGCCCGCGCCCGCACCGGCCTGGACCGCGAGCGCGCCGAAGAAATCGGCATAGGCGTTGGCCGCCCGCACCTTGTCATTGATGTCGAAGTTATCGCCCGGGAAGGTGCGCAACACCTTGTTGGCGTTGATGTCCGAGCCGGACGCCTCGTAAAAGGCCGCCCGGGCCTCGAGCAATTTGTCGGCATCGTTTCCGAACAGTTCGACCAGGTATTCCGGATCGAGGTGCGAGGAGATGCTGGCGAAGATCGTCGCGTTGATCAGGCGGGAGCGGGCTTCGGTATCGGTGGCCTCCTGGAAGGCACCGAAGCGGCGCAGCGAGGACGCCAGATCCGAGACGCCCCGGGTCTGCCCGATCTCCCGGCGTCGCAGGCTGCGAAAATAGCGCGGCCGGCCGGGCGTCTCGTATCGATCGATCCAGTCGCCCTGCATCGACTTGATCGCCGATTTGCCGATATCGACAGGATGGGCGCGCAGGATGTGCAGGGCGATATCGCGGCCGCGCTCATCGGTGGCTACACCGGCGCGGACATCTTCAGCGTCCAGCGTATAGGACGTGCCATCCTTGAGCGCGATCTGGATGGCGCCGCCCCACCCGTCTGCCCGCCCCATGGGATTGGCGAGGCGCGCGGGATGTACCAGTTGAATGGCCGTGTGGAAGGGGAAGCCATCCCCGCGATCCTCGATCCAGTTGAACAGGCCGATGCTCTCGCCGTCGACGATGCGGTGACGCACCGCCAGATCCAGCTGCAGGTCGAAGGGCAGCGCTTCTTCGTAATCCAGCCGGAACAGCGGATCTCCGGTCGCGCGGCGCCAGGCATCCTCGATACTGTCGGTCAGGCGCAGATAACGATCATCGTCCGGCGTGAGACCAAAGGCCTCCGGCGGCGGGGCCGACGAGAACTTCCAGCCGGTGCCGACGATCAGCGACACTTTCTGTTCGACGGCGCTGTCGGCCAGCGGTTCATTGCGAACGACATCACGGACCCGGGGAAGCACCCGCAGGCGCTCGTTCAGCCAGTTTCCGTCGGCCGACCGGCGCGAGGCATTGCGGCCTGCGAATACCCGGTCGAACGGATCGGCGGCACGATAAGCCGTGCGCCCGGCCCGGCTGGCGCCCGTGACATCCAGCGTGCCGGCGGCGGACTGGACGGCAGCGGGGCCACCGGCGGACATGACGGCGCTGTGCCGCGCCGCGGCGAGGCGGCGGGAGTCGGGTGACAGTCGCACGGGCGGCTCCTGGTTTAGAGATAGATCGGGCGGCCGGGGGCGGCCTCGCCAGTGAGGCGGGCACGTTCGGTGCGCAGTTCAAACAGGCGCCGGCGCAGCGGCGCTTCAGGATCGCTCCCGCCGGCAAACTGGATCTCGCGATCGCCGTGACGCATGCGTGAGGGCTTGCCGCCGAGTGCGAGCTCATCAAGCGCCTCGCGAAATTTGGCGATGTCGGCATCGATCTCTTCGAGCGTGCGCGGCATGGTCGGCTCCTGTCGGGTGACGGTTCGGCCGCCCGGGCACAACGCACCCGGGCGGCCATGTTTGAAGCGGGTATGAGGTGAAGGCGCCGGCCGCCTTTCGGGCAAACGGCCGGCGCCGGATCCACGGCCGGGCGGCACCGTGGAAAGTCCGGGACCAGGCGAGAACCCCCAACGCCTGGTCCCACCGAACGCCGTTCGGCGCCGGTTTTCAGTCTCGATTCTGATGTGCCATCCGCAGGAGGGCGGAGGGCAGACCCGAACCTTCTTCCGGTGTCGGAACCGGATCGCTCTGATCGTCGATCCGGCGAACCTGCCTGTCGAACAAATCGGCCTGGTCCGGTTCGAGGATGGCGCGGACCCGCGCATCCGCCTCTTCCCAGTCTTCCTCGGTCCAGGAGCCGCGCGATCCGGCACGGGCGCCCAGATGATGAAGGCCGGCGAAGTTGTAGACATCGCAGTCGAAGAGGTGATTTTCCTCGGACGCCTTCTTTTTCCAGATCTTGCGGGTCAGGTTGGTCGACTTGACCCGCTCGTCATGGACGTATTCCGACGTCAATTGCCGGAAGAACGGTTCGTCGGCATTGATCGGCCACCAGCAATAACCGCGCGGCACGCCATCCTCATCGAAGTCGGATGACGCGGCCGTTTTCCCGTAGCGCGAAACCAGAATGGACTTCACCGGGTAGGTGCCGACGTGCCACACCCGCAGGCCCAGCTTTCGCTTCTTGCCGGACTTCGACACATCGCTCTGATGCGTGTGCGTGATGATGTCCCGGTTCCAACCCGCATCGCCGTTCACGGCCAGCGCCTTTGGCCGGCGGCGCACCCAGGCCTTCACCGCATCGGTATTGTAGTTTGAGTCTACGACCTCCAGGTCGTAGGGGATCCGCTTGCCGCCCGGCAGAGGGGCGCCGCGTTCGACGATCTTGTCGAACGCCTTCCAGGCGCCCTCGCCCATCACAGCGGTTTCACCGGGCAGCAGGTCCCATTCCAGATACCAGGCTTCCTCGTTGGCGTTGTAACCCTTGCCCAGATACCAGATGCCATAGCCCTGCACGTCGGCCGACAGGACGAAGACGGAGGGCCCGTAGGCGCCCTCGCCGCGCTGGAAGTCTTCGCAACGCCGTGCCGACAGGGCCTCCCAGCCCGGCGTCTTCGTCTTGATCTCATATGGCCGGCCCAGCACCGTGTTGACGAACACCATTTCGGTGTGCTGATCGCCTGCCGCGTCGGCTTCCTTCTGGGCGATCGTTTCCCAGCGGCGGAACCGGCTGATTTCGCCCGTAATGTGAAAGCCGACCACACGGTGCAGGCCATCTCCGGCCCACTCCAGGGCTTCCTCCCGGCTGATCGTTTTGGCCGGCGATTTGCCATTGACCGGCCGGGTGGGCACCCACAGACCCAACGCCAGCATCTTCCGCTTGTGACTGTCATCATGCGGCATGCCGCAGGCCGGACAGACAAAGAACGGGCGAAATGGCGCCACGTCGCCCTTTTGAACATCCTCCCAGACGAAGTCGGTCAGCATCCCGCACTGCAGACAGCCGAGATAGAACCGCTCCATGCTCGAGCGGGCATAACCCTTCATCGAACGCGAGCCGCCCAGCAGGATCGGTGTCGAGATCTTCAGCGCTTTGGACAAGGCCAGCGCTTCGTATGTCGTCAGCCGCATATCCGCCTGGGTTGCCGGATCGCCTTCCCCATTGTTGGCAACCCATGAGTCAAGATCATCCTCGACGAGGAAGCGAATAGTGTGGCTGCGAAGCGTTTTCGGGCTCTCCGCACCCGCCAGCAACAGGGTACCGCCAAGGGTGGAGCGTATCTTGTCGGCCTTCGACCCGCCTGTGGCCTTGTTGATCCGGGGCACGATGACGCCCGGTTCTTCCCCTTCGTCCGGGTAGGGCGTCAGTGCCGGTGTCGCCTCGATCAGCGGCCAGAACTTGCTGTCCGCCCATTCCTTGGCCTGGCTGACGGTCGGATGCACCGCCATGCAGGGCGCATTCATGCTCGCCAGGATCGAAGCGAGCCAGAGATCACCGACCACCGTGCCGCCCGACTGGGCGCATTTCGGGATCCAGATTTCCTCGCACGGATGGTCCGGCGACAGCACTTCCAGGATCCGCTTCAGATAGGGCGCCGTCGAATGCTTGAACTTGCCCGGCGCCGGGGATCCTTCCGGGAATCGTGCCTGCTCTGCCCACACAGCCGGGTTCAGTGGCGGAGGCGGCGCAAGCGCGGCCAGGTAAGCCTCCTGCAGGCGCAAGGCATTGAGGCGGAAGTACCGGTCGGCGTCCTCTCCGAACTCTTCCCATCCATTGTAGCCGTCAGGCATGGGCGGGCTCGCCTTCAAGTGCCAGCTGCGAACGTGCTTCCTCGATCGAGCGGCGGGTATCGGCGTCTAGCTCGGTCAGGATCTGTGTCAAGTGATGCTGGATCGCGGCGCGGGCTTTTGCCGGATCGTCCGGGTTCGCTTCCTCTGCCGCCT
The DNA here is from genome assembly GCA_002707795.1 of Maricaulis sp. GTDB lineage: Bacteria > Pseudomonadota > Alphaproteobacteria > Caulobacterales > Maricaulaceae > Maricaulis > Maricaulis virginensis. The sequence continues at coordinate 22,148 of PANX01000082.1, forward strand.
CCATCGGCAATCGCAGGATGGCCTCCACCGTGCGACTGGCCAGGCGGCGTTGTTGCTCCATGGCCAGATCGAGCGGGATCAGGCGGCCGATGCGCTCCTCGTAATCAAGGCGCACCGACTTGGCCTTGATCTCCTCCTGGATCGCCTTCGACTGGGCAGCACGCTGGCGGACGCTGTCCTGGACGCTCGCGGCCTTGTCATCAGCACTGTCGTCCCGTTCCTCGCCGACCGGATCGCCTTCAGCAACGGGCTCCGGCGCAACCGGACTGACGGGCCCGGCCCCGATCGCCGCGCCTTCATCGGCCAGGCCTTTGAGCGGGTTCTGCTCGCCGGCTCTCAGCTGGTCACTGGCCGCGGCGTCGACCATCTGCCGGCCGGTGACCGGACATTCGGCGAAGACGATCAGTCCATCCCGGGTGTTCCACTTCGCAGCACACTGCCGGGTAACACCTCTCGCCTTGCCGTACGCGGCCACAGATCGAAAGTACGCCGGTGCCCCATCGGGCAGTTTGCGATCGAGCAGCGGAACATCGGTCATCGGTGATCGGGCCACCGGCAGAGCGGGCTAGCCTCCTGAAATGTCAACGAGTTGAGCCCGAAACGTCAACAATGTTGACAGCCTGTGTATCTAGCGAAGCCCCGCGCTCAGATGCCCCGTATACGGGGAAGCGCTGGGAAGGACCCGCTAAGGCGTTGATTTGTTGGGTTTCGGGCATGAAAAAGCCCCGCGAGGCGGTGGCCGGCGGGGCTTGGCGAGGCGCAATGACCTCATCTAGGACAAATCTAGGCCACAACACCCGGTAGGATGTCAACTAGCGCCCTCCGAAATGTTGACACAATGCCCCCAGCCCCTGGACGAGAAGCATTGCCTTGCAGGCTTTTTCCTCGTTTACACCGCGCAGCAGACGAGCCCCTCCCAGGTCGAAATCCTCCATAGGGTGCCCGCCATCGAGGACGATCCAGTCGGTCAGCCTGCGAATCACCCGGCCCCATTCGGGCACGATGGACGCGTGTTCGAGAGCAGTGCGGGCCCGGCGGAAGCGGTCGGCGGCGTCCATCCGGTTGAGGACGGCCAGCTCGGTACAGCCCGCGCCGCCACCATCGACACGGATGTCGGCCGGATCCCGGCTGGCCCCGCCGACCTTCAGCTGATCGGACAGGGCGGCATAGTCGGCCGCAGCCGCAACCTGCTCACGCTTGAGCAGCCCGCCCTTGCCATTGCCCGGGGCGTACAGCCGCGCCACATAGGCATTCGGCGCCAAGATGCGGACCTGCCCGCGCTCGATCTCGATCCCCCGCACGGCGGCCGTGAAGGTGTCGATATCGGCATAGCGCGTTGACGATCGCAGCGCCTCGCCTGCCCGTCTCAGGGCATCGAGACGCCCCATCGCCGCCTGCCCTTCGGCCGAGGCGAGAAAGGCTTCACGCCGCTTGCGCTCGGCTTCCAGCCGCGCCGAACGCCGTTCGTCCGCCCGGGCCTCGTAATCGGCCACATCCGGCCGCTCATCGGCCTTGCGCTGCGCCTGCACCGTCACCCCCTCCCGCATGGCTGGCGTGGCCTCAAGCTTGCCCATGGGCGACCTCCTTCGGTTTGAGACGTTCGGCCGGCGTTTGCGGGCGAACAGTCGTGTTCCAGCCCAGCGCCTTGATGGCGCCGATAAAGACATGGCCGACCTCTCGGCAATTCATGCCGGTGGACCGGACGGCGAAGCCATGATCCGGATCCGGCACGACGACGAAGCCATCCTCGACGCAGGGCGCCAGATCGGTTTCCGTCCGGCCGCACTCCAGCGCCATGTCGAACAATCGCCCTGCCTCGCCGCCCGGCGGGGTGTAGGGCATGGTGATTTCTGCTGTGAGACGGGCCCAACGGGCCTCGGTCATGACCTGGACACGCGTTCCGGTCCTGTCCGTCAACGGCGTGCCGAGCCCGGCGAGGTGTTGCCGGAAGGCTTCCCACCCGGCCCGATCGGGGCAGACCACGGCCCAGCGCTCCGACCCGTGATGCCGATAGGCGCGCACATCCACCGCCGACAGGGCGGCTGTGGCCTGCGCCTGCCCCAGCCCTTCGACCAGATGCGCCGTCACCGCATCGCGGACCCTGGCCTCGACCAGGGCGGGCATCAGTTCGACCTTCGGGTCGTACCACACGCCGGGCACCCGATCGCCGCGGGTCATCCTGCGCGCGCTGGTACTCATAGAACTCCTATCGATAAAAGAATCGACTCTGTTGTGATCGCAGTGGTCACACCCCCTGTGATCACAGTGGTCACACCCCCCCTGTGATCCACCCGTCACACCCCCCCCTGTGACGCGTCGATCACAGGGGGTCACGTCCGGGCCTTGCACGGCAGGCACATCCGGGGATTGAACCGGGGCCGATGGTCCGGCGTGACCGTCCGCGACGGCATCGCCCGGTGCCGCCATCTCCCGGCTGCCCGGATTGTCCGCCGCGACGGCGTCATCGTCCGCATCCGGACCGTCTCCCGCCTCACCCTCACCGGCCCGCGCCTGGCGCTCCTGCTCTGACGACAGGACAGCCCGGCGGCGCTTGTAGGTGGGCGACTCCAGCCGCTCGCCGTGCGGGCCGAAGGGCGGGTCCAGGATCACGCGATAGCACAGCAGCCCTTTGAGCTTGGCCATAGGGTCGCGGCTTTCATAGACCTCGACCCAGCCAAGCTCCTCGAGCCGGTTCAGCGCGCGGTTCACCGTTTCCCGCGTCAGCCTGGCCTTCTTCGCGATCCGCTTCTGATTGGTGTCGTTCGCCCAGCCATACTTGTTGGTACACGCGCCAAGACCACACAGGACGCGCAATTGCGTCGAGGTCATGCGCTTCTCGGCAACATCATCCAGGGCCGCGAGCGGAATAACGGACAGTCGGCTCACGAAACGGCCTCCTTTGGGCGATAGGCGCGAGAACCCGGCGGGATCGGCCGGTGCGACACGGGCGGCGCACCGGGATCCCCCTCGCCGCGCAGCGCGGTCCGGAAGGCGGTCAACTGGTCAGGGTGCAGGGCGTGGATGTCCGACAGCCGCGCCGGCCGGTCCTCGGGCGTGCCGCTTCGCACCAGCCAACCCCACTCGATCAGACGATGCGCCAGCCCCGCCACAAGGGCCGCCACGGCGCGCGCATCGTGCGTGCGGCCGTGAATGCCCAGATCCAGCGACATGGCGGCCCGTGCGGCCTCAACAGGCCCGCGCGCCAGGCAATGGGCCAGGATGGCCTGCGGCCGGTCCAGCGCCCATTCCCAGGGCGCGAAGGGCACGGCCGGGTCGGTCAAGGCCTCCAGATGCGCCACACGTTCGCGCAGATCGGCCAGCATGTCGGCCTGGGCACGATAGAGCGGACAATCACACATCGCCGCCCTCCCGCTTCAGCAGGGCCGCATCGGTGCGCAATTCGCCGCCTTCCAATCGGCCCCGCCATCCCGGGCAAGCGCCATGCGGCCGGATCACGATCGGCCCATAGACCGTTGGCGCCAGTATGGTGCCATCCCAGCGCAGCTCGCCGGCGGCGGGCTTCACATGCCCGGCTGGCGCCAGCAGCAGCTCGTGCGCCTTGCCGCATCGCGGGCAGGCCAGCTCAAGGCGCCGGGCATACAGCCGCCCGCGCGTCACATTCCATCGCCCGTCCAGATACTGATACTCGCCCGGCGCACTCACATCCTGATCGTCACAGATCAGACGGCCGGGAATGGTGGCGCGGATCATGGCTTGTTCCGCCTGTCGTTTAGAGAGACGACGGCCACGTCAGGTCTGCAAACCGGAGGCTCGGCCTTTACCTCTTCTGCTGCGGGGAGTGGCCACGGCATCGCCCTCACAGACTGGTCTTGTGATCCGTGCGACCAGAGCCGCGGTTTCCCCACATCCTTGTGGGGATGCACGGTCGAAACGACGCGGTCGATTACGGCGCCACGTGACATGTCGAGCTTTAGAAGCGGCCCTAGAATGATCTGGCGCTTGAGCCCTTCGCAGAAAGACCGGATCAGAGCAGGCGACGCCGTTTCGAGCGCAATGGCCAAACTCTCCAATGCGTCGGCCGGAAGGCCGTACGGCATAAGATAGCGCTGAATGATACGCCTTCGCTCCGCCAGCCCGGGCAGTTCGAGCGTGATATGGATGTCAAACCTCCTCCACATCGCCTGGTCCACATGATCCGCGAAATTCGTTGCTGCGATCAGGAAGCCGCTATGTTGCTCTACGCGCTGCAAAAACGTGTCGACGATCATGTTGCGTTCGTCGTCAGCACCCTGCTCACTGCGCCGGCGGTGACGCGCATATGCGTCGAACTCATCCAGAAACAAGAGTATGGGCGGGTCAGCCGCGGCCGCTGCATCGAACAATGCCCCGATCTGCTCTGACGATTGACCGACCCATTTCGAGATCAGTTTATCCGGCCGCACTGCAAGCATGGGCAGCCCCAAACGGGCTGCAAGATGATGCGCAAGCGTTGTCTTACCAACCCCGGGGACACCATCGAACATCGCACGCCGTCGAGGCTGCAACCCGACCTTAACCAGATCGTCTGCAGCCCAGATCTCCGTCAGCCATTCCGTGAGGGAATCGCGAACCGCTCGCCCCAGAATGGGCTCTGCAGCCTCCTTCGGGTCGAACAAGTCACCGTACGAGGCGATGTCTCTTGGCGCAGTTCTGCGAGCCATCAATCGTCTGGCCCCATACCGTCGCCGCCAGACTCCTTGCGCCAGCCGACATCCCACAAGGCACGCCGAGGGTCATCCCAGGGAAAGGGATTTGAAATAATCGGCTGGTCGTTTCTGAAGGCCTCGCGGCCAAGTTCCTCTGCACCAGCATCATCACAGTCCGGCACATCCACCTTCGGTTTCGGGGTGGCAGAGCCTGTGTTTCCCGCCGCCGATGGAGCACTCGCAGGTCGATCAACAACATCTTCGGCCTGCGGATTTCCCGCTTCGTCCCGCCAAAGCCGGACCGCAACCCCACCGACTCTCACCACGATCTCGCCAGCCAGGGGCACGAGTTGCTTAAGGGCCTCGACCACACTTTCTCGCGCTGTCAGGTCGACACTCATTGCCCCCACTGCACGGAACAGCGGCAACTCGTCCCGCAGCCCGGCCGCCGTCTCATAGAGATCCATCATCGCACGCTCGTCATCGCGATCTGACGGCGTTTGCTTTCGCGCTTTGATGACCTTCCGGATGTACTTGGGGGTATAACCGTGTGCCTTGGCCTCGGCATAGACCGCACGAATATCATCGGCGCTTTGCGATCGCATTTCTTCAATGCGCTCTATGCGATGGATGTACCCCCGCAGTTCGTCTGCGACGATTGTGTTTGTGCCCCGCTGGGTCTTGGCTTCAGGCATCACTGGCTTCTCCCTTACAGCCCGCTTGGGCCGTCCAAAACGAAATCGAAATCGTCGGGCATGGGCACGCCGCCATTGAGCGCCGTCCCGCGCGCGGCCTGCATGCCAATTCTCGTGGGCTTTGCCCCCACCCCCATCCCGCCGGTGACCGAGCGTTTGCGCTTCAGCGGGCCGCGGCTGTTGGCGATCGCCATCAGAACATCGCCATGGCAGGCGCCGTGGTGATCGCAGAAACAGGCCAGGTCGCGCCCTTTCAGCTCGGCGCGGATCATCTCCACCGTCACCGGCCCGCGCGGCCCCTCCACCACGCCCCGCTCGTACAGGTCTTCGCGAAACAGCGAGACGGCCCGCTGGCGCCCCCATTCATCCACCCGATAGGGATTGCCCCATTTGGTGGCACGGGTGACGGTCACCGCCTCTTTCGGCTTGCGAAACCCCTTCGTGCGTTTCAGCTGGATCCGTTGCGGCTTGCGGCGGGGCTTACGCATGTCGCGCCCTCCCCGGCCGCGGCGCCAGGTTCAGTTCGCCGCGCTCGATCTGAAGGGCCAGCTGATCCAGCTGGGCTTCCACCAGGGCGCGATAGCCGCCCTGCCATTCTGCCGGCGTTTCGCCCGGCTGTGGATCCCGCACAGGCAAGCGCGCGATCAGCGCGCTGGCATATTGCAGCGCCTTGCCGGCGCCCTCGCGGCGCAATCCGTCCCGCTCGCGGGCACCGTCTGAAGCGGGGAGAGGCGCCGTCATGCCGCTGACCCCGCCGGATCGGCCGGCCAGTTGAAGTGCTCGACGCCATCCAGAAGGTGGCCGGCGGCGCGCTTTCCGATGCGGCGCAGGATCTCGGCGTCCTGTTCATCCATTGTGCCGGTGATCATGTGCCGGCCGGTGAGAACCTCTCCATCCTGGCAGACGACACAAGGAGGGCATTGATCGCCTTGTTTCTTGTCCCAGACCGGCGACCATTCCCCCCATTGCTTGAAGAAGTACGGCACGCCAGCGTCGGCGCACTGATCGCGAAGGAACCGGGCCCAGTCGGGGTGCATGGGCCGGGCATCCGGCCCGCTCTCGCCGCCGCAGATGACCCAGTCGAGTTTGGCCCCTCCGACATGCTGGAAGTGCTGATTGCCGTTCTGTTCCAGGTAGCAGCCGGACAGAGCGTCGTGACAATCAACCCCATGCGCATGAGCGATATCGAAGTCGGTCAGGGTGATGAACCCCAGCAGCGGCTCGGCCGAGATGAAGCGCACGGCTGCCGGGGTGTCCAGCAGGAGCGGGATGCGTTCGGCGGCCCGGGCCTGGTCTTCCACGGACACGCCCAGCCAGACGTTGGGGAGCGGCCAAGCATCGACCGCTTCGCGCCAGTCAACGCCGGCAAGTTCGGCAACCGCTATCAGATCATCAACGATGCCATCTTCACCGTCGCAGCGATCGAACTGGCGAATAAGATAATCCCGCATCCGCTCCGGCCGCTTCGTCAGCACGATGAAGCGATGCTGGGCCGACAGCGCCATGACGGCGAAGACCTGGTCGATCCACTCGTCGGGCACGCTTTCGGCGAACAGGTCGCCCATGGAGTTGACGAAATAGCAGGTGGGGATCCGGCGCCGCAGCGGGGCAGTGAAGGCCTTGTCGCTGGCGCGGGCCACCTTGCCGGTCCAGACGGGCCCGGCCTTGCTGTCGGCAACCGTGCCGGCATAGTGCGACTGACCATCGGTCATCCGCAGGATCCGCCCGACCTGCTTCATCGCATAGCAATTGGTGCAGCCCGGCGAGACGACGGAACAGCCGACGATGGGGTTCCAGCTTGCGCCCTTGAAGCCGGGCAGGTGGGTCCATTCGATCTGCGTCATCCCCGCCCCTCCCCGTCCAGGAGGCGCCAGACCATCGCCCAGGCGAGGCGCGCGAACCCGGCCAGCCATCCGATCGCCAGCAGTCCCGCCGGCACAGGCCACAGGACAGACCAGACGAGGCGGGCGCGGCAGGGCCGCGGGTAAACCCATGCCAGATGGCGCCAGGCCAGCCCGGCCGCCACGGCCCAGACCGCCGCGAGAGACACCACCACCAACACACTCACGACCGCACCTGCGCCAACCAGTCTTGGGTGCGGCGTATGTTCTGCTCGGCTTCCAGATGGTGCAGAACTTCCTTGTCCGTATGCCCCTTGCGAAGAAGCTCGGTGGCAATTTTCCGAGCCGCGACCTCTGCAGGCGATATTTCGGGCTCAAGCCCGGGCACGCTCCGGCCCGCGCGCGCCTTCACCCGTTCAAGCTGCAGGTCCAGCGCACTGCGCACGCCCGCGGATGCAATCCGGTACTCCACCGCCGCGCGGCGGTATTCCTTCATCGGCGCATCGCAGATCCAGCCGACACGCAGCAGGCCGCGCGACTTGTCGGCCGATCCGCCCGGCGGGGTATGCAGCCGGTACCCGCCCAGCGGGTCTGGCTGCAAACGCAGGAAGACCGCGCGATCCGTGACATGCACCAGCCCGCGCGCCCGCTCGCCGATCGACCATCCCAGCTCTTTCAGGATCTCGGCCGCGATCGAAACGGTCACGGACTGGGTGCCCTTATTGTCACTAACGGTGACCGCCACCGGCTCACGCTTGGCGGCCGATGTCGCGCGCTTCACCACCTCGTCAAACACGCCATCCTCTGGCCAGACATCAAGCATCGCTTCTCTCCTTCTGAGATTGATCCACCGAACGCCGTTCGCTGGCGCCGGTCAGGGCGCCCGCTTCCAGGCGGGCCAGAACCCTGACGATTTCCAGGAAAGCCGAAGGCCCGTTCGCCTTCAGCACCACGGCCAGATCGGCCAGTGTCACCAGCGGCCGCGTTTCGCCACGCGCGCCGCCCTTGCCCGGCGGGTTCAGCGGCGCGGCCAGATATCGATCGACGCTCGCCACCGCTTCGGCCAGGGCGCCCATGGCGGCCGTCTTGCCGCCGCGCCCGCCGGGAAAGCGCACCTCGCCCAGGGCAGTGATGCGCCCGGCGCCATCGCGGAACGCCTCGATCTGCGCCGTCAGCCCGGCCCATTCCACTTCGCACAAGACGGGCGCGATTCCGGGTGCCGCCGTCATGCCAGCCACCCCGCCGCCAGCCACACCAGACCCGCCGCACACATCGCAACGCACAGCCAGCCCGCCGGCGGCATGTTCAGGCCCAGCACCTGTCCGCGGCGCACCTTCACGGCTCACCTCCCAGGACGCGAGTGACCAGCATCACCCAGACGGGCGCGCCGCCCTGCGGTGCAGGTTCAAGCCGGTTCGTCATTCCGCTTCCCCCTTCAAGAATGGATGATCGGCCAGCAGCTGGGCCTCGGCCGCGGCAAAGGCGCGCTGCGCCTCGCGCAGGGCTTTCAGGAATTCTGGCGCCTCGAGGCGATCCACCTTGCCGTCGCGCAGATCCTCGCTGGCCTGGGCACCGAACTCGCAGGCCTCGCGCAGCGCGTCGAACATCACGCCCCGGCCCGTCACCGACGCCGCCACCGGCATCAGGCGAAAGCCCGCAATCCGCGCCAACGCTTCGGTCACGAACGGCCGCCGCGCATGCCGTTCGGCGTCGGCGATCACGTCGACGGGCGCAAAGGCCGGCTGTTCATGCTTGACGTAATTGCGCAGGGTCTCGGCCGAGCCCGCGCGTGTTTCCTCAAAGAACTGCTCCGGCCCGCCCGCATCCTTGAAGGCCAGCCGGGTGGCATTCTTCAACGCGGCATAATCATCCGCGCCCAGCACCCGGCATTCCGGCGGCTTGGCAACCCGTCCGCTCATTCTTGGGACCCTCCCGGCTTTCCGGATTTGCAGGCCATGCCAGGCAAGCCATGCTTGCCGGCATGAAACGACACCGCATCACACACAGCCCGCTTGCGGCCCTCGCCATGGCGATGGGCCTGCCGGCCGACACCGCGCGCGATGCCCGCATTGCCGCCTGGCTGGACGGCGACGGGCCCAACGCACAGGGCGGGCCCCGGGCGGAACCGGATCGGGGGTCTGCCCTGCACCGCGCGGCCCCGGGCGGCTGTACCCGGCAAGCCGGGACGGCAGGAACAGACCCCCGCCCCACCCGTGAGACGCGGCAGGCCGGCGCAACGGGCGCAGCGCACGGCCCACACGGGCAGAGACAGGAAACAGAAAAAATGGGGGTGTCCGGCAGCCGCCCTGGAAAGAGAGGCAAGACGGGCGCTCACACGCCGCCGGACACCCCCGCCCCACGCGCTGTCACACGGGGAAGCAGGGAATGATTTCGCAATCTGCTGACGCATCGATGCGTCCATGGCAGGCTGCGCCCTCAAAACGGAGCGCCCGCCATGAATTACGGAAAAGAAAACTGGCACATCGCCGAGATCGACGGCCTGCAGGTCCGAACAGACCCGGGATACGAAGGCATGCTGGAGGTCCGGGTCATGCGGCCCGAAGGCCCGGCCAGCCTCACGATCTCCGCCGCCACACTGCAGGCCCTGGCCGACCTGGCCACCCGGGCGGGTGTCTATCCGCCCCGTCATGCCGGCAACCCGCGGGCATAATCCCGCCACAGGGCCAGAGACCGGGCGAGATTTCGGGTAAACACGGTCGCACACCCCGGCACAATCCGCCGGCGTGCAAACCCTTCTTCGGTCGGCGGCAGCTCTTCAACGGCAAGCGCGGCGAGCGCGGCCAGTACCTCGCTACCGGCGTCTTCCGGCAGGCGCACGCGCCCCTCGCCCACTCGCGACATCACCAGCGACAGCGGCTCCCAGATGCCCAGCCGCAACACCGGGTCCCCGGCACCGGCATCGGCACCGGCACACCATGCTTCACGCTCCTCGATCCGCACGCCAGGCAGATCGGCGCCACCCGCTTCGCCAGCCGGCACAGCGCAACCGGGCCGCGGCCCGAACGGATCGCACACCCAGTCGCACATCGCCCGGAAGTCCCGAACGTCCGCCACGCCCCAGTCGCAAACCCGCACGGCACCCGCCGCGCCCGGCTGCCACTGGCTCACCATCCACGCCCACCCCTGCGGACAGTCTTCCGCCGCCACCACGGGCCACCAGCCGTGCGTACTGGCCACCGGAAAGTCCTGATCCAGACCGCGATTGCGCCAGCCATCGACGCACAACTCACGGACACGGTTTGCATCCAGCCCGGTCATCTAGGCGCCCTCCCCGGCCGGAAGAGGGGCGGCCGGGGCCTCAAGACCCAGCGCGCGCTCTACAGCAATGAGGTTTTTGATCGAACGAGGTCGCCACCCGGGGCGCGCCATATCGTACAGAGTGGCGGCCGGCACCCCGGCTTCGGCGGCAACCTCGCCGAGCTTGCGCGCTTTGTTCTTTGCCGCTTCCTGAAGTCTGGCGATGTTCGCTTCGGTCGGTGTCATGACCGTATGAATTACGGTTTTTCGTAATCACGTCAACCGAAATTCGGATTTTCCGCAAATGCTCTATGCAAAAGCGTGTGCTACCTCACACATCATGACGACCTTGGATGATGCTGATACGCGCCGTGAGAGCGTCCGCAACGCAATGCGTCGGGCAGGTATAAACGTAAACAACTGGGCCAAATCGGCTGGCGTGCCGGCATCCACCATTTATTCCTATCTCGACGGAAAAACCCGATCCTTGAGAGAGGACACGGCCCGAAAACTCGCGGCGGCAATTGGCCTTAGCCTTGACCAACTTTATGATGAACACTCACAGTACCACACTCGAAAAGTGTGGGTTAAAGGTCTGGTTGGAGCAGGTGCTGTGGTTCAAGTTATGGATGGCGTCGGGAAAGACGAAGGCATTTACGAGGTCGCACTGCCGCCCGGATTGAACCAAGACCTAGACTACGTTGCCTTCGAGATTAGGGGCTTCTCGATGCCCCCGGCACAAGATCGATGGATCATCTATTGCCTAGATCGCCAGACATTCCAACCGGACGAAGTGCTTGGCAAAGCCTGTATAATCGAGCTGTCTGATCAGAGACTACTGTTCAAAGTCGTGCGCCGCGGATACGCCCCCGGCCGCTACAACCTGGAAAGCTGGGATGGCGCACCACTGATTGAAGACGTAGAGATCGTGCGCGCCCTTCCCTTTGTCAGCATCGCGGACCCAAGCGTCGTAGCGCGGCTTTAGCTACACTGCTATCAGATCGTGCACGCTTAGCCCCAGCAGCTCCTCGGCAAGATCATCCAGCATCTCTAGTTCTTCCGGCTTGACCTTCTTGTCGGCACGAACAACTGCCACCGCAGCTATCATGAAGGCCGTCAGCTCTTGAGGTGTTCGGCGGCGAAGATCCTCATAGGCCTCCGCTATTCCGCCACTTGATGGCCTCACCCTGCGTATGCGCGTTTCAATCTGCTTCCACTCGTCATCTGAAATTCTGCTACTAGCCAGCAGCCCAACAAGGTGCCCCCTGATCACCTCCACTTCAGCAACGTGCATATATCGATCGCACTTCGATAACGCGCCGAGCAAAACAACATGCGGCCGAATGAGCTCAAACACGTCTCGCATCTTGCGCGGGTCTATATCGGCAGGATGGGCGCGCTGACTAATATCGAAACCAATGGTTTCGAGGAGGAAAACCCGCGGATCCTCAGTCTCACCGGTTTCCGCATCCCAGCACTCCACGATCCGGTCAACACGAAACTCCCGGTAGGCCCGGCGCTCACAACAGAACACGCATAGATATGGAACCCCGTCAGCGTTGAACTTAACCGCCCTGGCGATAACCGCGCGCGTGCTCTCAAATCCCTCTGGGTCCTGGTAGATGATTCCAAAGTACTGATCTTCTAGCGCCAACGGCTCGCGGGACAGCAATGCCTGATCCCGCACCTCGTCTTCACACGGTAGCACCGCCGCCCTGACGCTTTTGGGAGGATTTGACGCCGTAAGACCCAATACCATCTGCCACCTCCGTCACATATCAACCAGAAATTTTACCAAACCTAGTCGCTATGTCCGCACATAGTAATTACGGTTTTTCGTATTTTTGAGTTGTCATTACGATTTTTCGTGATTACGGTCCCTCCGAACCACGGAGGGCCACATGGCTAACGAACCCGACATTTCTGCATTCTGCCCGCAGGACGGCGATCTGCCGCCCACGGTGCGGGCACTTTTCCATCCCGACGCCAGCGAACGCCGTTCGGCGCCCGAACTCTCTTCCGAACTCTCTGCCGCCAATGACAAGGGCCGCGCGCCCCTGTCCGGATACTTGGTGGTCGGCCGCCGCGTTGCCTTTCTGATGCAACGCCGCGAGGTGGAGGGCCGGATCGAGGCGATGAACCTCAGCACCGGCGAGGCCGATGTGCGGCTCACCACGGCGCCTTTCACCGGCCAGCTTCACTTCGAACGCCTCGCCCATCTGGTGCCGATCGACGCCAATGGCGACCCGCTCGGAGATCCGTCATGACACCCCGCAAACAGCATCTGTCGCTGGCCGTCAGCAATGCCGGGTTCAACCCACCCTCTTCCGAACTGACCGCAGTTCGGGACCCGGCCTTCGCCATCGCGAGCCGTTACCAGGCCGCACTCATCGAGGCGCTCGCCGCTCCGCGCACCCAGCAACAGCATCATGAAATGGTGATCCTGTCTCTGCTGGTCGCAACCGAGGCGGCGCTGGACGCCATGTCGGTCAAGTCCATCGGCGACATCGACAAGCTGTCTGCCGGGCAGGCCCGGCGCCACCTCGCCCAAAGCCTCTCACTCGCACAGGACGCTCTTCTAAACGAAAGCATCCTCGACTTCCGGTCTCACTAAGGAGCCGCGCAATGAACGCTTCCACACCCACGGCCGAGGCCTTCCGCCTCTTCGATCCTCAGCTGATCGCTCTTCTGATCGAGCTGGCCGATAACGGCCAGGGCGAAGCCGCCCTGCCCTGGACCCAGATGGGCGAACGCCTCGAACGCGACCCGTCCAATGTCACGCGCTCAACGCGGCGCATGGCCGACACCGGCCTGATCTCGCTCTCCCCGCTGAGGATCAGCGACAAGGCCCGCTCCATCCTGGCCGCCTGGAATGGCGAGGCACGCCCGGCCGCGCCGGCAGGCGGCGGCGAGCAGGCCATCCCGCACAATCTCATTCACGCCTCGCCCCTGAACCCGCGCAAGACGTTCGATGCGGCCGAGCTCGACGAGCTCGCCGATTCGATCGCGGAGAAGGGCCTCTTGCAAAACA
>PANX01000083.1 GCA_002707795.1 Maricaulis sp.
CGATGGCGCCATCGTCGAGGCCGAGGCGGCGCATGGCACGGTGACGCGCCACTACCGCCAGCACCAGCGCGGCGAGCAGACCTCGACCAACTCCATCGCCTCCATCTTCGCCTGGACGCAGGGCCTGACCCATCGCGGCCGCATGGACGGCAATGAAGATCTGCAGAAATTCGCCAAGACGCTGGAAGACACGATCATCAAGACCGTCGAGGCCGGCTACATGACCAAGGACCTCGCACTTCTGGTCGGCGAGCAGCAGGGCTGGCTGTCCACCGAGGGCTTCCTGGACAAGGTCGACGAGAACTTCCAGAAGGCCATGGCCAACTGGGGCTGATCCTTCGATCGGACGAACCTCAAGAGGGGCGGAGCCGGCGGCTTCGCCCTTTTTTGTGTCCTCCCCTTGACGGGTGCGGTCTCAAACGACACCACTGGGCCGTGCAAGGGACCAGGATGACAAGCGACCTGACCGGCGTCTGGTTCGGCGAGTACGGCTATCCGCTCGGCGAAGCGCCTGTGACGTTCATCGCCAGTATCGACGATCGCGGCGGCCTGCTGACCGGCCGGACCGACGAGCCCAACACGTTCGCAATGCCCGGCGCAGCGCGTCTGTTTGCCCATGTCCAGGGCGCCTGCAGGGACGGGATCGTCTCCCTCACCAAGACGTATGACGGTACGGGCGGCGCCATTCATTCCGTGGCCTATACGGGCGAATTGAGTGCCGATGGCAACATGATCGCCGGCATATGGCGGACGCGCGGATGGTCCGGCCGCTTCTCCATGTCGCGCCCTGTTGTTCCCGCGGCAGAATTCGACGAAGCGCTGGAAACCGTCGACGAGTAACGCGCGACCTTGATTTTGAGCGCCCAGCGCCGATACTCGGAAAGTTGTCATAAAGGACAGCCCGCTGCCGGGCACGGGGACGCAGGGTGAATTTCAGCATCGACTTCGAAGCCGAGAACGGTCTGTGCGTCTACCGCATATCCGGAAAGCTCGCGCCCGACGAACTCCTGTCCGTGTTCGCCATGGCCCGGATCCAGCCCGGCTGGTCGGACGATTATGACTTCCTGACCATTCTCGATCATGTCTCGCTGAGCGATATCCGGGCCGATTCCGTGACCCGCATGATGGACACCATGCGCGAGAATGACGATGCCAGACCGTCGCACAAGCGCCGCGCCGCCATTGTCTGCAACGACCCGTTTTCCAAGGCCACGCTGACCTATTGGGAGCTGGCCAGCCGCAACAGGCTGACCACCGAGGAACGTGTCTTCCAGCACGAAACGCAGGCCCGGGCCTGGCTCGCCGCCGCCCGCACCATGAGCAATGCAGCGAATTAGAGCGGCAGTTTCAGCGGGTTTCGCATGACATAGATCCAGCCGATGCGGGACGGATTGTCCACCGCCGGCGTAACGGTCATCAGGAAATCACTCGCGCCCCCGTCGAGAATACCGATCGCCGGACGGCCGTTCATCCAGACCAGATCCGGCACCCGGTCCGGCGGTTTTCGCGTCGCCAGGGCGTGCATGACCTGCGCGGTCTCTGCCGCCCCCATGAGCGGACGCAGGGCTGCGCGCGCCTTGCCGCCGCCATCGCTGATCGCGACGACGTCCTCGGACAGAAGCGCCGCAATCTGCCGGATATCGCCCCTGGCATAGGCCGTCATGATGCCCGCCAGCAATTCCATGATGGCCTCCGGCGCGCTTCCCGGGCGTGCCGGGCCCCCGCGCGTCTTGCGCCGGGCTCGCGAGACCAGCTGGCGGCAGGCCGCCTCGGTGGTATCCAGAACCCCGGCCAGGGCCTCGTAGCCGGTGTCGAAGGCCTCGTGGAGAATGAAGGCCGCACGCTCGCGCGGTGTCAGGGCCTCCATCGCCCACAGAAGGGCGAGTTCGGCCTGCTGCGCCGTCTCGATGCGCGCCAGCAGATCGTCTGCAGGGTCATGCAGCCAGGGTTCGGGCAGCCAGGGACCGGTATAGGCCTCCCGGCGCACCCGCGCCTTGCGCAGGGCATCGATCGCCAGCCGTGTGGTGGCAGCGGTCAGCCAGGCCTGGGGATTGGCGACCTCGCCGGTATCGGCACGGTCCCAGCGCAGCCAGACATCCTGAACCACATCCTCGGCGGCCGCCCGTTCGCCCAGCATGCGATAGGCAATCGAGATCAGGCGCGGACGTTCGGCCTGGAAGGCCAACAGGTCGGTTTGAAGAGCGGTCATGCGGCTGCCACTGTTTCGGTCTGGCCGGCCACGTCAAGCCTCTGGCAGGCCGCGCCGAAGGCCGTCAGCGTCTTCATCGTCGGATAGGTCCGCGAGACCACGACCGCCAGCGCGAGTTCCGACAACGCTGCCTCGCCGTACCGTTTGACGATCTCGTCGCGCATCGCCATGGCCTCTGCTTCACCAGCCAGGACCGCGGCCGTATAGCTGAATCCGAGCGCGGACACCGGATCGGCCCGCCCGAAGTCCCGCCGGATAAGCGCGCGAACCGTTTCCGGCTCGGCACCGTCGGCACAGACCTTGTCGATCGTGATCTGTGCGCAAGGCCCGCAATCCTCGTGCAGCGATGCGGCCAGCGAGGCACCATGAAGCAGCGCGGGCGGAGCCTGCCTGGAAAGACCGGAGAGGCCCTGCAAGGCTGTCAGGAAGCGCACGCTGTCCGGCACCGTATCGACAGCCGGTGCAGATAGGCCGCATCGTAGGACCACTGCGCCTCGAAACGCCGCAGCCCCGCATGCACCAGGCGCGGCATGCCTGTACCCAGCCCCGCAAGCGGCACCCGCAGCGCAAGAACGACAAGAACCAGCGCCGGCAGGATCACCCCGCCGGTCTCGACCACCCAGGCGGCGCCCGACACCGCGCCGTGCATGGCGAGGCCTGCCGTGTGGAAAGCGGCATGCAGGACCGGCCAGGCCAGCCCGGCCAGGATCAGGCTGCGCTGGCGCAGCCAGACGCCGGCCGCCATCGCCCCGGCGGAGACCAGAAAGGCAAATCCGATATCGACGATGAAATGCATGTTGTATCCGCCGGTCGCACTGACACCCGCCGTGCCGTCGAAAAAGCCCTGCGGATCCGCGATCATTCTGACGCCATTGAGCAAATAGAAGACGGCACCGAGATAGAGAAGACTGCGCTGGATCATCTGGAACTCCCTTGCTTTCGGGTTCCAGACGGACGGATGGCCTTCTTTGTGACAGTCCGGCCCTGAAAATTCCGGCTTCAAGCCCCGGCCGCGTCCGTTTTCAGCCGCGCATTGGCCCGATTTCCGCGCCACCCTCGCATCAGGGACAGACGATCAAGGGGATTTTCATGCGATATGGCCGCCTTGCCGTTGCCGCGATCGGTGCGACGGTGCTCGCCGCTTATCTGGGCAACGCATCCTGGCTGGCGCCGGAACCGGACCAGCCCTACTTCATTTCCCATCGCGGGGTGCATCAGACATTCGACCCGACCGGCGTCGGACCGCAGGACTGCACGGCCACGCGCATCGCCCCGGTCACGCACACCTTCATCGAAAACACCCTCCCCGCGATTGGCGCCGCATTCGACGCCGGCGCAGAGATCGTCGAGATCGATATCCACCCCACCACAGACAACGAGTTTGCCGTCTTTCACGACTGGACACTGGATTGCCGCACTGACGGCACCGGCATCACCCGGGAGCACAGCATGGCGGAAATCCGCTCGCTGGATGCGGGCTGGGGTTATACGGCGGATGACGGCGCGACCTACCCGCTTCGCGGTACCGGCATCGGCCTCATCCCGTCGCTCGGCGAGGTTCTCGATGCCTTTCCGGGACGCCGTTTCGTGATCAATATCAAGAGCAACGACCCGCAGGAGGCCGAACGCCTCGCGGCTTATCTGGATGCGCGGAACATCGACCCCGAACGCCTGATCGTCGTGGGAGCGCCCGCACCCCTGACCCGCCTCGCTGAATTGCGGCCGGGCATTCGCCAGCTGTCCCGGCGCGGACTGAAGGATTGTGCCCTGCGCTATCTGCTGACGGGGTGGAGCGGCTTTGTCCCGCAGGCCTGCCGGAACACCGTGCTGATACTGCCGAAGAATTATGCGCGCCTCGCCTGGGGCTGGCCCCGGCGGCTCGAACAGCGCATGGCGGATGCCAACACGCTTGTCTGGGTGATGGGCGATCTGGACCGGGCGACGATGAACTCCACCGGCATCGATACGCTGGATGCTCTCGATGCGTTGCCGGACGGCTATTCGGGCGGCATCTGGACCAACCGGATCGAGCGCGTGAATCCGTCCGCCCTGGGTCGGCAGGAAGTCCGCTAGCCGGCTCCGCCGGTGCGTTTCATGGTCACGAAGGTTTCCGCCTCGATGCGCCAGGCGGTGCCGTCATGGCGCCATTTGGCGAAGTAGCGGCCGGAATAGCGCACCGACATCCCGTCCATCGACCAGCTGCCCCGCCAGCGGCCGGTTTCGGCGGCCAGCAATCCATCCTCGCTGATCTCGATGCGGGCCGGTGCGCGGACATAGGCGATGTCCGGCATGCTGGCGAACACTGCTTCCCAGGCGTCCAGCTGGGCCTGGCGGCCGGTGATCAGCTGGGCCTCGTCGCCTGGCACCAGCATCGCCTCCTCGCTCAGCACGTCAGCGATCGCAGGCATGTCGCGCGCGTCGAGCGCGGTGTTGAAGGCCTCCCGCGCCGCCGCGACCTGCCGCGCCAGCGCCTTGTCGCCGGTCAACTGGACATCGCGGGACGCGGATGGTCTGGCCTTGCGGGACATCAGCCGGCCAGCGCCGTGCGAATGGCATCCAGCCCGGCCGCGGCACTGGCGCCATCCGGACCGCCGGCCTGGGCGAAGTCGGCCCGGCCGCCCCCGCCCTTGCCGCCGACAGCACCGGCCCCGGCGCGCACCAGCTCGACCGCGCTGAACTGTCCGGTAAGATCATCGGTGACGCCGACCGCCAGAGCCGCCTTGCCCTCATTGACGCCGATGAAGGCGGCCACGCCCGAACCCATCGAGGCCTTCGCCTCGTCGATCAGGCCGAGCAGATCCTTGCCACCCACGCCCTCGACCACGCGGCCGATGAATTTGGTGCCGGCGATCTCTTCCGGACCGGCCGGCGCGGCGCCGCTGCCGCCGCCCATGGCAAGCTGTTTCTTGGCTTCGGCGAGCTGGCGTTCCAGCTTCTTGCGCTCTTCCATCAGGGAGGTGACGCGCGCGGCCAGATCGGCCGGTGTGACCTTCAGCGCATCGGCCGCAGCCCGGCCGAAACCGATCTGCTCGTCGACATAGCGGCGGGCGCCCTCGCCGGTCATCGCCTCGATCCGGCGTACGCCCGACGAGACGGCACTTTCCGACACGATCTTGAACAGGGCGATATCGCCGGTGCGGTCGACATGGGTACCGCCACACAATTCAACCGAATAGGCCGTGTCGGCATCGGCCAGGGCACGGCCCATGGTGAGCACACGCACCTTGTCGCCATACTTCTCGCCGAACAGGGCCAGCGCGCCGGCTTCGATGGCCGCATCCGGGCTCATCTCGCGGGTCGACACGGCAACATTCTGGCGGATCACGGCATTCACCTGCGCCTCGATCGCCGCAATCTCCTCGGCTGTCACCGACTTGTTGTGGCTGAAGTCGAAGCGAAGCCGGTCCGGACCGACATAGGAGCCCTTCTGGGTCACGTGCGGTCCGAGCACGTCGCGCAGGGCAGCGTGCAGCAGGTGCGTGGCCGAGTGGTTCGCCTTGGTCGACACGCGGCGCGGCGCATCGACCGAGAGACGCGCCGTGTCACCGGCCTTGATCGCGCCCTTCTCCAGAACGCCGATATGGGCATGCAGATCGCCGGCGCGCTTTTGCGTGTCCTCCACCCGGAACACGGCACCGTTCCCGAACAGGATGACGCCGGTATCGCCGCACTGGCCGCCGCTTTCGCCATAGAAGGGCGTGCGATCGAAGACGAGTTCCGCGGTCTCACCGTCCGCCAGGCTGCCGGCCTCGGCCCCGCCGGAGACGATGGCGGCGAGGCGGCCCTCGCCTTCGGTGCCGTCATAGCCGAGAAATTGCGTTGCCCCGGCTGTGTCGTGCACGCCGAACCAGACGGCCTCGGGCGCCGCATCGCCGGAGGAGAACTTGCTGGCGCGGGCATCCGCGCGCTGCTTGTCCATCGCCTTGTCGAAACCGGCCTCGTCGACCGTCATACCCTTGGCGCGAAGCGCATCCTGGGTGAGATCGAGCGGGAAGCCGTAGGTGTCATAGAGCTTGAACGCCGTCTCGCCGGGCAGCACACCGCCCTCGCCCAGACCTTCGGTGGCCTCTTCAAGCAGGGACAGGCCGCGGCCGAGGGTGCGCTGGAAACGCTCTTCCTCGACTTTCAGCGTGTCTTCGAGCAGCGCCTGGGCGCGGCCGAGTTCGGGATAGGCATCGCCCATCTCGGCCTTGAGAGCCGGCACCAGCTTCCACATCACCGGTTCGGTCGCGCCCAGCAGGTGGGCGTGGCGCATGGCGCGGCGCATGATCCGGCGCAACACATAGCCGCGCCCCTCATTCGACGGCGACACGCCATCAGCCATCATGAAACAGGTCGAGCGCAGATGGTCCGCGATGACCCGGTGGCTTGCCAGGGCATCGCCCTGCGCCTTCACACCGAGCACGTCTTCACCGGCGTGGATCAGATTGGCGAACAGGTCGACATCGTAATTATTGTGCTTACCCTGCAGGATCGCCGCGATCCGCTCCAGCCCCATGCCGGTGTCGATGGACGGCTTGGGCAGGTCGATCCGGGTGTCGGCATCGATCTGCTCGAACTGCATGAAGACGAGGTTCCAGATCTCGATGAAGCGGTCGCCATCCTCGTCGGGCGAGCCGGGCGGGCCGCCCGGAATGTCCTCGCCATGGTCGAAGAAGATCTCCGAACACGGACCGCACGGACCGGTATCGCCCATGGACCAGAAATTGTCGGAGGTGGAGATGCCGATGATCTTCTCGTCCGGCAGGCCGGCAATCTTGCGCCACAGCGCCCGGGCCTCGTCATCCTCGGAGAAGACCGTGACGAGAAGCTTGTCCTTGGGCAGGGCGAATTCCTTCGTCACCAGCTCCCAGGCATGGCTGATCGCGCGCTCCTTGAAATAGTCGCCGAAGGAAAAATTCCCCAGCATCTCGAAGAAGGTGTGGTGGCGCGCCGTATAGCCGACATTGTCGAGGTCATTATGCTTGCCGCCGGCGCGCACGCATTTCTGCGACGAGGTCGCGCGCGGAATGGCGCGCTTTTCCTTGCCGGTGAACACATTCTTGAACGGCACCATGCCCGCATTGACAAAGAGCAGGGTCGGGTCGTCCTGCGGCACCAGCGGAGCCGATTGCACCACTTCGTGATCGTGGCTCGCGAAATAGTCGAGGAAGGTGGCACGGATGTCGCGCAGGCTGGCCATGGATTACGGTCCGTCGTGTTGCGGGCGCGGGCGAGACCATGATGGTCGCAAACCCGCCGATTTTTCTGGATATCATATAGAAACGGGTGCCCGGCCTAGCCAAGCACCCGTTTACAATCAAGCTGCGATTGCCGGAGCGGTGTGTCGCCGGCGCCTGTTCCGCGCCGGCGCTTGCCGTTCTCCGGCCCTTTTCAACCAGCCAGACTGTCAACCCGCCGGCGCCGGAGACAATCAACAAAGACCGGCTTGCGCCTCATCCTTCCGCCAGTCCGGAACGATCAACCGGCTGCGACCTCGTCGTCCGCATCGGGACCGGTGAGCATCTCGTTGGCGATCAGGCCGGCATTGGCCCGCACCTTCTTTTCGATCTCGTCGGAGATATCCGGGTTGTCGAGCAGGAACTGGCGCGCATTCTCGCGGCCCTGACCGATGCGTTCGGAATTGTAGGAGTACCAGGACCCCGACTTCTNGATCACATCGCCCTTGACGCCGAGGTCCAGCAGCTCGCCCATCTTCGAGATGCCTTCGCCATAGAGGATGTCGAACTCGACCTCGCGGAAGGGCGGCGCAACCTTGTTCTTGACCACCTTGACGCGGGTCTGGTTGCCGATCACCTCATCGCGGTTCTTGATCGCACCGATGCGGCGGATATCGAGACGGACGGACGAGTAGAATTTCAGCGCATTACCGCCGGTCGTGGTTTCCGGAGACCCGAACATCACGCCGATCTTCATGCGGATCTGGTTGATGAAAATCACCAGGCATTTCGACTTGGAAATCGAGCCCGTCAGCTTGCGCAGCGCCTGGCTCATCAGGCGCGCCTGCAGACCCGGCAGACTGTCGCCCATCTCGCCTTCCAGTTCGGCGCGTGGCGTGAGTGCCGCCACGGAGTCGATCACGAGGACGTCGACAGCACCGGAGCGCACCAGCGTATCCGCGATCTCGAGCGCCTGTTCGCCGGCGTCCGGCTGGGACACCAGAAGCTCGCTGACATCAACGCCCAGCTTGCCGGCATAGACCGGGTCGAGCGCGTGTTCGGCATCGACGAAAGCGGCGACGCCGCCGGCCTTCTGGGCCTCGGCGACGGTGTGCAGGGCGAGCGTGGTCTTGCCCGAGCTTTCCGGACCGTAGATCTCGATGATCCGGCCTTTCGGCAGGCCGCCGATGCCCAGGGCAATGTCGAGCCCCAGCGAACCGGTGGAAATCGCTTCGATATCCATCGAGGGACGCTGGCCGAGCTTCATCACGGAGCCCTTGCCGAAGGCCTTGTCGATCTGGCTCAGCGCCGCCTCGATGGCCTTCTGCTTGTCGGTGTTTTTGTCGTCCTTCACGAGTCGAATCGCGCCCTTGCTCATAGCCTTCATCCCTTATTTCACGCCCCCGGGGTGCGGGCAACCGATGTCAGGCGTACCAGTTTTGTTCCGGGAACACAAGTGGAACATTTATGGTTAACAAAACGGAACAAACGGGTACATTCCGATTGCACAACGGCGCATTCGCGCTACAGTCCGGGATCATGGGACGTCCGTTTCTGTCAGTGGCGAAGGCGGTGCTGGCCGTCATTGCCGGGCTCATTCTCGTTCAGTGCGCGCCGGACCGGCAGGGTCTGGACGACACCTCTCTGGCCGATGTCCAGGCCCGGGGCGAGCTCGTCGTGCTCACCCTGGAGGGACCGACCAGTTTCGAACCCGGTGGCGAGACGCCGGCCGGCTACGAGGTCGAGCTGGCGCAGGCCTTCGCGGATAGTCTGGGGGTTGCCGCCCGGTTCGAACCGCGGCGCGATATCGACAGCCTGTTCGACAGCCTGGACGCCGGCGAAGGCCATATCGCCGCCGCCAATCTCACTGTCACGCCGGCACGGCGCACACGGGTCTCGTTCGGCCCGGCCTACAAGTCTGTCACCGAGCAGCTGATCTGCCGGCGCGGCGGGCGCGAGCCGACCACGCCGGACGCTCTGCCGGGCACCACGATCCGCGTGCTGGCAGGATCGAGTTACGAGGAAACGCTGGAAACCCTGGCGCGGCAGCAGCCGGGGGTGCGCTGGAGCGCGCGAACCGCCGGTTCGGCCATGCCGCTCCTGGAAGGCGTTGATCGCGGCACATTCGACTGTACCGTCTCGGACAGCCATCTCGCGGACTTCGCGCGCCGGCGGCATCCCGAACTGGATGTCGCCATGACGCTGACCGAGGAACGCCCGCTCGCCTGGGCCCATACGGGCCGTATCGAAGGCCTGGACCAGGCGATGGCGGACTGGTTCGCCTCGGCGCACGAAACCGGCCTGCTCGCCGATCTGGACGAACGCTGGTTCGGCCGTTTCGGCGCTTTCGACTATGTCGATGTGGCGCGCTTCGTACGCCGTGTGCAGAGCCGTCTGCCGCAATACCGCCCGGCCTTCGAACGGGCCGCCGCAGACCTGCCCTTCGACTGGGAGCTGTTGGCGGCGCAGGCCTATCAGGAATCCCACTGGGATCCCGATGCCGTCAGTGCGACGGGCGTGCGCGGCCTGATGATGCTGACCCTGTCGACCGCGCGCCGGGTGGGCATCGAGGACCGCAACGACCCCGAGCAGAGCATCGCCGGCGGCACGGCCTGTCTCGCCGATCTCTATGAGCGCGTGCCGGACGGGGTGACGGGCGAGGACCGGATCTGGTTCGCCCTCGCCGCCTACAATGTCGGCATGGGGCACATGTATGATGCGCGGGCCCTCGCCGAACGCCTCGGGCGCGACAAGAACTCCTGGGACGACCTTGCCCGCACCCTCCCCCTGCTCTCGGACCCGCGCTATTACGAGACATTGCGCCATGGCTATGCCCGCGGCCACGAACCGGTGCGCTATGTGGAGAAGGTGCGGGAATACCGGGCCCTGCTGGACGCCCAAGGCATCTAGGTTACGACACTATTCCACCGCCGGTGCCGGCGGCACATCCGGCAGGTAGTCGAGCGGATCGGCCAGTGTCAGCCAGGGCGAGGCCGCCACCAGATCGCGCAGGATCGCCGCATGCCCCTGGCCGACGATCATGAGAACGCGTTCGTCCTCTCGTCCCTCCAGCTCGTAGAGCAGATTCTGCAGCATCAGGATGTTGCGCGTGTACCAGTTGCCCACCGTATAGGCGCCAGCGGGACTGCCATCGGGCTCCC
Source organism: Maricaulis sp. (assembly GCA_002707795.1). Lineage (GTDB taxonomy): Bacteria > Pseudomonadota > Alphaproteobacteria > Caulobacterales > Maricaulaceae > Maricaulis > Maricaulis virginensis. Next base: position 10,530 of record PANX01000083.1, read on the forward strand.
AGCGGCGGATCTGGTAGGCGAGATAGAAATCCAGGTTGGCGTCGAGCGCCGCGTCGGTATTCATCCAGGCCAGCACTTCCCCGACGGTATGCGCCGCCTGCCGCGCCTCGGTCTCGGCCGTGAAGCCGCGCCCGAGCGCATTGGTCGCCGCCTCGACAGCGGCGAGGTGCGGATCCGGCTCCGATCCCGCCAGCTGCTGGTAGGCGAGCAGCAGGTCCTCATAGGCCATGAAACGATGATCGGCATCGATCGGCGCAACCCGGTCCAGCCCCATGCGATCCGCCATGCGGAAGCCGATCTGCTGGCGTTCATTGACTGACAGCTCGGCCTCGCCCGCCCGCCAGGCGGCGTAGCCCTCATTGATGGGAGATGACCGGCCGGCCTCCACGGCGACCATGGTCGGCGCGAAAACGGCAAGACCGTCAAGCAGGTCTGCGATCTCGGCCTGGCGGCGCTCCGACAGCATGTCATCAGCACGCGCATTGTACTGGTCCCGCCCCGGATTGGAGAAATGATACGTCCCCAGGATCAGCACTTCGGCGACCGGTTCGGGCCGCGGTGGCGTCTGGGCAGGTGTTGCGGACGTGGCGGCTGCAAGCGTGATCGCGGCCATGATGACTGTTCGCAGCATGAGTAGCTCCCTCTCGTCTCGAACAGGAGATGCCCGGGGGCGAGCAAACAGATGCAACGGAACCCCACCGGTCCCGCGCCCGTTGCATGGGCACAAGCCGGCACAGAGCTCGCACGATGTCCCCGACTGCCCAACGCTATCTGAAGTTTGCTGCGATGATCCTCACCTCCATGGTGGTGATGTTCGCGATCAAGTATCTCAACACCTACACGGCCGACCACGTGCATTTCTCGCGCACACGCTTCTTCATGACCTTCATGATGGGCGCGGCCATGGCCGTGGTGATGCTGTCCTTCATGCTGTCCATGTACCGCAGCTCACGGATCAATCTGGCTATCTATACCGGTAGTGTGGTGGTGTTTCTCGCCGCGCTCTGGCTCACACGAAGCCAGACCACGATCCACGACGAAGCCTGGATGCGGGCCATGATCCCGCACCACTCGATCGCCATTCTCACCTCCGAACGTGCCGAAATATCCGATGTCCGCGTCCGCGAGCTGGCCGACGGCATCATCGAGGCCCAGCGGCGCGAGATCGACGAGATGCACTGGCTGCTCGAGGACATCGCCGCCAATGGCGAAGCGCAAACGGCCGCGGAAGCGGCTGAACGTCCGGTGCCGGAATTCTCGGCCGGCAACGGGCCGTCATGAACCCAACGCCCGCAACGGAAAGGCCCCGCAATGCCACAGAGAGATCCCGGCCCCTCGGTCAAGGATGACGACCTCTACGAAAAACTCCGCGACGAGGGCATGAGCAAGGAGAAGGCCGCGCGTATCGCCAATGCAAAAGCGGCCGGCGACCGGCCGATGCAGGCCGGCGGCAAGTCGCCGCCCTACGAGGAGTGGACCAAGGAGGAGCTTTACGAACGTGCGCAGGAGATCGGCATCGAAGGCCGCTCCGGCATGGACAAGGCAGCGCTGATCGATGCCCTGCGCAACCACTAGAAATAGAGGAGGTGTGTCATGACCCGCCCCATCACGATTGCCGGCATTTCCGGCAGCCTGCGGCAGGATTCCTTCAACACGGCGGCCCTGCAGGCCGCGGCCGAACTGGCCCCGGACAAGGTGACAGTGAACCTGCTCACACTGCACGATATCGAACCGTTCAGCGAGGACACCGAGGCCGGAGGCTGGCCGGACGGCGTTGCCGCGCTGCGCGAGAAGATCGCCCCGGCAGACGGGGTGCTGTTCGCGACGCCGGAATACAACTACTCGATCCCGGGCGTCCTGAAGAACGCCATCGACTGGCTGTCGCGCCCGACCGGCGAGGGCCCGATCACCGGCAAGCCCGCCGCGATCATCGGCGCCTCGCCCAGCCCCTTCGGCACCGCCCGCGCCCAGGCGCATCTGCGCCAGGTCGTGTTCTACAATGCCATGCCGCTGCTGCCCTATGACGAAGTGCTGGTGATGAAGGCCGGCAGCAAGATCGAGGACGGCCGCCTCGTCGACGAGGAAAGCCGCGATTTCGTCAAGGAATTGATGGCCGACTTCGCCGACTGGGTGCGCCTGCACACGGAGAGGAAGGCGGCTTAGGGGCCGGGGCAGCACAGGCGGCCGCTATCTGCCGACAATTCTGTAGCGACCGCGTGAGACAAATTCCAGCCAGCCATTATCACGCAAGACCTGTAGCTGCTGGCGAATTTTCTCTTTCACGTGGCGGTTGTTGGGATAGATCGCCTGGAGTTCACCCGCGAACCCATAGGCATCGTCCGTCGTGAACTCCTGACGCTCCAACGCATCCACGCAGCGCATGACGTTAACGAGCCATCCCCGCGACGCTTCATTCTTGTCCGCTAAAAAAAGGCTGCGCCGACAACGGGATATAACCTCGTCCTGCGGAAGCGGATGCCCGTCTTCGACAATCGGTATGCGCCCTGCTTTGGGGACGCGGTCGTACAGGATATTGCAGCCAACCCAGCCGGCACGCCGTGCATTGGGACCGAGCGGCCTTCGCTTTTCGATGATTGACCCAGCCCCCTGATCCGGGCCGTTCGTTAGTAGAGTCTGTTCGCCTTTCTTTCCTGTTTGGGTTCTGGGTTCAAGGCCCGGTGAGCGGAGCCCC
>PANX01000084.1 GCA_002707795.1 Maricaulis sp.
ATGGGCCTCGTCGGCGGCGAGCAGCGCGATGGCATCGGCCCAGCGCGCCGCCTCGTCCAGGCCGATCACCTCGAACCCGTCCGCCTCGGCCTTGCTGCGCGACGGCGAGCCATCCCGCAGCGCGATCCGGATATCCCGCACACCGCTGTCACGCAGGCAGAGCGCGTGCGAGCGGCCGTGATTGCCATAGCCCAGAATGGCCAGGCGGCACTTGCGGATCGGGTCGAGATCGATGTCTTTCGTATAAAGCGGGTCAGTCATCCTCGGGGGCGCTTTGCGAATCGGCTTCCGGTGCTTCGGGCCGATAGGACGGATCATTCGTCCCCATGTCCAGCAAACCGCGCCAATTCCCCGCCTCGTCCTGCCGCCATACGGTGACATAGGTGCCACGGCCGGCCGGCGCACTGGCACGATCGCCGTCCGGATGCAGCGACCACAGGCCCCAGGTGACACCGAAATCGCCGCCCTCGGAGGCGAAGCCTTCCAGCGGCTCCCAATGCAGCAGGATGCCCTCGGGCCAGGCGTCGAACGAACCCCGGATCTCTGCGGAACCGACCAGCGCATCCGCGGTGCCACGGATCAGCCGCCCGTCAACATCGTCCATATAGGCCTCGAAGGCCGGACCGGGCCCGGTCTCGGCGGCCATCGCCGCGAAATCGCGATCGGCCTGCAGGATGGCCTCGACAGCCGTTTCCTGAGCCATCGCCGGTGTCGCCGTCAGGGTCAGAGCCGTCAGCGCGTTCATCAGTGTGCCTGGATGCATGTCAGTCCCCCTCGTCCAGAATGCCGGCGAGTTCGGCCTGCGCCGCTGCCGGATCGAGCGAGACTATCCGCGGCCAGCTGGCCGTTTGATTACGGAACCATGTCAGTTGCCGTTTGGCATAGCGGCGGCTGTCGCGCTTTGCCGTCTCTATCGCCGCGTCGAAATCCAGCTCGCCGTGCAGATGCGCGATCAGTGGCGGCACGCCCAGCGCTTTCATGGCGGGCAGAACCGGATCGAGATTGCGGGCCGCGGACGCTTCGACCTCGGCCAGCGCACCGGCCTCCATCATCTTGTCGAAACGCCTGCCGATACGGTCGTAGAGCGCGGCCCGGTCCGGCTCGATCACGAGCCCGTGCCAGCTGCCGGGCGGCAGAAGCGGTTGTGTGTCGGCCTGGAAGTCCGAGAGGGCCCGGCCGGTTTCCAGGCCGACCTCCACCACGCGCAGCAGGCGCTGGCGGTCGCCCTGCCCGATCCGCGCCTCGGAGGCCGGATCGAGACGGCGAGCCTCATCGCGCAGCGCCTCAAGCCCACCCGCATCGAACAGCGCCGCGGCCTTTGCCCGGGCCGCCGGTCCGATCTCCGGCACAGGTGCCAGACCGGCCGTCAATGTGTGGAAATAGAGCCCCGTCCCGCCGGCAAGGATGGGCGTGCGTCCCCGGGCCCGGATCTCTTTACACGCCGCCAGGGCGGCTTCGGCCCAGCGCCCGGCCGACCAGCGCTCGGCCGGGTCGGCCACGCCGAAGAGGTGATGGGGAATACGCGCAGCTTCCCCGGGTGAAGGCCGGGCGGTGATCAGATGCAGACCGTCATAGATCTGCATGGAATCCGCATTGACGATTTCGCCGTCCAGCCGTTCGGCCGCGGCAATGGCCAAGGCGGTCTTGCCCGCCGCTGTCGGTCCCGCAATCAGCAGGGCCCGGTTGGCCGGCGCCGTCACGGCCGGATGGAATGCAGCACGTACTGGCCGCCGCGATTGACCTGGAAGCGGATCGGTCCGCCGGAATGACCGGAAACGATCTCGCGGATATCGGCGATGGTCGCAACGCGCGTGAATTCCACTTCCTCGATTACGTCGCCGGGGCGGATCTTGCCCGCCGCATCGCTGGACGCGTCGACATCGGTGACCAGCACGCCCTGGGCATCGGGATCGACGCGGTATCGGCGGCGCGAAGGCGCATCGAGCGCGGCCAGCGTCATGCCGAGGACTTCATTGGTATTGCCCTGGGAGGGATCGACCACGCCGCCGGCGGAACCGCTGCCCGCCGCCGCATCTTCATCGCCCTCGCGCTCAAGTTCGCCGACCGTGATGTCCAGCGTCATGCGGCGATCGCGGCGGATGATCTCAACCTCGACCTCGCGGCCGATCTCGCTTTCCGCGACCATGCGCGGGAAAGTGCGGCTCTCCTGGACACGCTCGCCATCGAAGCTCAGGATCAGATCGCCCTGGCGCAGGCCGGCCGCCTCGCCGGGACCGTCTTCCTCTATCCGCGAGACGATGGCGCCGTAAGGCGTGTTCAGACCGAAGCTCTCGGCCAGTTCCGGGGTGACGCGATGCACGCTCACACCCAGCCAGCCGCGGCGGGTCTCGCCGAACTCGATCAGCTGATCGACCACGCGGCGCGCCAGATTGGACGGGATGGACAGCGAGATGCCGACGCTGGCACCGGTGGGCGACAGGATCAGCGTGTTCACACCGACCACATTGCCCGCCATGTCGAACAGCGGCCCGCCGGAATTGCCCGTATTGATGGCCACATCGGTCTGGATATAGTCGTCATACTGGCCGCCGGCATCGCGGCCGCGCGCCGAAACCACACCGGCCGTCAGCGTACCGCCCAGGCCGAAGGGATTGCCGATCGCGATCACCCAGTCGCCGACGCGCGCCGTGTCGCTGTCGCCGAAATCGACATGCGGCAGCGCCTCGTTCACCTCCATGCGCAGGACGGCCAGGTCGGTGACGGGATCGATCCCCACGACTTCCGCCGCAAAGACCCGTCCGTCAGGCAGGGCCACCTCGACCTCGTCGGCCCCGTCGATGACGTGATTGTTCGTCACCACCAGGCCTTCGGGATCGATGATGAAGCCTGAACCGAGCGAATTCGCGATGCGCGGTGCATCGCCGAAAATGTCGTTGAAACGCTCCAGCGGCGAGCCCTCGGGGAATTCCGGCAAGCCATCTTCGCTGTCCAGCCGCTGGGCGGCGGAGATGTTCACCACGGCCGGCGAGAGCCGCTCGGCCAGGTCGGCAAAACCGTCGGGCGCCGGGTGCGCCAGCACTGCCGGGGTGACCAGAAGAACCAGGAAGGCAACAAGAAAACGCCGCATTGCAAATATCCGTTCGATTTCGGGAACCGGAATACAGAACAAGGTGAATACCGCTTCGCGGCACCCCGCTGCAACCGCAGTGATGCAGGCGTAAGGTTTGCGGCGTTCTCAGCGTACCGCCAAGGCCACGATGGCGACGCCCAGACACAAGGCCGTGAGCCCGGCCAGGCGAAGCTGGTCCGGGCTCATCGCGCCAATTCTGACGATCACGTCTTTCATGGCGCCGGGGGCCAGGGCGTAGACCGCGCCTTCAAGCGCGATCGCCACCCCGAGCCCGGCGATCAGCACAGTCCACACTATTCGCCGGTTTCCGACCGGAAGTAGTTGAAGAACTCGCTGTCCGGCGGAATCACGATCGGCGTGCCGTCGCCCATCGCCTGCTGGTAGGCCAGCATCGAGCGATAGAAGGCGAAGAATTCCTCGTCGCGGCTGTAGGCCTCGGCGAAGATCTGGTTCTGGCGGGCATCGCCCTCACCGCGGATCCGTTCGGACTCGGCGCGCGCCTCGGCCTCGATGATCGCCGCCTGGCGATCGGCATTGGCGCGGATCTCCGCTGCCCGTTGTTCGCCTTCGGCGCGGATGCGGGCCGCTTCCTGGTCACGTTCCGAGCGCATGCGCTGGAAGACGTTCTCGGCGATCTGCTGCGGCAGGTCGGCCCGCAGGATACGCACATCGATCACCTCGATGCCGAAACTGCCGGTGCGCACCTGGTCTTCCACCGCCGTCTGGACGCGGTCCATCAATGCGGCACGCTGGCCGGAGATGACCTCGGAGGACGGGATCGACGCGATGACGCCGCGCAGGCTGTCATCCATGATCTGCTGCAGGCGAACGCGGGCGCCGCGCTCGTCGCGGAAGGTCTGGTAGAAGCGCAGCGGATCGGTGATGCGATAACGCAGGAAGGCGTCGACGATGAGACGCTCCTGGTCCGAGGCCAGGATTTCTTCCGGATCGAGATCGAGCTCGATATTGCGCTTGTCGAAGGTCAGCACCTCCATGATGAAGGGCGGCTTGAAGTGCAGGCCCGGATCGGGCTCGCCGACCTCGTTGACCGCATCGACGGGCTCGCCGAGGCGCAGGATCAGAGCCTGCTCGGTTTCCGAGACCGTGTAGACACTCTGCAGGCCGATGAAGACGGCAACCGCAAGAATGATAATGCCGAGCGTGCGGATCATTGATTGCCTCCTTGCGTACGGTTGCGGTTCTGGCCGAGCTCGTTGAGCGGCAGATAGGGCACGGCCCCGGCCTGGTCATCGAGCACGATCAGGTCCGACCGGCGGAAAATTTCCTCGATCGTCTCGAGATACATGCGGCGGCGCGTGACATTCGGCGCGAGACGGTACTGGTCGTAGATGGCCACGAAGCGGTCGGCCTGGCCCTGGGCTTCGGCAATCACCGAGTCCCGGTAGGCTTGGGCCTGCTGCGTCACCTGGGCGGCACGGCCGCGAGCCTGGGGGATGACGCTGTTGGCGTGGGCGGTCGCATCGAGCTGTGCGCGCTCGGCTTCCTGCTGGGCGACGTCCACGCCGCGGAAGGCGTCGATCACCCGCTCCGGCGGCTGGGCGTTGCGCAGGTTGACCTGCAGGACCTCGATACCGGCATTGTACTCGTTCAGGGTTTCCTGCAGCAGGGCCCGCGTCCTGTGAGACACTTCGGTCCGGCCCTCGGTGATGATGAATTGCAGGTCCGACGTACCGACGACTTCGCGCATGGCGCTTTCCGCCACGGCCCGGACGGTGGCTTCAGGCTCGCGCACGTTGAACAGGTAGTCGCGCACGCCGTCGGGATAGCTCAGATCGACGCGCCACTGCACGGCGAAATCGATGTCGACGATATTCTCGTCGCGGGTGAGCATCTGGCCTTCATTGCCCTGGCCGATGGTGATCGTGTTCGTTGTCGTCACTTCCGGCAGCGTCACCGTCTCGATCGGCGTGGGCAGCTTGAAGTGGAAACCCGGCGAGGAGGTCCGGGAATATTCGCCGAAGCGCAGCACGACGCCAGCCTCGTTCGGGCCGACCTGGTACCAGCCGGAGCCCGGCATGACAAACCAGACGCCGACGATCACCAGCAGGATGAAGCCGAAGCCGAAGGCACTGGCGCCACCGCCACCCTTCTTGCCGCCGCCATTGCCGCCGCTCCCGCCGCCGCCGAACAGGCCGCGCAGCTTGCGCTGCATGTCGCGAACGACCTCGTCGAGATCGGGGCCTTCATCGCCACCGCCAGAGCCCTGGGGACGCCGCCCCCATGGATTCTGGTTGTTGTTTCCGCCGCCGGAGCCCCAAGGGCCTCCGCCGCCTCCACCCTGATTGTCGTTCCACGGCATGAGCTGGATCGATCCTCTTGCTAGTCTTGTGCCCTACATGAACGCATGCGCGCCGGGGTTCAAGAGCGGGCAAGCGGGACACGCAGACGCAGCGTCCCTCATTTCCGCGCGTATCAGATGCGGTCGAGACGCCGGAAGACGAAGGCATGGTCATCCCCCTCGCCCGCCGGATGGGCCTCGCGGCGGACCTCTGTCCAGGCGGTTTCGTCGACATCGGGGAAGCGGGTATCGCCGTCCGGCGCCGCATCCACATCGGTCAGATACAACCGGCCGGCCCGTTCCAGCGCGGCGGTGTAGATCTGCGCGCCGCCGATGACGCACACCTCGTCGACACCATCCTCATTGGCCTTTGCAAACGCCGCAGCCAGCGCATCGCCGAAATTGCCGGCCACCGTGGCGCCTTCGGCCTGATAGCCGGACTGGCGAGTGATCACGATGTTGAGGCGCCCTGGCAGCGGCCGCCGCGGCAGGCTCTCCCACGTCTTGCGTCCCATGATCACCGGCTTGCCGCGCGTCGTGTCGCGGAACAGCTTCATGTCGGACGACAGGCGCCAGGGCAGATCGCCATCGGCACCGATCACCCCATTGCGGCCGCGCGCCGCGACCAGGCAGACTTTCGGGACGATCGTGCCGGTCATGCCGACACCGGCTTGTCGAGCCAGCTGAGCCATTTTTCCTGCACGGCTGCATCCAGGTCGACGCCTTCGGAGCGCGCCAGCAGCAGCAGCATGCCCAGCGCATCGGCCATTTCCCGGCGCAGCGCGTCGCGGGCCTCATCGTCGGCCGGGCGGCGTGAACGGCCGGTCGCATCGAGATAGGCCTGGGTCAGCTCGCCCATCTCTTCCTGCAGCTTGAGCAGATACCAGTCGCCCGACCGGTCGATACCGTAATTTCGCGCATAGATGTCGGAGACCTGTGCGATCTGCGCGCCCAGATCGGTCAGCGGACCGGACATCCCGCCCCCCTAGACCGCGACCGGCGCAGCGATGCGCGGGTGCGGGTCATAACCCTCCAGGGTGATGTCGTCGTATTCGAAGGCGAACAGGTCCTTTGCCTCCGGATTGAGCGACAGGCGCGGCAGCGGACGCGGCGTGCGCGACAACTGTTCCTCCACCTGGTCCATGTGATTGGAATAGATGTGGGCGTCGCCGAATGTGTGAATGTACTCGCCCGGCTCCAGCCCGCAGACCTGCGCCACCATGGCAGTCAGCAGCGCATAGGAGGCGATGTTGAACGGCACGCCCAGGAACATGTCGGCCGAGCGCTGGTAGAGCTGGCAGGAGAGTTTCCCGTCGGCGACATTGAACTGGTAGAGCGTGTGGCAGGGCGGCAGCGCCATGTTGGGCACATCGGCCGGATTCCAGCCCGACACGATCAGCCGGCGCGAGGACGGATTGTTGCGGATCTGTTCGAGGATATTGGACAACTGGTCGATTTCAGTGCCGTCCGGGCCTTCCCAGCGGCGCCACTGCTTGCCGTAGACCGGTCCGAGATCGCCGTTCTCGTCGGCCCACTCGTCCCAGATCGTCACGCCGCGCTCCTGCAGCCAGCGCACATTTGTCTCGCCGCGGAGGAACCAGAGCAGCTCGATCGCGATCGACTTGAAATGCACCTTCTTGGTCGTCAGCAACGGGAAGCCTTCCGACAGGTCGCAGCGCAGCTGGCGACCGAAGACCGAGCGCGTGCCGACACCGGTCCGGTCATTCTGCTCGGCGCCCGTTTCCAGGATATCGCGCAGAAGATCGAGATAGGCGCGCTCCGCGGCCGAGCCGGGCAGGCTGCCCGCACCCGCCGCTTCCGGCCGGCTATCCGCAAAGGCCAGGTCCGCCATGAATTCCTCCTGCGATCCGCGCAACTCGACTGATTCGATCCCCCCAAGTCTAACCGCTTGAGGCACCGCCGTGAGCCTGCCTGCAGCGACGCGCCGGGGATAACCGGCCAAGCCTCAAGACTTCCCGCCGCTTCGGTGCCCGCCGGCCCCGTACGCCCTGCAGCGCGCAACTGGCGGGCCGGTGGCGGGCATCTGGCGGGTCCGTGACACAAGGCAGGCGTGGCGCTTTGGCCGCCGCTCTGGTCAATCCCGCTCATCCGATTACAACAGGTCTCAAGGAGAATGACATGGCTTTCAAGGCAGACGCAGCAAAGATCAAGCGCTGGCGCGAAGAGCGGCACTGGTCGCAGGAACATCTGGCCGAACTGGCCGGGATCGGGCTTCGCACCGTGCAGCGGATCGAGAATGGCGAGCAGGCATCCCGCGATTCCCTCACCGCCCTCGCCGCGGCCTTCCAGGTTGATGCCCTGGCGCTGTGCGTCGATCCGGAAGAGGAAGCGGCCCGCACGATACGGACCAAGAACGCCAGGGTGACGGCCGGCTTGCGGCTCTCCCTGTGGATCCACCTGGCCAGCTACGTGCTCGGCATGATCATTTTCACCGGGATCAATATCGGCACCGGCACCTCCGTCATGCTGTGGGCGTCGATCTGGTGGACGGTGGGCGCAGCGGCCCACATTGCCACCACCGTCATCGTCGAACTCGCAACCCGCTACCAGAACCAGCATGCGGCCGGCTGAACCGGCTGGCCGGCGCTCCGGACACCGTACTGGCAGGAGTAATCCCGCAGCCTGCCGTTTCCGGCTTGCCAAGGCACCGTGTTGCGATAGCCTGCCGGGCGGAACAATCGGGGAACAACCCCCGTAATGGAGGACCATCGACATGTTGGGTTATGTTACACTGGGGACAAATGACCTGCCCCGCGCCGCCGCCTTCTATGACAAGCTCTGCGCCGAATTCGGCGCCGGCCGCTTCATGGAGGAAGACACTTTCATCGCCTGGGGCACGGCCGATGGCGGTTGCGGCATTGCGCTGACCAAGCCGTTCGACGGCAATACGGCCACGGTCGGAAACGGCGTCATGGCCGCCTTCCAGGCCAAGGACCGCGCCCAGGTCGACAAGGTCTACAAGCTGGCGATCGAGCTCGGTGCCCAGGACGAGGGCCCGGCCGGCCCGCGCGGCGAAAGCGGCTTCTATGCCGGCTATTTCCGCGACCCGGACGGCAACAAGCTCAATGTCTTCTGCATGTAGTTTGCAGTGCTTTGACCGGAACGGCCCCGGTGATCGGATCGATCACCGGGGGTTTTCCCGCCGCGTTGCAGCGCCAGGGGCATGTCACCGCCTCACTGGCAGGAAATCCTCACTGGCGGGAAATCGCCGGCGCGGACCATCGACCGTCCAGAATAGCGTCGTTCGGCCAGTACATTCGCAAGGTCACTTCGAACGGCCCGTCCGGTACCGGCAGCCAGTTCTCGACAGGAACATCGTCGGGCCTTTCCCTCGCGAAAGTGATGACCACATCGCCGTTCGCATCGGCCTGGAGATCGGAATTGCTTCCAAGGGCATACCGGTCCAGGGCGTTCGCAACCAGAAAGCCCTCACCGTCATACACAGTCACTGACCAGAACGCCCCCACGGGCGGCGTATTTCCGTTGTCGAAGACGAGCCGATAGACGCCTTCACGGCCGTCCAGCGCACCGCCCCGCGCTGTACGTCTTGCATTCTGGTAGACGGCAAATTCATTGCGGTTCGCGCCAAACCCGATTTGCGATACGATACCGCGGACCAGGAATTGATCGCCGTAATCGCCCAGAGGCACACGCTCGGGGTCCGGCGTCCATGTCCCGCGGCTGGCGAAGGAAAATCCTGCATCCATCGCGCTTTGCCCGCGCTCGACGCCACGATCCAGAGCTTCGAGGTTGTTTTCGGACAGATCGTCAATCCTGCCATTGGCGTAGGGGCCGACATTGATCTGGCCGAGCGTCTCGAGCTTGCCTGTGTCCGCCGCCGGAGGCGGGTAGCGCGCGATCAGCGCATCCAGCCGCTGGAAGAATTCGGCCCCCGAGAGCGCGCGTATCGTGTCCTCGGGAGACACCCTGTCCAGGATCGGCTGGCAGGCTGCCTCGGAACGGACCGGCTCCGGCCCGTTCAACGGCCTCAGCCTGAACGATTGCTGAACCCGATTGGCCGCTTCAAGATCGTCCGGTCCCTTCAATTCGGTACGCCCGATGATCCAGACCATATCGGTCGGGGCTTCGATGTGCTGCATACCGGCGGGAACGTCTCCCGCCCAGTCGGGCCCGGTGATGAGATAGCGTGTCGCTTCGCCGCCATTCATCTGGCTGCCCGGTCCGGCGAAATTATTCGTCCAGGCATCGAGCATTGCCATCAGGTAGAAGCGGTCCTGCACTTCCGGCACGTCCAGCACCATCGCGTCAGCTGACAGATCGAGAAAAGCGGACGAATAGAGCGTATCGACATTCGGCCTGACGACGGCCCTGAAGTCAGGCCCCGGCGGATCGAGCAAATGCGTGAAAGCATTCTCCGGACCACCCAGACCGCAGACATAGGGTATCTCGGTCGCGGCACGCCGGGTTTCGTCCATGAGAAGGAGGGGAAACCCGTATACATAGCCTTCCGACGCAATGAATGTTGTGCGGACCGACAGGCGCGGACCCGTCGCATCGCCGGTTTGCGCCGCAACGCCGGCAACAGACGCCAGCGTCAGCACGATCGCCATGGCGCACGCCATGCGCATGTTTGTCATGATCGTCTCCTGAGGGGTTATTGTGTCGTGATGCAACGCGCTAGAAGCGATGGCCGACGGTCAGCGTCCCGGCCACGGTCGGGGCGTCCTCCAGACCGAAATAGGTGGCTTCACCGCGAATGAAGAAGGCGTGGTTCAGCTGGTATTCCACACCGCCGCCACCGACCAGGCCGCTTCGCTCTGCCGTGTAGGTCCCGGTTGCGGAATAGGATCCGGGCAGGGTGAATTCGGTGTCGAAAAACGTGAAGGTCGGGGCTTCGTCCAGCTCTGCCGTAACGGTTCCGCTGGCCTGAATCTCGCTCGTCACAAATCCGGCCCGGGCAAACAGCCTCAGGCGACCGTCATCTGTCACCGGAACGTGACCGCGCACATAGACACCGGCGATGTAGTTGACGTCCACATCGCCGTTGAACTCCCCCTCGATTCCGTAAACCGACACGGTCTCGTCGAGAGTCTCACCGGACGCGCCGATTGCGATATCAGCCTCGATCGCAAGATATTCCGAAATACCCACTCCACCCCGCAAGGAAACTGCATTCAGGCTGACATTGTCCTCCAGCAGGAGATCGTCGATTTCGCCTTCCAGTTCCGTCAGCAGAAGCGTCGGGCCAACTTCCAGATAGGGGCGCCCCTCGAAGCCAGACTGCCAGGCGTTGACCGGTGCTGTCAGCACCGCACCCAGACACACACCGGATACCAGATACCTCTTCATCGAAATGTCCTTTCCCAATTCGGATGAGAGGCCGAGCTTACTGCCGAAAATATTTTCGACAAGATATATTGAAAATATTTTCTATAATTCTATGATGACTGCGTCGGCCGCTACCCGCGGACCCGAAACAAGGCTCAGGCACATGAAATCCAGAGACATTTCCCGATCGATCCGCATCACCCCCCGTGACCGGCACTTTGCGTTCTCCGATGTCCAGGAGCGCGACTGGCTTGGCGGAGACACGTTGAAATCGCTGATATTCAACGCACTCTCGATGACATTTCCGGCTGGAGAGCGCTTTTTTATCTCAAGCGTGAAGCGCTTCCGGCCCCGTATTTCGGGCGAACCGCTCGACTCCCAGGTAGGCGCCTTCATGGCACAGGAGGCCATGCATACGCGCGAACATGTGCGCTACAACCAGCAAATGGAAACACAAGGGTGCCGGGCCGCAATGCTGCAGCGGGAGACGCAGGAACGCTTTGAATGGGCACAGCACAGGTATTCGGACCTCGAACAGCTCGCCGCGACCTGTGCGCTCGAGCATTTTACGGCCATTCTGGCCGACGAGTTGCTCTGCAATCCCGATCTTCTCAAAGAGGCCAGAACGGAATACCGGAATATCTGGCTCTGGCACGCCATCGAGGAAGCGGAACACAAGGGTGTCGCATTCGATGTGTTCCAGGAGGTCACCAACGGACGGGCCTACTGGGTCCGCGTCCGCACGATGACCATCGTCACCGTCCTCTTTCTGGCTCACATGAAAAGGCTGTTCTCAGTCCTGCTCGCCGATGCGGGGCGGGGCGGATCGGCCGCGTCCTGGCTACGGCTGAACTGGCTGTTGTGGGGCAATCCGGGTCTTTTCCGTAAAATGATGCTCAAATGGGCGGCCTATTTCCGACCCGGCTTCCATCCCTGGGACCGCGACAACAGGGCGAGAATGCGGGCCGCCGAGAATGCCTTGGCTCTCGAATTGGAATAGCGTACTCGGCCTGGATCAATGCGCGTTCTGCATCTTCACGCGCCTTCAATGCAGGCCAGGACCGGGGAGCAGATGTGACAAAACCGAAACGCAGGCGCCGCACCCCGGAGGAAGCACGGGAGGAAATCCTCCAGGCCGCAGAAATACTGATCCTGAAATACGGACCGTCAGAACTGAAATTCCAGTCTCTCGCAAATCAGGCGAATTTGGCTGTATCCAACGTCTATCATCATTTCGGCGGGGTGCTGGAGATCAAGCGTGCGCTTGCCGATCGCGTGCTTGGTGAGCTTCACAGGGATCTGCTTGCCGCGCTGGCAGAAGAGGCCGACAACACCCCCCTGATATTCGCACAGAACGTCATGGTCCGGATCCATTCAATCCTGCGAACGGAAAGATACGCCAAACTCATCGGCTGGATCGCGCTTTCGACCGAACTCGGCGACATGGATGACTTCGCCGCGCCTCTGCCGGCCATGACCGCCGTCGTGGCAGACCACATGTCCCGGCACCTGCCTGGAGAAACCGCGCAGAGGCTGGCCCAGCTGATCACCTATAATCTTGCCGTGACGGCGATCGGGGAAGGCCTCATCGGCCCCGCGATCCAGTCTGCGCTGTCCATGGCCGACAATGATGCCAATGGCGCCATCTGGCTTGGCGAGCATTGGAAAAAACTGCTGGACGACGCCCTGAACGATCACGGCTGACGCGTTCGGCTTGTTTCTGCATTCGCGGGCTCAAAGATGCTTCCCCATGCGGGGCGCGACGCCGGTGAAACCCGCGACCGCCACGGCTGCCATCGAGACGGTGATCGCGGGCCTTCCGCGTGGCACGGACCAAGCGCGGCAGACCGCTCCAAAGGTATCGAATGCCGGCCGCGCCGGCCGGACGCACCGCATGATACCTGCCGCAACCGCACCCGCCCCTTCAACTCGCCACATTTCCTGCCTATATTCCCCGGTGTCGGCTTGCCGACTATGGCGATAAACGCGCTCGTAATAACCGGACCGGACCCGGGGGCAGTACCCGGCGGCTCCACCATATCCTTCCCCGCACCACCTTCAGCAAGTGGCCGGGCTGGCATGGGGCCGAAACAGGATCGACGGACGGGTAAAGGGGATTGCTTTCGCCCGGGTGAGGCCCGTTACAGGCTCGCTTATGAAAGTTGCCAACGACAACTTTGCTGAAGAGGTCGCTCTCGCTGCGTAATGCAGTGCGGGTAATCTCGCTTTAAAGTCCTGGACCCTTTAGCCGGTCCAGGCGGGGCTCGGAGGCGCCTGGCAACAGAAGCCTCCACTTATCCCCGTACAGACATTCACCCGCCGTGCCCGCAGCCGGGTTAGGCCCTCCTTCACCACGCCGCGCGCCCATCTGCAGTCCAGCCGCCGATATCCGTTGACCTGCCCCGGGCTTGGGGTACCCTTTTTTTCGACAGGGAGATCGGGGGAGATCGACATGGCCAAGGACCTGATGCGCTATGACTTGATGGCGCAGGACGCGCTTCGCGGCGTGGTCCGTCAGGCTTTGCTGAAAGCGGCCGGCCCCGACGGGCTGCCCGGACAGCATCATTTCTACATCACCTTCCGCACCCAGGCACCGGGCGTGGATATCGATCCGACCCTGCTGGAAAAATATCCCGAAGAGATGACGATCGTGCTGGAACACCAGTTCTGGGATCTCGACGTCACGGAGACGGGTTTCGAGGTGACGCTGAAATTCTCCGGCGTACCGAAATACCTGAAAATGCCCTATTCGGCGATTTCGCGCTTCCACGATCCCAGCGTCGGCTTCCACCTGCAGTTCGAGCAGGACCCGGCCGAGGACGAGATCGATACACCCCCGCCCGAAAAGCCGAAGACGGCCGCCGGCGGCAAGGCAGGCAAGAGCGACAAGAAAGCCCCTGGCGGCGACGGCGCCGAAGTCGTCTCGCTGGACAGCTTCCGCAAGAAGTGATGTCGGGTCCCGACCTGGTCGCCCCGGATCTGGCCGGAACGCCGCGCGAGCCGATGACGGCGGACCAGATCCGCAATTATCTCGGCCAGCGCGCCAATCACCCCTATGCCTCCAAGCTGCTGGGCTTCCAGCTGGCCGATTTCTCGATCGAGGAGCGCTGGCTGGAGGCTGATTTCCATCCCACGCAGCAACTCGCCAATCTGCGCAATTCGGTGCAGGGCGGCATCGTCACCGCCATGCTCGACGAGGTGATGTCGCTGGCTGTCCTGGTGTCCGAGCGTTTCATGTGCGGCGTACCGACGCTGGAGATCAAGACCAGCTTCTTTGCGCCCCTGCCCGTCGAACCCTGCCGGGCCCGCGGTGTCGCCACGAAAATCGGCGGCCGGGTGGCTTTCATGGAAGGCACGATCTGGACCCCCTCCGGCGAAATCGCCGCCCGCTCGAGCGCCACCTGCCAGGTCCGGCGCGTCAAGGCGGCCGGGTAAGTTCCGGCGTTTCCCCTTTCCCATCACGCCCCACTTCCCCCGGCCTTGTGCCGAGGTCCGGCTGAGCCTGCATCTGAAACGCCGCCAGACCCCGGAATAAATCCGGGGAAAGCGCCACACTCTCTTTCTTCCCCACCTCGTGGGGAAGTGGGCCCTCCATAGCCTTGGCGAAGGAGGGGTCGAAGGGGCCGGCGCGTCA
>PANX01000085.1 GCA_002707795.1 Maricaulis sp.
ATGCGCCAGTCGGGATGGGCTCGCCCGGCCCGTGAAGTTTGGGGCGGATACCGGCATAATCGGGCACCAGGGCACCATCGGGCAGGTCCGGCCAGAAACGGCGGATCGTGGCGTAGAAGGCCTCGCCGCGGGCCGGGTCGACGCTGTAATCCTCGTTCGCGACAAACTCCAGGTCCGGCCCGAACCGCGCCTGCCCGCCCAGATCGCGGCGGTAATGCGTGCCCAGCGCGCCGGGAATGGGCAGCGGGTAGACGAGATGCCGGAACGGCGCTCTGCCGGCCATGGTGAAATAGACGCCCTTGCCCAGATGCAGCGGCGGGATGGCGTCGGCCGGATAGGTTTCCACCGTGCCGGCGGCCGCCTGGGCACCCAGACCGGCCGCGATCACCAGATGACGCGCCGTGACCTCGGTCGCATGATCGCCGCCCGTGCGGATCGCAAAGCCGCCGCCCTCCAGAGGCCGCGCACCGGCGAACGGCGTATTGACGGCAATCGCCCCGCCCCGGGCGGAGATCTCGCCGGCCAGCGCGTCCATATAGCCATGGGCATCCATCACACCGCTGGTCTGCGAGAGCAGCGCTGCCTCGGCCCGCAGCCCCGGCTCCAGCGCCCGCGCTTCCGCGCCGGTGAGGCGCTGCATGCCCTCCACACCGTTCGCGACAGCCTGGTCGAGGATCGCATCCAGCCGCTCGATCTCGTGCGGCTCGGTCGCCACGACCAGCTTGCCGCACATCTCATGCGCCACATGATGGCTGGCGAGGAAGTCATACAGCTTGCGGCGGCCCTCGACGCACAGCCGCGCCTTCAGCGAACCTGAAGGATAGTAGAGCCCGCCATGGATCACCTCGGAATTGCGCGAGGAGACGCCCTGCCCTATCGCCTTTTCCTTCTCCAGCACGATCGTCTCGAAACCGCGCTGCACCAGGGCATAGGCACAGGCCAGCCCGACAGCCCCGGCCCCGATGATGATGGCGTCCGTATCGTGGGTCATGTCCTCTCGCCTCCCGTTGCGGCTGCCATGATCGGTGTTCCTGGCAGCAGCGTAAATGGCCGGGCGTGACCGGCATCAGGCAAAGAAAAAGGCCGCCCCGCTCTTGCGCAGGGCGGCCTCATTCCTTTGCCGACGCGGGCGGTCAGCCTTCGGCGGCGCTGACCGGCGGGAAGATGCGGCCGAGGGGGCCGTCCTGCGGGATGGGCAGAAGCAGGAGCCGGCGCACCGGGTTCCACGCCGCGCCCAGCAGGACAACAATCCCGCCCAGCACCAGCAGCGTCACGGCGACAACCACGCCGGCACCCAGATCGGTCGAATTGACGATGACGCCGATCGACACGCCCGCGGTCACCAGGCCGGAGACGATCAGCGCGCGCCGGTTGATCAGCAGCGAGACCAGCGCAAACAGGCCGATCACCACCAGGGCTGTCACGGCGAGGCGCATNGCCTCGGCACTGTCCGCCGCCAGGGCTGCAAACAAATTGATCGCGTCAGGATTCGCGAAATCGCTCTCGCCGAGCGTGAGGCCGACCTGCGCCATGTTGAGCACCGCGCCCAGCAGGATCGGGGCGGCAAAGAAATGCAGCCAGAAGGCCGTGCCGGACAGGCGCGTTTCGCGGCCCGGGTCGCGAGCATCGAACATGATCCCCGCCAGCAGCAGGGCAGCACCGGCGGCGACATTGATCGTCGGCATCCAGACAATGGCCGTATAGGGCTCGATGACGAGCAGGGTCAGCACGGCCGTCATCACCGTGCCGGCGCCGACCAGACCGCCGGCAAACGGCAGGCGATAGACGCGGTAATAGGCGATCATCGGCAGCACGAAGGCGAGGCCGAACACGACCGGCATGACGCGCACGGAAAGCGGGATCTGCGACACCACCGCCATCACCGCGTCGCGGCCGAAGGCCATGTTTTCGGCGCTCTCGCTGCCCAGCTCGAAACTGCTTTCGGAAATACCCGTGACGTGGATCAGGAACTGGGCATAGCCCCAGACCAGCACGATGGCTGTCGCGACACCGAACACACCCGACAGCACGATGCCGGGCAGGATGCGGCGCTGTTTGCCGACCAGCAGGGCGGACAGGAACCAGGCGAACACGGCGATACCGCCGATCAGCGCCATCAATATGTTCTGCCAGGCCTGGCTGCCCTCGGCCATGTCGAGCCCGGCCATCACCTGGCCGGCGCCGGCGCCGAGCCCGCCCAGCAGGATCAGCACGCCGAGCGTGGTGAAGATGTCGTGGAAATTATTGAGGAAGGGCAGCATCTCGTCGGAAGGACGAGCGCTGCTGGCGCGCATTTCGCTGGTATCCGTCATATCGGTCCCCTGTGTCACCGTTACCCGTGTGATGCCCCCAAGCGATCATTCGGATGCAGAACTTCGCCGCAAGGGCGAAACTGCCGGACAATACTAGCGCCATTCGGGCAAAGGGGCAGCGGGAAACCGATGGCGCCCGTCCCGCAGTACGGTGCTTTCTTCNCCGCCGCGTGGGGAGGAAAGTCAGATCACGCCCATCGCCTTGCCCACCCTGGTGAAGGCGGCGACGGCGCGGTCGATCATCTCCGGCGTGTGGGCGGCGGACATCTGGGTGCGGATACGGGCCTTGCCCTTGGGCACCACCGGATAGAAGAAGCCGATCACATAGACGCCCTCATCCATCAGTTTCGCCGCCATTTCCTGGGCCAGTTTCGCATCGCCCAGCATCACCGGAATGATCGGATGCTCGCCCGGCAGGAGGTCGAAACCGGCCTCGCTCATGCCGGCGCGGAAGCGCTTGGCATTGTCGAACAGGCGCGCGCGCAGATCGTCGCCTTCGGCCACCATGTCCAGCGCCTTCAGCGAGGCGCCTGCAATGGCCGGCGCCAGCGAATTGGAGAAGAGATAGGGCCGCGAGCGCTGGCGCAACATGTCGACGATTTCCTTGCGCGCCGCGGTGAAGCCGCCCATCGCCCCGCCCAGCGCCTTGCCCAGCGTGCCGGTGATGATGTCGATCTCGCCGAAAACGCCGCAATGTTCCGGCGTGCCGCGCCCCTTCGCGCCCATGAAGCCGTGCGCGTGGCAATCATCCACCATGGTCAGCGCATCATACTGTTTCGCCAGCCGCACGATCTCCGGCAGATTGGCGATATAGCCGTCCATGGAAAACACGCCGTCGGTGACGATCAGGATGTGGCGCGCGCCGTCGGCCCGGGCCTGTTTCAGCTGGGTCTCCAGATCGGCCATGTCCGAATTGGCGTAGCGATAGCGCTTCGCCTTGCACAGGCGCACACCGTCGATGATCGAGGCGTGGTTGAGCGCGTCGGAGATGATCGCATCCTCCGGCCCCAGCAGCGGTTCGAACACGCCGCCATTCGCGTCGAAGGCGGCGGCGTAGAGGATGGCGTCCTCGCAGCCGGTGAATTCGGCGATCTTCGCCTCCAGCTGCTTGTGCAGGTCCTGCGTGCCGCAGATGAAGCGCACCGAGGCCACGCCGAAACCATGACTGTCCAGGGTCGCCTTGGCGGTCTCGATCAGTTCCGGCCGGTTGGCCAGGCCGAGATAGTTGTTGGCGCAGAAATTGATGACATGGCTCTCATCGCCATTCGCCCGCACATCGATCTCGGAGAATTGCTGCGAGGTGATGATCCGCTCACGCTTGTAGAGCCCGTCCGCCTCGATATTTTCCAGCTCGGCACGAAGATCGGCAAAAAAGGCGTCGGACATGGCGGGGCTCCTCGGGGATTCGTTGCCATGTTTCTATTGCTCCCGATTTCCATTGTCATCCCGGCGCAACGCCACCTCTCTCCCGCCGGGGAGAGGTCCGAGCGCAGCGAGGGGTGAGGGGCGCGCCCGCAAGGGCGCCCGTTTGACTGGCCGCTCACGCGGCCGCCCCTCATCCGGCCTTCGGCCACCTTCTCCCCGGATGGGGAGAAGGGGTTTCGCGCTGGCGGAGCGGGGGACAGGCGGCTTTTCCATCGAGCAGACGGCGCTTACCGTCCCGGTCTACGGGTCGTCACCCTGATGAAAGTCAGGGCCCAGATCACAAAGCGGGATCGTGCCAATCGGGTTGTCGCTGCGCTCTACGATCTGGGTTCCGGCTTTCGCCGGAATGACGGTGTTGGAGGCGGGATTATTCTACCACTTCCCCCGGGCTGAACACGTGTTCCGGGGTCTGGCGTTGTCGACAACTTCGCACCACGGCCCGCGCCGCCATGCCCCGGAATTCGCTCCGCTCCTCCGGGGAAAGCAGCTGCGAAAGTCCTACACCACGCTCGGCAGATCCAGCCCCTGCTCCCGCGCGCAATCCTTCGCGATGTCATACCCCGCATCGGCATGGCGCATCACGCCGGTGCCAGGATCGTTCCACAGGACGCGGCCGACGCGTTTGGCGGCTTCCGGTGTGCCGTCGGCCATGACGACCTGGCCGGAATGCAGGGAATAGCCCATGCCGACCCCGCCGCCATGATGCAGCGAGACCCAGGTGGCGCCGGAGGCGGTGTTGAGCAGCGCGTTGAGGAGCGGCCAGTCGGCGACGGCATCGGACCCGTCCATCATGCCCTCGGTTTCCCGGTTGGGGCTGGCGACCGAGCCTGAATCGAGATGATCGCGGCCGATCACGACGGGCGCCGAAAGTTCGCCCTTCGCCACCATCTCGTTGAAGGCGAGGCCCAGCCTGTGCCGTTCGCCCAGCCCGACCCAGCAGATCCGCGCCGGCAGGCCCTGGAACCGGATGCGCTCGCGCGCCATGTCGAGCCAGCGATGCAGGTGCGGGTTGTCCGGGATGAGTTCCTTCACCTTTGCGTCGGTCTTGTAGATATCCTCCGGATCGCCCGACAGCGCCGCCCAGCGGAAGGGGCCGATGCCGCGGCAGAAGAGCGGGCGGATATAGGCCGGCACGAAACCGGGGAAATCGAAGGCGTTCGCAACGCCCTCATCCTGGGCCATCTGGCGGATATTATTGCCATAGTCGAGCGTCGGGATGCCCATCTCCCAGAAGTCGAGCATCGCCTTTACCTGCACGGCCATCGAGGCCTTGGCGGCTTTTTCGACGGCAGCGGGATCGCTCTCGCGCTTCTCGTCCCATTCGGCCAGGCTCCAGCCGGCGGGCAGATAGCCATTGACCGGGTCGTGCGCCGAGGTCTGGTCGGTGACCATGTCCGGCTTGATGCCGCGCTTCACCAGCTCCGGGAACACCTCGGCCGCATTGCCCAGCAGGCCGACCGAGACGGCTTCCTTCTTCGCCACGGCGTCGTTGATGATGTCCATCGCCTCGTCCAGCGTGTCGGCCCTGCGGTCCAGATAGCCGGTCTTCAGGCGCATCTCGATCCGGCTCGGCTGGCATTCCACGGCCAGCATGGAGGCGCCCGCCATGGTCGCGGCCAGCGGCTGGGCGCCGCCCATCCCGCCCAGGCCGCCGGTCAGGATCCAGCGGCCGGCCAGATCGCCGTCATAATGCTGGCGCCCGGCCTCGACGAAGGTCTCGTACGTGCCCTGAACGATGCCCTGGCTGCCGATATAGATCCAGGACCCGGCCGTCATCTGGCCGTACATCATGAGCCCCTTCTTATCGAGCTCGCGGAAATGGTCCCAGTTTGCCCAGTGGGGCACGAGATTGGAATTGGCGATCAGCACCCGCGGCGCGTCCCTGTGGGTGCGGAACACGCCCACCGGCTTGCCGGACTGGACCAGCAGCGTCTCGTCTTCCTTCAACCGTTTCAGGGTCGCAACGATCCGGTCGAAACTCTCCCAGTCGCGCGCGGCCCGGCCGATCCCGCCATAGACAACCAGTTCTTCCGGCTTCTCGGCCACTTCGGGGTCGAGATTGTTCATCAGCATGCGCAGCGGCGCCTCGGCCGCCCAGTGGGTGGCGTCGAGTTCACTGCCGTGCCTGGCGCGGATGATGCGGGAATTGTCGCGGCGGGNATTCATAAGAGACTTTCCTTCAAAACGGGCCGTGGCGAATAAAGCGCGATAGCGGAGCGCCATCCTCCCCCTTGATGGGGGAGGAGGACCGCAGCNNNGNNGNGGNGGNGGGGGNGGGGGCGAGGTTTCTGCAAGCTATCGAGCACCGGGATTCACCCCTTCCGGCCCAGCGCTGCGCGCTGGGCCACCTTCCCCATCAAGGGGAAGGATGACGCGCTCGCACCGTTTCGCTTGCCTTTCACCCATCGGAGAACATTCTTGCCCACAGCCCGGCGCCAACTACTTCACCTCTCCGGAATAGAGCATCGCGGCCGCCTTCAGGGCCGCCTTCATTGTGTCCTTGAGCGCCAGGCGCAGCCTGCCCGCCTTGTCTTCGCTGAATGTCCAGGGTTCGCCCTCGTCCATGTAGGCCGACTGGGCGAGTTCCATCTGCAGGGCATGCACGTTGAGCCCCGGGCGGCCATAGGCGCGCGTGATCCAGCCGCCCTTGAACCGGCCATTGACGATGGAGGCATAATCCTCGTGATCCATCATCGCCTTCACCGCCCAGCGCTCGATGGTCCGGTCGCAGCTCTCCCCGCCATTCGTGCCCAGATTGAGATCCGGCAGCACGCCCTCGAACAGGCGCGGCACTTCATCGAGGATGGAATGGGCGTCCCACAGCACGACATAGCCGTGCTCCATGCGCACCTTGACGATCATCTCGGTCAGGGCGCGGTGGTAGGGATCGTAATAATCCGTGCGGCGCCGCTCGATCTCGTCCTCGTCCGGTTCCTCGCCCGGCCGGTAGACCGGCGACCCGTCGAACAGCGTCGTCGGCACCAGTTCCGTCGTCGCCTGGCCGGGATAGAGCGAGGCGCCTGTCGGGTCGCGATTGAGGTCGATGACATAGCGCGAATGGGTGGCGCGGATCGTGCTGGCGCCGAGCTCGTCGAGAAAATCGTAGAGCTCCGGCACATGCCAGTCCGTGTCCGGCAGGCCGCGTGCCGCCTCGGTCATCCGCTCGGCCATCCCGTCGGGCAGATGGGTTCCCGAATGCGGCATGGACACGATCAGCGGCGAGCTTCCGCGTTTCTCGAAGAAGACGTTCATCTAGGCAATCCCGGGCAATTCACCCGCTGCCGCGACGAGCCCCCTGCCCGTCACCAGGCGACGGGCGCTGGCGATATCGGGCGCAAAATAGCGGTCGTCGCCGTAGGCGGGAACCGCCTCGCGCAAACATCTCCGCACGGCCTCGAGCCGCGGCGATGAGGTCAGCCCGTCGTGGAACTCCATCCCCTGCACGGCGGACAACGTCTCGATCGCCACCACATTGTGCAGGTTCTCCGCCATTTTCAGGAGGCGGAAGGCGCCATGCGTCGCCATGGAGACATGGTCTTCCTGGTTGGCCGAGGTGGGAATGCTGTCGACCGAGGCCGGATACGCCTTCTGCTTGTTCTCCGAGACCAGCGCCGCGGCCGTGACATGGGCGATCATGAAGCCGGAATTGATGCCCGGATTGGGCGTCAGGAAGGCTGGCAGGCCGGAAACGGCCGGATCGGTCAAAAGCGCGATGCGGCGCTCGCAGATCGAGCCGATCTCGCAGGCGGCCATGGCGATCTGGTCGGCCGCGAAGGCGACCGGTTCGGCGTGGAAATTGCCGCCGGAGATGGCTTCGCCGGTATCGGTGAAGACCAGCGGATTGTCGGTGACGGCATTGGCTTCGCGTTCCAGCACCTGGCCGGCCTGGCGCAGGAGGTCCAGCACCGCGCCCATCACCTGCGGCTGGCAGCGCAGGCAGTACGGATCCTGGATCTTGTCGCAATTCTCGTGGCTGGCGAGGATGCCCGATCCCTCGAGCAAATCGCGCAAGCTCTGCGCCACATCGATCTGGCCGGGATGGCCGCGCAGCTGGTGGATGCGCGGATCGAACGGCGCGACCGAGCCCTTGGCCGCCTCGACCGACAGTGCGCCGGACAGCAACGCCGCCTGGAAACCGCTTTCCACCTCGAACAGGCCGGCCAGTGCCAGCGCTGTCGAAGCCTGCGTCCCGTTCAAGAGCGCCAGTCCCTCCTTGGGGCCCAGCCGGACCGGTTCCAGCCCGGCCTTTTTCAGCGCGTCCGCGGCCGGCAGGCGCTCGCCCTGGTACGTCGCCTCACCCGCCCCGATCAGGGCGGCAGACATGTGGGCCAGCGGCGCGAGATCGCCGGAGGCCCCGACCGAGCCCTGGGACGGGATCACCGGCAGCACGCCCGTGTCCAGCATCGCCTGGATCGCCACGATCGTCGTCCAGCGCACGCCGGAAGCACCGCGGGCCAGCGAGGCCATCTTCAGGGCCAGGATCAGGCGCACGACCGGTTCGGGCAGCGCATCGCCGACGCCGGCAGCATGCGACAGCACCAGCCTTTCCTGCAGCGTCGCCAGTTCCTCATTGGCGATGCGGGTCTGGGCCAGCTTGCCGAAACCGGTATTGAGCCCGTAGACCGCCCGGCCCGAGGCGATGAGGTCGTCGACAGTCTGCGCCGCGGCATCGACATCCGGCTTTGCGGCCGGGTCGATCGTCACGCCGGCACCGCGCCAGATTGCGGCCCAGTCGGCCAGGGTCATCCTGCCGGGGGTTACGGTCACCGAACTCACAGCCATTCTCCTCCCAGGATACGGCCATGCAGGGGCCGTTTTCCGATCCATTGAACCAGTTCCGCCGGACGCTCGATGTCCCAGACGGCGAGATCCGCCATCTTGCCGGCCTCGATCGTGCCGATCTCGCCGGCCAGACCCAGCGCCCGGGCGCCCTCACGGGTAATGCCCGCGATCGCCTCCTCCACGGTCAGGTGGAAGAGCGTGCAGGCCATGTTGGCGGCCGTCAGCAGCGAGACGAGCGGCGAGGTGCCCGGATTGGCGTCGGTCGCCACGGCCATCGGCACACCGGCCGCGCGCATCGCCTCGACCGGCGGTCTTTGCGTTTCGCGCAGGGCATAGAAGGCGCCGGGCAGCAGCACGCCCACCGTGCCCGCCTTGCCCATCGCGGCAATGCCCGCCTCATTCGTGTATTCGATATGGTCCGCCGACAGGCCGCCGAACTCGGCGACCAGCTGGCCGCCGCCGGTATCGGAGAGCTGGTCGGCATGCAGCTTCACCGGCAGGCCGGCCGCCTTGGCGGCGATGAACAGACGGCGCGTCTCTTCCGGCGTGAAGGCAATGCCCTCGCAATAGGCATCGACCGCATCGGCCAGCCCGGTCCGTGCGGCCTCGCGCACCAGCGGGATGCAGACCTCGTCGATATAGGCGCCCGGGCGGCCCTCATACTCCACCGGCACGGTGTGCGCCGCCAGCAGGGTCGCGGAAATGCGCATGCCCGAGGCCAGACCAACCCCGCGCGCCGCCTTCAGCTGCGCCAGTTCGCTGTCGTGGGTGAGGCCATAGCCCGACTTGATCTCGACCGTGCCAACGCCTTCCAGCGCGTATGCATCGAGCCGCGACAGCGCTCCGGCGGCCAGCTCGGCCGCACCGGCCTTGCGCGTCGCCTCGACGGTCTTGCGGATCCCGCCGCCGGCGCGGGCAATGGCGGCATAATCCTCGCCCGCCAGCTTGCGCTCATACTCGTCCGAGCGGTCGCCGGCGAAGACGAGATGGGTGTGGCAATCGACCAGGGCCGGCGTGATCCAGCGCCCGTCCATATTCTCGGTGACAGCAGCTTCGCCCGGCACCTCGGCCACAGGGCCCGCCCAGGCGATCCGCTCGCCGGAAATCCCGATCGCGCCGCCCTCGATGGCGCCATAGGCGGCACCGCCCGGCACCATTGTCGCCAGGCGCGCATTCGTGAGAAGACGGTCGAATTGCATGGGACGGCCTTTGCATGCGGCTAATTGTCTATACAATAAATTCCTCAAACCGAGTCTGTCCAGCGGGGTCATGCCGCCATGGCTGAATTTTACTGCCAGTCCGCCCTCCTGCCCGATGGCTGGGCCGATGGCGTTACGATCCGTGTCGACGCGGCCGGACGGATCGCCGGTATCGACACGGACACACGGCCCGCGAAGGACGCGACCCGGCTGGGCACAGTCGTGCCGGGCCTCGCCAATCTGCACTCGCACAGCTTCCAGCGCGCCATGGCCGGCCTCACCGAGCGCCGCGGCGAGGGCGAGGACAGTTTCTGGTCCTGGCGGCAATTGATGTACGCCTTCAACGACCGCCTCACCCCGGAGCATGTCGAGGCGATTGCCGCCTGGGTGCAGGTGGAGATGCTGGAGAGCGGCTTCACCTCTCTCGGCGAGTTCCACTATCTCCATCACGGTCCCGACGGCACGCCCTATGACGACCGCGCCGAGATGGCCGGACGGGTGTGCGCCGCCGCCGCTTCGACCGGGATCGCCCTCACCCTGCTGCCCGTGTATTACCGCTATGGCGGTTTCAACGCCGCCCCGGCCAGCCATGGCCAGCGCCGCTTTCTCAACGATCCGGACAGCTATGCCGCGCTTGTCGAAGCGGCGCAGGCGCATGTCGCAGCCCTGCCCCATGCCCGGCTGGGCCTGGCGCCGCACTCCCTGCGCGCCGCCCCCGTTAAGGATATTTCTGCCATTCTGCCACTTGTGGAAAACGCCCCGTTCCACATCCATATTGCCGAGCAGAAACAAGAGGTTGAGGATTGTATCGCGGCGACGGGACGGCGCCCGGTCGCCCATCTGATGGACCATGTCGCAGTTAATGCCGACTGGTGCCTCGTGCACGCGACCCATATGGACGCCGGCGAAACAACCGCCCTCGCCCGCTCCGGCGCCGTGGCCGGCCTGTGCCCGCTGACCGAGGCCAATCTGGGCGACGGGCTGTTTCCGGCGCGCGATTATCTCGAGGCCGGCGGGCGGATCGGCATCGGCTCGGACAGCCATATCCGCATCGATCTTGCCGAGGAGCTGCGCCTGCTGGAATACGGCGTCCGCCTGACCGCCCGCCGCCGCAATGCCCTCGCCGCGCCGGGACAGTCGACCGGGCGCACCCTGTTCGAGGCTGCCCTCGCCGGCGGTGCCCAAGCCCTGAAACAGCCCGCCACCGGTCTCGCCCCCGGCCAGCGTGCCGATTTCGTCGAACTGGACACGGATAATCCGCACCTGACGGGACGATCTGCGGACGCCTTGCTGGACAGCTGGATATTCTGCGGCGACAAGGGATGTGTCCGCTCGGTGCATGTCGGCGGACAGGCGCAGGTGACGGCAGGCCGCGCCCGGGCGCGGGAAAGCGCGCTGGCCGCCTATCGCACCGCCATTGCGGACCTGCTGCACGGAGGGGGCTGATGCCGCAGATCGAGGCCATCGAACTGGACGGACACGGACCGGTCTACGACCAGATCAAGCGCGCCGTGACGGCGCAGATCCGCTCCGGTGCCTGGAAGCCGGGCGACCGCCTGCCCTCGGAAGCCGATCTCTCGCAATCGCTCGCCACGGCCCGCATGACGGTCAACCGCGCCCTGCGGGAGCTGACCGAGGACGGCCTGCTGGTCCGCCGCCGCCGCGCCGGGACCTTCGTGGCCCAGCCCGACGCGCCTGCCGCCCTGCTGAAAATCGTCGACATGGCCAAGGCCATTCCCGCCCGCGGCCAGACCTATGGCTATGTCTGCGAGACCGACGACACCGTGCCCGCCTCGCCCGCGATCGCCAAGGCGATGCGCCTGCCGCCCGGCGCACGTCTGCAGCATGTGGAATGCCTGCACACGGCCGATGGCGAGATCGTCGAGTTCGAGGAACGCTGGATCAATCTCGCCCTTCTGCCCGGCGCCGCCCAGGCCGGTTTCGACACGGAAGGCCCCGGCGGCTGGCTGCTGCGCGCCGCGCCCTGGACCGAAGCCGAACACACGGTCTCCGCCGTCAATGCCGATGCAGACCTCGCCCGCCGTCTCGGCGTCGAACCCGGCGCAGCCTGCCTCGTGCTGGAGCGCCGCACCTTCCAGGGCCAGGACGTCGTCACCTACGCCCGCCTGACCCATCCCGGCTCACGCCACTCCATGACCGAACGCTTCAGCCCGCAGAGATGAATGCCGGCGGCTAGTCTCCGCTGGTCAGCGTACCGAGAATCTCCAACCGCAACCGCTCAAACTCGTCCGCACCGATCATGCCGGCCTCGCGCAATTCCTCCAGCTCGCGCATGCGCTCGACGGTCGAACGCGGCACAGCGGGCGGCGCGGAGGCAGGGGCTGAAGCTGCAGCCATCCGGCGCTGACCGCGCGCGATCTGCGCGGCACGCTCGGCCGCGGCGCCGGTCAGCATGTGCTGCGGCGCCTCGCCGCGCAGATAGGTCTGCAGCCGCGGATTACCCTGCGCCGCGATCATGTCGGCAAGCCGGGACAGGGTCCGCGCAACGCCTTCCATCGTCGAAACGCCCATCGCGCGGGAACTGTTCAGGCTCATATCGTTCGGCCGCACATGGTATTCCTCCGTGCGGATTGTCGTATCGATAAGGGTCTCCCCCTCGAAACAGACCTGCACTCCGGTTCCCAGCCGGGCGTGAATACCGCGATTGGGGAACAGCCTGTGGGCATACTGATAGTCGAGCCCGGTTACAGTCACCACCAGCGGTGCGGCACTGTCCTCGACACGGGCGACAGCCTGCGCCGACGCGAACCGGTCCTGCAGCAATTCCGGGCCGATATCCAGATAGGCCTTGCCCAGGGCGAGGTGCGATGTCCGCGCCGCGCCGGCAAAGGAGGCCGGGCTGCCGGACCAGACAATGCCCAGAATGTCCGGCGGCAGGTGCAGCGAGACCGGAGCGTTGTATCGTGCCCCCAGCGGGCGCTCTTCCAGGTTGGACGTATCGAACTCGAAGGCCACATCGGTCAGTAGCCCGGCCGACACCGACTGCGCCATCTGGGCTTCGATGGCATAGGCATCGACACCGTTCTGTTCGGCCGCGGCATAGAGCTGGGTCCGGAATTCCCGCACCCGGCGATTGCCCTCATCCTCGTGCACTTCGCCGTCGAAACCGGGCTGGAAACCGGACGCGGGACCACACGCCATCACCAGATAGGGCTGCGGTGTATTCTGCTCGGCCAGCGCGGCACGATAGGCGTCGATCACCGCCTGCCGGCGTTCGCGCGCCCGGCGGCGCATATGCTCGGCCTCGACATATTCGTGCAGGTCGAAATAGGTCTGGAGATTCTGCCGCGTGGCGCGGTGGTAGAAATAATTGAACAGCCGCCGCGGCTCGGGCTCATAGCCCAGGATCTCGCGCACCATCGCCGGATAGGACCGGGTGTAGAGCCCGCCCACCCCGCCGCCATTGGAGGTGTAGTCGGTCGCGGTCAGCTCATCCATGAAGGGCTGTTGCATGAAGCGCTCGAACAGCTGCGCCTCGAAGGCCCGCGCCCGGATCTGGGCCTGCGACCCGACCGGCAGCGCATAGCTGGGCATGAAGGCATAGCTGTCATCGTCGATATAGCCGTAGAAGGGCTCGTTCAGCTGGTCGACCATCGGCGCGCGCAGACGGGTGTATTCCGCCGCGACCTGCTCCTCCACCCAGCGATAGGAGTCATGATCGTAAAGCTGGGCAGCCCATTCATCGGTCACCCGGTCGATCTGCTGCGCGGCGCTCTGCACCAGTTCGATATACTGGCCGACGCCGGGCAGATAGGCCGACAGGATTTCCGGCCCCGCCAGCTGTGCCGCCCCGCGCCAGTCGCGCTCCAGCGCCGCGGCGATGGTCTCGAACACCTTCTCGCCGGTCTCGCGCTCCAGCGCCGATCCGAAGACATGCTCGGTCGCCGCCTCGGCGGCCTCCCACAGCCCGTCCTCGACCGGCGAGCCGGACAGTGCCTTCAGCTCGTTCCACAACTCGTCGTCGGAGCGTTCCGCCGGCGCCGTTGCGGCCGGGACAGCCTGCCCGGCCGTCTGGACCGCTGTCTGGGCCGAAACCTGATCCAGTCCTGCCGCGCCCAGGCACAGGGCCAGCGCCGTTGTCATCCACAAGCGATCCACGCCATCCCCCTGGCTCTGCCGTCATCGCAGCAGATTGGGCGCAGCATGGCGCGATGCGCAATAGCACAAACGGACAGGTTGACCGGCGCTCGCCGCCTCTGACCCTACTCCTCCACCGCCGCCATCAGATGGCGGATGAATGCGCCGCGCTGGCCGGCATCGATCCAGCGGACGACGGCGACGATGTCGTGCTCTGGATCGATGAAGATCATGTTCGCGCCGGCACCCAGATAGGCAAAGCTTCCGGCCGGCGCCTCCTCCACGGCGATCGCCGCGCGCTCATCGCCCGGCGTGTTGAGGAAGAAGTTCATATAGCCGTAGGACGGCATCACATCGGTCGGCGTCAGCGAACGCTCATACCAGCTCTCGGACAGCAATTGCTCGCCATCCCAGTTGCCGCGATGGAGACCCAGCAGGCCGAAGCGCGCCTGGTCATAGGCCGAGATCATCATGCCGCCGCCCCAATGGCCGCCGCCGGAGACCGACCACATCTCTTCCCCGCCGATCTCGACATGACTGTTCTCATAGCCATGCCACTCCCAGGTGCCGGACGAGCCGATCGGATCCATGATCCGCTCGGCCAGCACATCCGGCAGCGGACGCTGCCAGACATGCAGTGCAGCCAGCGCCAGAGCATTCACGCGCACAT
>PANX01000086.1 GCA_002707795.1 Maricaulis sp.
AACCTTGCCGCCGGCTCGCCTGAGCCCGACTTCGCCGCTCGACCGGACGGGCTCGGCCTTGCCGCCGGATCGCCTGAGCCCGACTTCGCCGCTCGACCGGACGGGCTCGACCTTGCCGCCGGATCGCATGAGTTCGGTATTGCCGCTCGACTGGCAGGATCCGAATGACGAGACGGAAAGACGAACCGGCAATTATCTCGTCCAGCTCGGGGAGAAAGCCTGTTTCGCCTCCAGCCAGAAAGCCGCCTACCGGCTGGGCCTGATCTGGCTGGAGAAGACCCGCCCGGGCCTTCTGGCCGTGCTCGCTCAAGCCGGCACGCGAAACCGCCGGATTGTCGCGCATTCCCCGGACGCGCTCTATCCGCGATCGCCGGCGCTGGCCAAACATGCTGAAAAGCTGATCGATGACTGGTATGTCGATGTAAACCTCTCGAAGGAACAAAAGCTTTCGCGTCTCAAGACTGCCTGCCGGCATGCCGGCCTGATGTTCGGCAAGGATCTTATTGTTGACCTCTGAAACCGGCTTCGATCTCGCCAATCCAGTCCCGATCGCCCAGGCGCTGATCCGGCGGCCGTCGATCACCCCGGCCGATGCCGGTGCGCTGGACGTGCTGCAGGGCATGCTGGAGGCGATGGGATTTGACTGCCGGCGCTATCCTTTCGGCGAAGTCGACAATCTCTATGCCCGCCTCGGCTCGGCCTCGCCCTGTTTCCTGTTTGCCGGACACACCGATGTCGTGCCGCCCGGCGACGAGGCCGGCTGGCAGCGCGCACCGTTTGCCGCCGAGGAAGCCGACGGGGTTCTGTGGGGACGCGGCGCGGCCGACATGAAGGGTGCGATCGCCGCCATGGTCGCCGCCGTGCGCCGCCATCTCGACGCGTCCGGCACGCCGGACGGCTCGATCGCCTTCCTGATCACGGGCGATGAGGAAGGCCCGGCGGTCAATGGCACAAAGGCCGTGCTCAAGGCGCTGGAAGCGGAGGGCGAGACCTTCGACCATTGCCTGGTCGGCGAGCCCACGAATCCCAATGCGCTGGGCGACACGATCAAGTCGGGGCGGCGCGGATCGCTGAATTGCGAGATCACCGTCACCGGCCGCCAGGGGCATGTCGCCTATCCGGAACGGGCGGAGAACCCGATCCCGCCTTTGCTCGACCTGCTGGCGCGGCTGCGTGCGCGGACGCTGGACAGCGGCGTGCCGCACTTCCAGCCGTCCAATCTGGAAATCACCACGGTGGATGTCGGCAATCCGACCACCAATGTCATTCCCGCCACCGCCCGGGCGCGGTTCAATATCCGCTTCAACATCGCCCATACCGGCGCCGGTCTGACCCGCTGGATCGAGGATGAGGCGGCCGGTGTGAACCTGCATTTCGACGGGCAGGTGAAGACCGATATCCATGTCACCGGCGAAGCCTTCCTGACGCCGGCCGGCGCCTTTACCAGCCTGCTGCAGGATTGCGTGGAAGCGGAAACCGGGCGCCGGCCCGCCCTGACCACCGGCGGCGGAACCTCCGACGCCCGCTTCATCCAGGCCTATGCACCCGTCGCCGAGTTCGGCCTCGTCGGCGCGACCATGCACCAGGTCAATGAGCGCGTGCCCGTCAGCGATATCGAGAGCCTGACGCGCATCTATGCACGCATCCTGGATCGCTATTTCAGGGATACGCCGGAATGATGCGCCTGGTCGCGGAAGCCTGGGTCGCGCTGGGCGCGAGCTGGCGCATCTTCACCTTCCGGCCGGACTGGCAGTCCGGATTCGATGTGTCGATGGGCGGGTTCTGGCGCTCCTTCGCCGCGATTCTCTTCGCCGTGCCGATGATCGCGATGATCCATGTCGCCGGCCAGGCCGTCGGCCGCGAACTGAGCTGGGCCGACGAATTCCTGATCCAGGGCCTGTCCTGGGTGCTGTTCCCGATTGCGGCCGCCGCAGCCGCCCACGTCACCGGTGCCCGCGCCGGCTTCGTGCGCTGGATCGTGGTGCACAACTGGGCGGTCCTGTGGCTGTATGCCTATCTCTTCGTGTTCTGGACCGTGTTCACCGCCGGGCTGCTGCCGGTCGAGCTGATGCGGATAGCGCTGTTCGTCTATCCCTATCTGCGCGTCCTCGCGCACTGGCGCATCGCCTATGTCTCGCTGGGCCTGCCGACCATCACCTCGGCCCTGGCCGCCGCCGTGCCGGTGCTGGCGATCGAGATTGCGGTCGCCGTCTACTTCGCCACCCTGATCGCGCCTCAGGCGTCCGGCGGGTAGTCCACGGCAACAAGGTAGAGCCCGTCCGGCGGCGCGACCGGGCCGCAGCGGCTGCGATCGGCGGCGTCCAGTGCCGCCTTGAAATCCTTCGCGCTCCACTTGCCCGTGCCGACCTCGACCAGCGAGCCCACCATGGAGCGCACCTGGCGGTGCAGGAAGGAGCGGGCCGAACAGGTCAGCTGCACTTCCTCGCCATAGCGGGAAACCTGCACCGCATCGAGCGTCTTCACAGGGCTTTCCGCCTGGCACTGGGCATCGCGAAACGTCGTGAAATCATGCTGGCCCAGCAGCGCCTGGGCGGCGTGATGCATGGCCTCGGCGTCCAGGCGTTTCGGCACCCGCCAGACCTGACCGCGGTCAAGCGTGAGCGGCGGACGGCGGTCGATCATGCGGTAGAGATAATGCCGGCTCGCCGCCGAGAAACGGGCATGGAATTCATCGTCGACACGTTCCGCCTCGAGCACCGCCACCGGGTCGGGCTTGAGGTGATAGTTCAGCGCATCGCGCACCTTGCCGGCGTCCAGATCCTTGACGAGATCGAGGTGCGCGACCTGTCCCAGCGCATGTACGCCGCTATCGGTCCGGCCGGCGCCATAGACCAGGACCGGCGCACCATCCAGCCGTTCCGCGGCGCGCTCGAGCGAGGCCTGGACGGAAGGGGCATTGTCCTGACGCTGCCAGCCGGCAAAGGGCGTCCCGTCATACTCGATGGTGATCTTGTAGCGCGGCATCAGGCGAGCACCGTGCCGGGTTCGACGCTGTTGCCCCGCAGGAAGTCGGTCGCGTCCATGGCGCCCTTGCCTGCCCGCTGCAGGCGGACCAGACGCAGCGCGCCCTCACCGCAGGCGATCAGCAGATTGCCGTCGAGCACTTCGCCCGGCGCGCCCGAGCCTGTCTCGGCCTTCGCCATCAGCACCTTCACCCGCACGGCCTCCTTGCCGGTATCCAGCTCGAACCAGGCGCCCGGGAAGGGGGAGAGGCCGCGCACATGATTGGCCAGTTCATCCGCCGGGCGTGTCCAGTCGAGCCGCGCTTCCTCGGAGGTGATCTTCTTTGCATAGGTGACGCCCTCTTCCGACTGCGGCACCGCTTCCAGGCTGTCGCGCTCCAGCGCCGACAGGGCGCGCGGCCACATCAGTGCGCCCGTCTCCATCAGCTTGCCGTGCAGGCTGGCCGCGGTATCGGTGGGGGCGATGGCGACGGTTTCCGACAGCAGGATCGGACCGGTATCCAGACCCGCCTCCATCTGCTGGATCTGCACGCCGGTCGTCGCGTCGCCGGCCATGATGGCGCGCTGGATCGGCGCCGCCCCGCGCCAGCGCGGCAGCAGGGAGGCGTGCAGGTTGAGACAGCCCAGGCGCGGCGCGTCCAGCGCCGCCTGCGGCAGGATCTGGCCATAGGCCACCACGGCGGCGACATCGAGATCGAGCGAGGCAAATTCCTCGATCACCTGCGGGTCGCGGAAACTCTCCGGCGTCGAGACCGGGATGCCCAGCACCTCGGCGAGCTGATGGACCGGGGTCTTCTGCTCGGCCTGGCCGCGGCCGCGCCGGCGCGGCGGCTGGGTATAGACCCGGGCGACCTCATGCCCGGCGGCAGCGATCTCGGCCAGCGAGCGGGCGGCGAAGTCGGGCGTTCCCATGAAGGCGAGGCGGAGCGTCATTGTCGATCAACATTCATCTGAGGTTGGGCTTGGGGTGTGATATCGTCCCCGGCAATGAAACGCCAAGAGGAAGCGTCACCCATGAAACTCGCCTGGCTTGTCCTGCCCCTGACCCTGCTCGCCGCCTGCGCCGCCACTGACAGCCCGCCGCCGGGCCATGGCGGCCCGGCCCCGGTCGTCGTCGGTATCGGCGAGATGTGCGGCGGCAATACGCGTCCCCAGCGGATCTGCGGCGGTGCGCCGGAGGCCAGTTACTGCCGCTATGAACAGGCCGCCATGTGCGGTGCGGCCGACGCGCCCGGCACCTGCCAGCCGCGGCCGCAGATGTGCACCCGGGAATACCGCCCGGTCTGCGGCTGCGACGGCCAGACCTACGGCAATGCCTGCACTGCCGCCTCGGCCGGCGTCAGCGTTGTCCACGAAGGCGAATGCCGCGCGGACTAGCAATCACGGCGGGACGGGATTTGCTTCAGCCACGCAATAATTCGTGATGGCCGGCGATCAACGTCCCGCTACCCCAATAACGGGCATAATGGTAAATCGCACCCGCGTGCCAATCATGGCACGAGGGTCAAGGACACCATACATGCGCATGCAAATTTCCGCTGCCCTCCTGGGCGGCGCGCTTCTGATGGCCTGCACGGCTCCCGAAGACGTCTCCGCAGCCCAGGACGCTGCCCAGCAAGACACGTCTGTCGCGAGCGAAACCGTCACCGAAACCCCGGCCGAAACGGTCGTCGAGGATACCGGTACGGATACCATGCCGGCCGACGCGACGGTCGATGCTGAAACCCCGGCCGAAGCGGTGGAAGCCGAAGCGGTCTGCACCCAGGAGTATGCTCCGGTGTGCGGTTCCGACGGCGAAACCTACGGCAATGCCTGCGAAGCCGAACTCGCCGGCGTGGACGTGGCCGCCTCTGGCGAATGCCACACCGACGAAGAGCCGCATAACTAGAGCGTGGTCAGGTGAAGTGGGAACCGGTTCACCGGTTCACCGGTTCACCGGTTCGACCACGCGACCACCCGGGATTCCGGGGCAGGAGCGATTTCGCAGGAAACGATCCTGCTGCGGGCGCCTCTATACATCGAGAAGCTGACGGGCCGGTTTCCCAACGACCGGCCCGTCTTGTTTTCGGGCTTGTTCCTGAACCCTATTCGAAGCCCCAGGGCGGGGGCGGAGCGTCGACGGGCCGGGTCAGATCGAACGCGGCCGCGAAATGCCGCTCCGGACGGTCGAGCGCATAGGTGAAGCTGTCCTCCGTCAGCGTGATCGACCAGACATTCTCCATCGAGGCCGGAATGCCCTCGCGCTCGAACAGTTCGCGCGAAAAGTCGTCGGCGGGAAACTCGGCCCGGCCGTCCGACGGCGGCGAAACGGTGTCGCCGCCATACCGGGTCAGCACATCCTCGCTGCCATCCTCATGGCGGTGATCGTGCTTGAGACGCAGATGGCCATCATCCATGCGCGTGATCACCCAGGTCCGCGACCGGTCCTCCCCGACATGCAGCGGAATGCGGATTTCCGTGTCCGAACACTCCCGCACATGCATCACGAGGCGCTGCGACGCCCAGTCGGCATCGCGCGGATCGTCGCTGGCGACATGCCCCTCGAACGCCTGGCCGCAATAGGCGCCGAGACGATCGAACAGGCCGGCCTGGTCTGCAGGCTGCGAACAGGCCGCCAGGGCCAGCGGCACGAGGCCGGTCATCAGGTGTTTCATTGGCAATCTCTCTCCCCAATCGCGGATTACCCTGCCCGATCCTTGCCGCAGTGGAAACAATCCTTTTCGTCCAGCGTGGTGGGTCGCACGGCCGATCATGCCTATCTTGGGGTCAAGCCAAGGCCCGAGCGGCCTTACAGAAAAGGAGCGCATCGCCATGACTGCGACCGATACCCTGACCCGCCCGCGCAAGATCACCAAGGTCTCGCGCGGCCTGCCGACCTCCGACGGGGCCGGCGTGAAACTCACCCGCATGCTGGGCCATCGCGGGCTGATGGATCTCGACCCTTTCCTGATGCTGGACCAGATCCGCTCCGACGACAGCGCGGACTATATGGCCGGCTTCCCCAACCATCCGCACCGCGGTTTCGAGACCGTGACCATCATGCTGGACGGCAAGATGCGCCATGGCGACAACAAGGGCCATTCCGGCGTGATCGAGGGCGGCGGCATCCAGTGGATGACGGCCGGCCGCGGCATCGTGCACTCGGAGATTCCCGAGCAGGAGGATGGCCGCCTCTGGGGCTTCCAGCTGTGGGTGAACCTGCCCTCACACATGAAGATGACCGATCCGGGCTATCAGGAGTTCGCCAAGGACGATATCCCGGTGGAAACCCGCGACGGTGCGACCCTGCGCGTGCTCGCCGGCAAGAGTGCCAGCGGCGTTGAAGGCCCGGCGAAATCGGTCTCGATCCAGCCGACCCTGATCGACATCGTGCTGCAGCCGGGTGCCACGCTGCGTGAAAGCATCGATACCGATCACACCGCCTTCATCGCGGTTTACAAGGGCATGGTCTCGTCCGGCGAAGGCCGGGTGAGCGATCCCGATCTGGGCGTGCTGGAAGACGGCGACACGATCGAGCTGACCGCCGGCCCCGAAGGCGCCAGCCTGCTGCTGGTTGCCGGCAAGCCGATCAACGAGCCGGTCGCGCGCTACGGTCCCTTCGTGATGAATACCGAAGCCGAGCTGCACCAGGCGGTGCGCGACTTCCAGGCGGGCCGCTTCTAGGCGGAACCGATACCGGCCGGACCCGTAGCATGAGCTGCGGGTCCGGTACCCGGCACACACGCAACTTCAGGAAAGGAGAACCCGATGGGCCTCCTCGTCGACGGCCAGTGGCAGGATCGCTGGTATGATACGGACAAGACCGGCGGACGCTTCGAACGCTCCGCCTCTCAATTGCGCAACTGGGTGACGCCGGATGGCGAACCCGGCCCCTCCGGCCGCGGCGGCTTCAAGGCCGAGCCCGGGCGCTATCACCTCTATGTCTCCTATGCCTGTCCCTGGGCGCACCGCACGCTGATCTACCGCGCGCTGAAGGGACTGGAAGACATGATCTCGGTCTCCGTCGTCGACTGGTTGATGGGCGAGAATGGCTGGACCTTCAAGGATCGCGGCGACGGCATTGTGGGCGACGATCTCTTCGGCAAGGACTTCCTCTACCAGGTCTATCTGGAGAGCGAGCCGGATTATTCCGGCCGCGTCACCGTGCCTGTGCTGTGGGACAAGCAGACCGGCCGCATCGTCTCGAACGAGAGCGCCGAGATCATCCGCATGCTCAACTCCGCCTTCGACGGGGCCGGTGCGAAACCGGGCGACTGGTATCCGCAGGACAAGCGCGACGAGATCGACGCGCTGAACGACCGCATCTACGAGACGGTGAATAACGGCGTCTACAAATCCGGCTTTGCGACCACACAGGACGCCTATGAAGAGGCCGTGCGCCCGCTCTTCGACAGTCTGGACTGGCTCGAGGGCATCCTGGCGGAGACGCGCTTTTTGACCGGCGACACGCCGAGCGAGGCCGACTGGCGTCTATTGCCCACCCTGTTGCGCTTCGACCTCGTCTATCACGGGCATTTCAAGTGCAATATCCGGCGGATCGAGGACTATCCCAACCTGTCGGGATACATGCGCGAGCTCTACCAATGGCCCGACATCGCGGACACGTGTAATTTCGACCACGCCAAGGCGCACTACTATGCCAGCCATGAAAGCGTGAACCCGACCGGCATCGTCCCGGTGGGACCGGCACTGGATCTGGAGAGACCGCACGGGCGGGGGTAGGTGCTTGTGGTTTTCTTCTGCGCGTGAGTCTGGTGGTTTTCTTCCCCACCCAGACTCCACTTCCCCCGGCCCCCGTTCCGGGGCCCGGCTGAGCCTGTATCTGAAACGCCGCCAGACCCCGGAATGAATCCGGGGAAAGTGGTGTGGGAAGTTGGGTTCTCGCTTTCTTCCCCACGTGAGTGGGGAAGTGGGCCGATGCGCAGCATCGGGTTGAAGGGGCGGCGCGAAGCGCCGGAGGACAGCGACGCTAGGCACGGACATTCCGCAGCCTGCGGCCGCGGCCCCTCCCCCGCTTCGCGGGTCCCCCTCCCCATTCCATGGGGAGGAAAAGAACCTGCCCCTAAGCCGCGTCGCGGGACTTGTCTTTTTCGGCCTTCTTCACCTTCTGCACCGCCCGCTGCCGCTTCAGGCGCGAGAGGTAGTCGATGAAGAGAATGCCTTCCAGGTGGTCCATTTCGTGCTGGATGCACACGGCGAACATGCCCTCGGCGATCTCGTCGCGCTCATTCCCGTCATAGTCGAGATATTGCACGCGGACACGGTCGGGACGCTCGACTTCGTCGAACACGGCCGGTACCGACAGGCAGCCCTCCTCATAGGGACGCAGCGTATCGGACGGGTCGGACAGGACCGGATTGACGAAATAGCGCGGCTGCGGCTCCTCGCCGGAACCGGCCAGATCCATCACGATCACGCGCTTGGGCACACCGATCTGGATTGCGGCGAGACCGATGCCGTCGGCCGCGTACATCGAGTCCAGCATATCGTCCATCAACGCACGGAGCTCGTCGTCCACCCGGTCGACCGGTTGGGAGACTTCCTTCAGACGCGGGTCCGGGACGGTAAGAATGTCACGTATAGCCATGACCCTAAAATAGTCGCAGCGGCTTGACGGTTCAAGAATTCGCCGCTTCTGACGCCGCTTCCGGCGCAGACAGGGCAGGCGCCCCGCCGGACACGTCATCCTCGTCCAGCCCGGCGGCGTCGAGATACTCGCTCGGCAGGGCCTTGCGGGCATTCGCCCCGAGCGTCTTGAGCATCTCGGCCTGGCGCACCAGATTGCCGCGCCCCTCGACCAGCTTGCCCTTGGCGGCAGACCAGGCATCCTTTGCGCCGTCGATCCGCTTGCCGACGGTTTCCAGGTCCGACACGAAGCCCTCGAACTTGTCGTAGAGCGCGCCGGCCCGGTCGGCGATATCGATGGCGTGGCGGTTCTGGCGGTCGATCGTCCACAGATTGCCCACCGTGCGCATGGCCATCATCAGCGTGGTCGGCGTGGCGATCATCACATTGCGGTCCCAGGCATAGCTGGACAGTTCCGGATCGTTCTGCAGCGCCAACGAGGCCGCGCCCTCCAGCGGCACGAACATGAGGGTGAAGTTCACCCCCTCATAGAGACGCGCATAATCCTTCTCGCCCAGCGCCTTGATGTGGGCGCGCACCGAGGCGATGTGCTGTTTGAGCGCCGCCTTGCGCGCGGTTTCGTCCTCTTCATTGACGCAGCGCTCGAAGGCGACCAGCGAGACTTTCGAGTCGATCACCAGACGGTGTTCGCCCGGCATTTCCACGATCACGTCCGGCCGCAGCAGCGCGCCGTCATCATTCCGCTCGGTCTGCTGGGTGAAATAGTGCTCGTTCTCGCGCAGCCCGGCGCGTTCCAGGATGGTGGCCAGCACCATCTCGCCCCAATCGCCCTGCACCTTGGACGAAGAGCGCAGCGCATTGGCCAGGTTCTTGGCGTCCACCGACATCTGATGCGCGTCCTTGCGCACCGTTTCCATCAATTGCTTGATCTCGCCGGCATGTCCGGAGCGCTCGGTCGCATCCTTCTCGACCTTCTCGCGGAAATCCTTCAGCTGCTCGCGCAGCGGGTTGAGCAGGGTCTGCAGGTTTTCCGTGCTCTGCTTGTTCAGCTCGGCACCCGACGCCTTGAGGATCTCGTTTGCGGTGAGCTTGAATTGTTCGCTCAGCCGCTCGCGCGCCTTTTCGAGCTCGGCGAGCTTTTCCCCGTGATGGCGCTGCGTGGCGTCGTGCTCGGATTTCAGGCTGGCAAAGTCGGACGCCAGCCGGTCCCGCTCGGCCCGCAACTCCTCGGACTGTTTGAGCAGGCGGTCGCGCTCCTCGCGCACGCTTTCCAGGCGCGCCAGCTTCTCGCGCGCCTCCACGGCCTCGGCCGCGCGCTGTTCCGCGGTTTCGCGCCACTGGTCACGCTCGGCCCGCAGGGTTTCGGCCTGGTCGGCGGCAAACCCGTCCTGTGCCTTCGGCCGCCGGAAGAGCAATACGGCCAAGAGCAGGATGACGAGCGCCAGCCCGCCAAGCAGGAGCCAGGTTTCCGGAGCGATTTCGGTCAGCATCATGGGGTCGCCTTGTCTTTGCACGTCATTCTGCGTGAGTCGGTCGTGTGCGGCCACAATGCCGGCCCGCCGCGACAGAAGCTGTCACATCCATCGGCCGCCCGCAGCGCGCGCGCAGGAGGGGAAAACGGCCCCGATCCTGCATCCCGCCCGCCACGGGATGTAGGAGAGCGTGCATGCACGTGCGTATCGTTTCAATCGGAGACATGACCGGCGAGCTGGTCGCGAAATGGAACGCCTGGGCGGCCCCGCGGGGACGCCTGATCAGCCCCTATTTCCGTTACGAGTTCACCGCCGCGATCGCCCGCGCCCGTTCCGACGTCCGCATTGCCGTTGTGGAACAGGATGGCGAGATCGCCGGCTTCTTCCCGCACCATGTCGCCCATGACGGCGTCATCCGCCCGGTCGGGGCACCGATGAGCGATTACCAGGGCGTGATCGCCCGGCCGGACGTGCAGATCCCGCTCGAGCGGATCGTGCGCGCCTGCGGCGGTTCCGCCATGGTGTTCGACAACTGGCATTGCGCCCGGGGCGGCTGCGACCGCGCCCGCCGCAGCCGCGACGGCTCGGTGATGGTCGATCTGGCCGGCGGTGCCGATGCCTATTTTGCCGCCCAACGCGCCGAATACCGTGACCATTTCCGCAAGACCGCCCGGCGCCAGCGCGCGGCCGAGCGCGATGTCGGCCCCGTACGCGTCGTCATCGGCGATGCCGATGGCAGCGCCTTTGCCCGGCTGGATGCCTGGAAGCAGACCCAGTACGAGACGACCGGCAAGCTGAATGTGTTCGGCATTGGCTGGGTGCGCGAGACCCTGAACGATCTGCGCACGCTCGATACCGCGGACTTCTCCGGTCTGACCGCCTCGCTCTGGTTCGGCGACCGGCTGGCCGCCGTCGAGTTCGGCCTCAAGGCTGGTGGGGTCTATCATTCCTGGTTCCCGGCCTATGACCCGGAACTGGCCCGTTATTCGCCGGGCCTCCTCCTGCTGCACGGCCTGTTCGAACAGGCAGAGGAACACGGCATCGAACGCCTCGATCTCGGCCGCGGCGGTCTGCACTACAAGAAATACTATGCCAGCTATGAAGTACCGCTCGACCAGGGCCGCGTCCTGGTGCCCGGCCTCGCCTCGACCGCGATCCGCAGCTGGGAGATCGCCGAGAAGGCCGCCGGCGTGATGCCGGGGTCCATCGCCGAGATGCCGGCCCGCCTGCGACGCCGCTGGTCCCAGGTCAGCGCCTTCCAGCCGCGCCTCGCCCCCCGCCTGGCCAGCTTTGCCGGATCGATCTCGCGGTAGCCGCAACCGCCCCTTCATTCATGCGCCGCATCGCCCTAGATTGGTCCGGCAATGAGGGAGATGAGCATGCGCGTTGCTGCCGCCGGGCTCGCCCTTGCCGTCCTT
The DNA here is from genome assembly GCA_002707795.1 of Maricaulis sp. Lineage (GTDB taxonomy): Bacteria > Pseudomonadota > Alphaproteobacteria > Caulobacterales > Maricaulaceae > Maricaulis > Maricaulis virginensis. The sequence continues at coordinate 11,461 of PANX01000086.1, forward strand.
GGTGGACCGGCAATGGCGCAAGACACGATCCACGAGACCGAACAGGCCGATTTCCGCGTCGAGACCGTCGCGACCGGTCTCGAGTTTCCCTGGTCCATGGCCTTCCTGCCGGATGGCGACATGCTGGTCACCGAGCGCGAGGGACGCCTGCGCTATATCGATGACGGCGCGCTGCGCGAGGCGCCGGTCGAGGGGTTGCCGGACATCCTGGTCGACAATCAGGGCGGGCTTCTCGGACTGGCGCTGCATCCCGATTTTGAAGAGAACCGCTGGGTGTATTTCTCGTTCGCCGAAGGCACATCCCGCGCCAATCACACCGCGCTCGCCCGCGGCCGGCTGAGCGAGGACGGCAGCGCACTGGAAGGCGTGGAACCCCTGTTCCGCGTCAATTTCGACAAGCAGCGCGGCTATCATTTCGGCGGCCGCATCCTGTTCCTGGACGACGGCACCCTGCTGCTCACCCTGGGCGAAGGCGCCCAGTATTTCCAGGAAGCCCAGAACCTGGACAATCATCTGGGCACGATCGTGCGCCTGAA
>PANX01000087.1 GCA_002707795.1 Maricaulis sp.
AGCCGCTTTCGGACTGGAGCGGAATTTCCTGCATGAGGGCGGAGATTATGGCGAGCTGAAAACCGGCGAGACGCGGCTGGCCTTTTCCTCGACAGCCCTGATGCGCCAGCTGGGCAAGTCGCCGAAAAAGCCGGAAGCCGATGCGCCGGTCTTCGAACTGGCCTTCGAGACGGAGGATGTGGCGGCTGCCCTCGCCCGCGCCGTCAAGGNCGGCGCCACGCTGAAGCAGGATGCGCGGGAGGAGGACTGGGGCCAGACCACCTCCTATGTCAGCGATCCGGACGGCTATCTGGTGGAGATCTGTTCTCCGGTCCAGTTGCCCAGCGCCGGCTGAGATATCAACGCAAGACGGCGCGGATCGCGGCGCAGGCTGGCCGGTGTCGCGCCGAACCAGCGCAGGCATTCGCGCGTCATGTGAGCCTGGTCGGCATAGCCGCTTTCACCGGCAATGTCGGCCAGCGTACATGCAGACGTCAGGCATTGCGCAGCGCGGCGTGCCCGCGCGAGCAGGCGCCAATAGTCCGGCGCAGGCAGACCGAATTCGCGAANCCGCCGCTGCAGGGTGCGTTGCGATACGCCGGCCGCTGCGGCCACGGATCGAAGGCTGGCACCCGGCCGGGTCAACGCCATGATCGCATCGCCGAGATCGTCAGGATCGCGCCGGGTTTCGGTGAGTATGGCATCTGCATCGCCGGGCTGTCTTGCGATGGCGTCCAGAGCGGCGGGATCGAGTTGCGAACCGGGACGAAGCCGGAAGCCCGTGATGTGTGTTCCCGCTGTCAGTCGAACCTGGCGCGGCACGAGGTCATGATCGGTCAGAATGATACGCGGCGGACCGCTCTGCGTCTCGATCACGAGGATGTCGCGGCAGCCATCGGGAAAGACAGGCGCTTCATTGTCACTCGTCGCGGTAAACACCCATTTTTCGTATCCGCGCGAAGCCATCATCCCGCGGTGAATAGCAAGCGTTGCACAGACTGCCTAGACAGTCAGCGTGTCCGCGTCGGTGCGCTTGACCGCCTTGTCTTCGTCTTCGTCCGGCCCCACGCTCTCCGTAATAAATTATGCCGTAATATCAGCAGGAAACAGCCGGAACTTGACCCGGTTTTAAGCTTGGCCGCGGATGTCTGACAGCCACAAAACACGGGAATGACGGGATATGGGGCATACTTCCAACGGGGAGCTGATCGCAGCGCACGAGGATTTCGCGCAGGGCGTGCCCGGCGGATGCCGCGCCGTCTTCCGCTTCGATGCGCTTCGTGACCTGCGCCTGCTTCGCCGGAAACTGGAGGGGATCCAGTTCATTGGCTGTGATCTGTCGGGCGGCCGCTTTGCCGAAAGCGACCTGCGTTTCGCGTCCTTCTACTGCTCACGGCTTGAGCAATGCGACTTCCGGGGCAGCGATCTGGCCCGCGCCGACCTCCGGGGCGTTTCCCTGCGGGGGACGCGCCTGAACGGCGCTCGGCTTGACGAAGCCGATTTCCGGAGCGCGGAGCTGGCCCGCATTGACGAGGACGAGCGGTTTGTCCGTCATGTCGTCCATGCTGACCGCCAGACGCATGACGGAGCGGACGGCCTGGTCGCCAGTGTGGATTTTTCACACTGCTCGCTGAAAGGCGCGCGTCTCAACGGCGCGCGGCTTCAGGGTGCTGACTTCTCGGACGCGATCCTGTCGGAAGCCGATCTCAGCGGCGCCAACCTTCTCGGCGCCCGTTTCAACGGCGCCATCATGACCGGCGTAGCCCTTGCGAATACCCGGCTGGACGCCGACGCGCTTTCAGGCGCCTTGCAGGATCCGACATCGGCAGCGCACGACGCCCGGCCTGGCCTGCAGGCCAGCATCCGGGCCGGCAATCTGTGGACTTTGACGCAGGCGCGCGAGGGAGAAGTCCCCCGCTTCGACGGTGAAGACCTCCGAGTTTGCGGTCGGGACTTTTCCGGAGTCGCCCTTGCTGGCGCCTCCTTCCGGAACTGTTGCGCTGTCGGGGTGCCGTTCACAGGCGCCCGGCTGATCGGAGCGGTCTTTGACGGCGCCGACTTGCGCGATGCCGACTTTACCGGCGCTGACCTTCGCGGCGTGTCCTTTCGAAACTGCAAGCTCGCCCATGCGCGGTTTTCCAGCTGCGACCTTCGCAGCCTGGAAGGATCGGGCGGGCGCCGCTTTGCACCGCGTTTCGAGGGCAGCGCCCCGGAGCTTGCCTGGTTTTTCCGTTGCGAGACTGATGCACGTGCGCGCCAGCTGGACCGGATTTTCATCGCGTCGTGAAACCGCGCTTATCCGGCTTCCCAAGCGGCCCGCGCATGCTAATCTCCCGGGGNATTCCAAAGAGGAAATCGTCCCGTGAAGAAGCTCGCTACCGGCGTCCTGATCGCCCTGACTGCCCTCTCGCTTGCTGCCTGCAACACGATCCGCGGGATCGGGCAGGATGTTGAACGCGCCGGCGAGGCCGTCCAGGACGCCTCAAGCTAGACGCGGCCGGCATACCGACAGGTTTTCACTTGGTTTCGGGACGGGGTGTGGAACCCTTTCCTGCACTTATGCGTATCTCCTGCACATGTTCTGCAAATGGAGATTGTTGCGATGAAAAACCTTGTGATCGGCCTTCTTCTTGCCCTGACCACGCTCTCGCTGGCCGCCTGCAACACCGTCCGCGGTGCCGGGCAGGATGTCGAGGATGCGGGTGAAGCGGTCCAGGACGCTGCGGACTAAATCCTGCTAATCCAGGAAATCCCAGCTGTCAGCGCCGTCAAAATGCCGGACCCGCAGATGTGAAATCTGGTCAGGGTCCAGCATGGCGGCGTTGACGGCCATACGCGTCTCTTCAGGCTTTTGTCCCTCGGACCCTGCAGACAGATTCTCCCAGTGCGTCGTGCAACCGCAATGCCGGCACGACACGAAGGCGAGCGTAGCCTCGCCGTGGGTATAGCGGATCCTGTCGGCAGGATTTCCATGCAGGCTGATTTCGGCCTCGCTCACATGCGCCCAGAGTGCGCCGCTTCGCCGGCAATAGGAGCAGTTGCAGCGGGTCAGCCATTGCGGCTCGGCGTGCAGCGTCCAGCCGACGTGTCCGCAATGACAGCGACCTTCGTAGGGCACGGCATCAGGCTCCCGCGTCACGCCCGGCCTGCCCCGGCACACCGCCGATGCGGCGCTCCAGCCGGTCTGCGAACCAGGCAATGATGGACTGCCAGAGCGCATCCTTGAGCACCAGGCCCTCCACCTCCCCGTCAAGATTGGGGTTGTCATTGACCTCGATGACAAAGACACCGCGGTCATTCTGCTTGAGATCGATGCCGTAAAGCCCCTGCCCGATCAGGCGGGCCGCCTTCACGGCGACATCGATCACCTCGGCCGGAGCGTCTTCGACGGCGACGGTTTCCGACCCGCCCTCGGTGACCTTGCCGCCCTCGCCATGCTTGATGATCTGCCAGTGGCCGCGCGCCATCTTGTACTTGCAGGCATAGAGCGGCTTTCCGTCCAGCACGCCGACGCGCCAGTCATAGGCGGTGGGCATGTATTCCTGGGCGATGATCAGAGCCGTGTCCTTGAACAGCGCCTTTGCGCGTTCCTTCAGTTCGGCTTCGCTGGAGACCTTGTGGACCGAGCGGCTGAAGGAGCCATCCGGCGCCTTGAGCACGACCGGGCTGCCCAGCCGCTCGATCAGCCCGTCCAGGGACTGGTTCTCGTCCAGCACTTCAGTGCGCGGACACGGCACCCCGCCCAGCTCCATCAGCTCCTTGAGGAAGACCTTGTTGGTGCAACGGATCATCGAGGCCGTATCGTCTATGACCGGCATGCCTTCCTGTTCCGCCCGCCGTGCAAAGCGGTAGGTGTAATTGTCGATCGCCGTCGTCGCCCGGATAAAGAGCGCGTCGTATTCCGCGAGGCTGGACAGATCATTGGGCCCGATGGGCGCGACTTCGACGCCCATCTTCGAGGCAACCGCCGCGAGGCGTTTCAGCGAAGCCGGGCTCGAAGGCGGCAGGGCTTCCTTGGGATCCGCAAGAACAGCCAGCGACCAGCGTGCCGGCACCCGGTCTTTCTGGGCCGTCCAGGCCCGTCCCGTATGGGCGTCCAGGCTCTCCAGGAAAAAGTCCCGCGCCTCGCCTTTGAGCGTGTTGGGCGGGACCGGACGGATACGCTCGATCCGCCCGNCCGGANTGAGGCTCANCTCGAGCACGGGAACCCGGAACCAGTCGAACAGCAGGCGTCCGAACCGCTTCAGGCCATGTTCGCGCACGCGGCCGAATGCGACCAGCAAGGGCCCGAACGGCATGTCGCGTCCCTCGCTTTCCCGCGCCAGCGCCGCATCGAGTTCCGGAAGCGCCTGGGCGTAGAGCGTCTTGCGCGACAGCTCGACCATCGACTGGGCGGTCGGCACGATCCGGTGCCCGCGCGCCTCGGCCAGCAGCGACGCATAATAGCCGTTGGACTGATAGGCATAGGAGCGGGCGAGATTGATGATGTTGGGACGGCGCGACATGAAGAGCCGCGGGTTCGCCAGATAGTCCCGCACACGCAGAACCTTGTGCGGTGTTTCGTGCTGCGCCACGTCGGTGGCGTGTTCGACGAGAATGAGCCAGTCGCTCACGAGATAGGTGTCTCCCGGGTCCGTGCCGGCTCCAGAGGTTCAAGGAGCGCTTCGAGTTGCAGGGCCGCTTCGCCGTCCTCGTAATAGGCCGGACGCCGCTCACGCAAGCAAAATCCTTCGCGTTCATAGAGCCGGCGTGCAGCCAGATTGCTCTCCCGGACCTCTAGCCGCAGCGCGCGCAGTCTTTCGGCCCGCGCCAGGCTCCGGGCCGCAGCGATGAGTGCCGCGGCAATCCCCCGCCCCCGGGCGTCGGGGTGTACGGCCAGGGAATAGATTCGCCCGGTGCGGCCGCCGCGCCGCAGGCTCAGCGCGAGGTAACCGGCACCCTCGTCCGCCAGGAAAAACCGGGTCCGGCCGCCCTTCAGCATCCGGGCGAGATTGCGCCGCGGAAAGCGGTCGCGCTCGAAGCTGGCCGCTTCGATCGCGTCGATCGCCGGGAGATCGTCCCGGCCGGCTTCGCGGACGGCTACCGCTTCCATCGAATGGCGTAGAGGTCGAAGCGCCGGTCACGCAGATTGCGGACCGTGCCCTCCTGGCGCGCCCAGTCGAGATCGGTCAGATCGAGATCGGCGATCGAGACGGTCTCGACATTCTCCGAGCATTCCTCGGCAATCCCGTCTCGGGCAAAGTTGAAGTCGCACGGCGTAAGGATGCAGGACTTGGCGTACTGGATGTCCATGTTTTCCACACCCGGCAGATTTCCCACATTGCCGGACATCACGACATAGCACTGGTTTTCGATGGCCCGGGCCTGGGAGCAGTAGCGCACCCGCATATAGCCCTGCCGGTTGTCGGTGCAGAACGGTACGAAAAAGATTTTCGCGCCCTCGTCCGCCAGTTTGCGGGCGAGCTCGGGGAACTCGCTGTCATAGCAGATCAGGATGCCCACCGGGCCGCAATCGGTCTGGATCGTGCCGATCTGGTCGCCGCCCTTGATATTCCACCAGTGACGCTCGGACGGCGTGGGATGGATCTTCTCCTGGGCGTGTACGGAGCCGTCGCGCAGGAAGACATNGGCGACATTCTGGATATCCCCGTCATCGGTGCGCGTCGGGTGCGAGCCGCCGATGATGTTGATGTTGTAGCTGATCGCCATCTGCCGCATTTCCTCGACAAAGCGCGGCGTGTACTCGGTGAGCCGTTCGATCGACTGGGCATGCGTCAGACGCGTCTCCTCCAGCGCGAGGAGCTGGAGGGTGAACAGTTCGGGGAAGACCACGAAATCCGATCGATAATCCGAGGTCACCGAGACGAAATACTCGATATTGCCGATGAATTCCTCGAAGCTCGACACGCGCCGCTGCTGGAATTGTACGGTCGCGACACGCACGACGTCTTTCGATCCCGGCGGTGCGCTTTCGCTCTTGGTCTGCTCGATCGCATAGGGATTGCGCCAGACCATGTGAGTGGCATAGCCGCCCGACTCCCGGTCCGACGGCAGGTAGGCCTTGAGCACACCGATCGGCTCGAACCCCATACGGGTCTGGAAGCGGATCACCGGATCGGCGACTTCCTGGGCCATCACGGCCGCGAGATAGGCTCGCGGCGTCGAATACTGTTTGCGGCGCCGCTTCCAGTGCGGCATCCGGCCGCCGAACACGATGCCCTTCAGCTCCATTCGTTCGGCCAGTTCGCGCCGGGCGTCATAGAGGCGCTGGCCGATACGCAGACGCCGGCGGTCCGGGTCGACGCAGATTTCCATACCGTAGAGCCAGTCGCCCTTCGGGTTGTGCCGTGAGGCATAGCCATTGCCCGTGATCGCATCCCAGGTGTGCGGCGACAGCGCTGCGGCCTCGTCGATGATGAAGCTGGCGGCGTAGCCGACGACTTCGCCCTCATACTCGACGACGACTTGTCCTTCGGGGAAATTGATGAGCTGGCCCTGGATCTCGCTTTCCGAATAGGCTCCCATAACAGGATAGACCTTGCCGGACAGGGCGACGATGCCGGGGATGTCCTGCAAGGTCGCATTGCGGACATTGAGGGCGGAGCGGGAAGTATGGCGGGGCATGGGACCGATCGATCTGCTGTCTGCATCAACTGGTCTCAAGCCGGTGCCGGCGTCAAGCCGCGCGGCATTCGGGCCGCACGATGGCCTGACATCCTCATCACGATCGCGTGGACCGGGAAGACGCGGCGCGTTTGCGCCCTATTATCGGGGACAACAACGCTAGCTGTGGACCGAACCCATGTTTTTCTATCGCAAGCCCAAACCCTGGCAGGGGCGCGAAGCGGACGTGACGCCGCGCGCGCTCTACATCAACCGGCGGCAGATCATGGCGGCCGGTGGTGCCGTTGCGGTGACCGGCCTGGTCGGTTGCGGCGGCTCGGAGACCGAAGCCTCCACGAGCGCTGCGAGCACGGCTTCCAGCACAGCCGCGGCCCGACAGCCGGCACCTCCTTCAGGCGGGCTGCAATACGCCGGGACCGGGTACAGCGTTCCCGATCCGCTCACCCCCATCGATGCCGTCACCGGCTACAATAATTTCTACGAATTCGGCGTCGACAAGTCGGACCCTGCCCGCCACGCGCATGAGATGTCGGTCGACCCCTGGTCGATCGAGGTCGACGGGCATGCCGGGCGGACGGGACGTTTCGCACTCGAGGACGTGGTCGATTTTTCTGCTCTGGAGGAGCGCATCTACCGGCTGCGCTGTGTCGAGGCCTGGTCGATGGTGATCCCGTGGATCGGCGTGCCGCTGGCCGGCGTGCTGCAGCAGTTCGAACCGACCGCGGACGCGCGCTATGTCGCCTTCGAGACCTATCTCGACCGTCGCGAGATGCGCGGCACGCGTTTCCCGGTGCTGGACTGGCCCTATGTCGAAGGCCTGCGCATGGATGAGGCGATGAACGAGCTCGCCTTTCTGGCCGTCGGTCTCTATGGCGATGTGTTGCCCAACCAGAATGGCGCCCCGGTCCGGCTCGTCGTGCCGTGGAAGTATGGCTACAAGTCGATCAAGTCGATCACCCGGATCAGCTTTGTCTCCCAGCAGCCCGAAACCGCCTGGAACAAGGCCGCGCCGAACGAGTATGGCTTCTATTCCAACGTCAATCCGAACCGCGCTCATCCGCGCTGGAGCCAGCAGACCGAGCGCGTGATCGGCGGCAATCTGTTCAACCGGCGCGAGACGGAGATGTTCAACGGCTATTCCGAACAGGTCGCGCATCTCTATGCCGGCATGGACCTGATCGAGAACCACTGAACCATGGCCAAGCGTGCGGTCCTGCGCAGTTTCGGCCGTCACTGGCTGAAACCCCTCACCTTCTGGCTGCTGGCCCTGCCCGGGCTCTGGCTGGGCTGGCAATGGGCGATGCTGCTCAACGGTCAGCCGCACGCCCTCGGCTTCAATCCGATCGAAACCACCCACCGTTTCCTGGGCGACACGGCGCTGCGGATCCTCCTGATCTCGCTGGCGGTGACGCCGTTCCGCGATATCACGCGCTGGCTCCCCGTCATGAAAGTGCGCCGGCGCATCGGGCTGGCAGCATTCTGGTATGCCTTGCTGCACGTTGCCGCCTATCTGGGGCTCGATCTCCTGATCGCGGCGAATATGAGCGTGGCGGGGATGTTTGCCGGCCTCTGGGAGGATGTCGCCAAGCGGATCTACATCACGCTGGGCATGGCGGCCCTTGTTGGCCTCATCCCGCTGGCCGTGACCTCGTTCAACGCCATGGTGCGGTGGCTGGGCGCCCGGCGCTGGCAGCAACTGCACTGGGCGATCTATCCCGTCGCGATCCTGGCCGTGCTGCACCATGGTTTCATGGAAAAGGGCAATCAGCCGATGCCCTGGATCCATGGCGGCATTCTGGCCCTGCTGCTGGGCTACCGGCTGGTGCGCAGTGCCCGCAACAGATCGCGGCCCAGCCCTGCGGCCTCGTGACGGTTGATCACCAGCAAGGCAAGACAGGACAGCCAGACCAGGCAGGCGGCCACGAAGAGGCCGCCGCCATCATTGTTCGGGTCGATGCCCAGCGGCGTGAACAGGTGGAAATTCACCGCGCCGGTCATGATGGCGAGACCGAGAAGACTGCCCAGCGCCTGCAGGCGTTTCAGTCCCGGCAGGAAACCGGTGAGCAGGAGCGTCGAAGCGGCGAGCTCGGCCGAGCCGATGACATACTGGCTGAACAGGCCGGTATGTCCGAACAGGCCCGCCGCGCCCCAGCTGGCCGCCCAATCGTCAAGCAGGCCGAATATCACCTGCGTCTCCGCGGCGTCGGTGAATTTGTAGCGCAGCGAATCGAGAAAGATCGCGCAGACGAAAAGCGGCAGTCCGATCGTGACGATCCGCCAGATCCAGGTTTTCATGCAGGCCTCCAGGCTCCTGGCGAACCGGCACATGCCGCCGCCCCGTATCTCGAACGGGCATTATGGGCTATCCCCCTCACAAGCCAGTCACCCTTTCGCGAGCTGCCGGAGACGACCCCATGAGCCTTCACATCACCGACGCTTTCGACAGCGGCAATATCGAGGTTCTCGATGCCGCCGATCCGCAACGTATCCGCCTGGAAATCCGCAAGGATAACGGGTCGGATTTCTATCAATGGTTCCATTTCCGGGTGACCGGCGCGCGCGGCTCGGCGCTGTCCATGGCGATCGAGAATGCCGGTGGAGCCGCCTATCTGGAAGGTTGGCCGGATTATCGCGCCTGCGCGTCCTATGACCGGGAGACCTGGTTCCGGATCGATACCGAATATGCCGACGGTGTCCTGACGCTGCACCACACGCCGGAATGCGACACGGTCTGGTATGCCTATTTCGCGCCCTATTCGATGGAGCGCCACCAGAACCTGATTGCCTGGGCGCAGACCCATGTCGATGTCGATCTCGAAGTCCTCGGCGAAACGCTCGACGGTCAGGCGATGGACCTCCTGCGCGTCGGCACGCCGGGCAGCGGCAAGCGCACGATCTGGGTCACGGCGCGCCAGCACCCCGGCGAGACCATGGCGGAATGGTGGATGGAAGGCTTTCTCGGCCGCCTGCTCGACGATGAGGACCCCGTTGCCCGTGTCCTGCGAGACCGGGCTGTTTTCCACATCGTTCCGAATATGAACCCGGATGGCAGTAAACGCGGGCACCTGCGCACCAATGCCAAGGGCGTCAATCTCAATCGTGAATGGGACAAGGCCAGCGCCGGGAACTCGCCCGAAGTCTTCCACGTGCTCAACCGCATGCGCGAGACCGGGATCGACCTCGCCCTCGATGTCCATGGCGACGAAGCCCTGCCCTACAACTTCATCGCCGGCGGCGAAGGCGCGCCGAATTTCGACGCGAAGGGCCAGGAATTGCTCGACGCCTACAAGGCGGCGCTGAAGACGGCGAGCCCGGACTTCCAGACCGCGCACGGCTATGCCGTCGATGCCCCGGGGACAGCAAACCTGTCCGTCTGTACCAATTATCTGGCGAACGAATTCCGTTGCCTGGCGATGACACTGGAAATGCCGTTCAAGGACAATGCCGATCTGCCGGACAGCGAGCATGGCTGGTCGCCGGAGCGCTGCCGCAAGCTGGGCGCCGCCAATCTCGATGCCATGCTGGCCCTGGTGGATCGTCTGCGGTGACCATCTACGTCGATGCCGATGCCTGTCCGGTAAAGGACGAGATCATCCGGGTCGGTGAACGCCACCGCACCGAAATGCTCTTCGTGTGCGATGGCGGTCTGCGACGGCCGAATTCCCAATGGGCGCGGCTGGTGATCGTCAATGAAGGCCTCGACGCCGCCGACAACTGGATCGCCGAACAGATCGGTCCGGGCGATGTCTTCGTGACGGCCGACATCCCCCTCGCCGACCGCTGCATCAAGGCGGGGGCCATCGGGATCGATCCGCGCGGCAAGCTCTGGACCGTAGACAATATCGGTGCCTCTCTGGCGACGCGGAACCTGATGAGCGATCTGCGCGAGGCGGGAACCGTGACCAGCGGCGCCCGTCCGTTCGGACCGAAGGACAGGTCCGCCTTTCTCGACGGTATGGAGCGCGTCATGCGGCAGGCTGCCTCGGCGCGCGGCGCTTGACCCGCAAGCCGATAAGGCGAGGATGGGCGCGGGTAAGTTGATCGCCCGTTCCGGGCAAAAGGGGAGAGACCAATGAGAGCACTACTGGGCGGCGTCGCGATCGGCGCCATTCTGGCCGGCGCCGGTGTCTATTATTTCGGACCGGGCTTCGGCTCCGTGCCGAACGCCAGCGAACAGGCTGACAGCGGGACCGGCAGCTCGGCCTCCGGCGCCGGGGGCGCCGAGACCGGCGATGTGACCGTCGCCGACGCCGAAGCCTTCCTGGCCGAGACCGAGGCAGAGATGCGCGAGTTCGGTGAATTCGCCTCGCGCACGGCCTGGGTCCAGAACAACTTCATCACCTACGACACCAACTGGCTGCTCGAACGCATGTCGACGCAGGCCACGGAAATGTCCGTCGCGGCCGCCGGCGAGACGGCCCGCTATGCCGATCTCGACCTGCCCGAGACCATGGCGCGGAAAATGAATTTCCTGCGCGCCGGCATCACCCTGCCCGCGCCGGCCGACAGCGCTGCAGCGGCGCGCCTGTCCGAGCTGACGACGCGCATGGGCTCGTCCTATTCGTCCGGCCTGATGGAAATCGACGGCGAGATGGTCGATCACAACGAGCTGGAAAACATCATGCGGACCAGCCGCGACCCGGAATTCCTGGCACATGTCTGGGATGGCTGGCGCCGCGCCTATGATCCCGCACAGATGTCGACGGACTATGCCGAGATGGTCGAGATCGCCAACCAGGGTGCCCGCGACCTCGGTTTCGACAACCTCGCCCAGATGTGGCTGTCCAATTACGACATGCCGGCTGACGAGATGGAAGCGGAAGTCGAGCGGCTGTGGGGCCAGGTCGAGCCGCTTTACCAGCAGCTGCACTGCCATGTCCGCGCCAATCTGAACGAGCTCTATGGCGACGAGATCCAGGCAGCCGAAGGCCCGATCCGGGCCGACCTTCTGGGCAATATGTGGGCCCAGTCCTGGGCGTCGCTCAGCGATGTGGCCGCGGTCAGCGAGAGCGGCCCGGCCTATAATCTCGACGACCTGCTCGTCGAGGCCGGCTATGACCAGCACCAGATGGTGGAAACGGCGGAAAGCTTCTTCACCTCGCTGGGCATGGAACCGCTGCCCGAGACCTTCTGGGAACGCTCGCTGATCACCCAGCCGCGCGACCGGCAGGTGGCCTGCCATGCCTCGGCCTGGAACATGGATTATGAAGACGATCTGCGCATCAAGATGTGCACTCGCGTCAATGGCGACGACTTCGTCACTGTGCACCACGAACTCGGCCACAATTTCTACCAGCGCGCCTATAACGAACAGGATGTCCTGTTCCAGACCGGCGCCCATGACGGTTTCCACGAAGCCATCGGCGATTTCATCGCGCTGTCCGTGACGCCGGAATACCTGGTGCAGATCGGTCTGCTCGACGAGGCCGACATGCCGGATGAAAGCGCCGACCTGTCGCTGCTGATGGATACGGCCCTCGACAAGATCGCCTTCCTGCCGTTCGCGGTGATGATGGATCAGTGGCGCTGGCAGGTCCTGCGCGGCGAAATCACGCCGGAAGAGTATAACGAACAGTGGTGGGCGCTGCGCGAGAGCTATCAGGGCATCGTGCCGCCGGTCGACCGGCCGGGCGACGCCTTCGATCCGGGCTCGAAATACCACATCGCGAACAATGTGCCGTACCTGCGGTATTTCCTGAGCTTCATCATGCAGTTCCAGTTCCATGAAGCGGCCTGCGAGATGGCCGGCTGGGAAGGCCCGCTGCACCGCTGCTCGATCTATGGAAACGAGGAAGTCGGCGCGCGTTTCAATGCGATGATGGAGATGGGCGCGTCCCAGCCCTGGCCGGACGCGCTGGAAGCCTTCACCGGCACCCGGGAAATGGATGGCTCGGCCATCATCTCCTACTTCCAGCCTCTGATGACCTATCTGGAAGAGGAAAACGCCGACCGCAATTGCGGCTGGTAGATTCCGCTTTACTGGAAATCGGGAAAGGCGGTCCTTCGGGGCCGCCTTTTTCGTTTCCGGCGGATCGCTTCGCTGATCGGCAAATTGTCACAACCGGCCATTCTGCAATTGCCGCGTGCAGGCGAGGCGGACTACCCTGTCACAACAGCAGACAGGGGGTTGCTCATGTTCCAGGATTTCCTTCGTCCGGCCGCCGCCGGAGCCGCCGCCGCGCTTGTCCTTGCGCCGGTGGTATCAGCCCAGGACTATTCGCTTCAGCCGTCCTTCGGTTCGATCAACCTGTCGGCCGGCTTTCTTCCGGACCCGTATGAGCGGCGCCTGACCGCCGGCGGATCGATCCGGGCGCAGAACCGGTTTTCCAATTGCCGCGGCTATATCGCCAATGCGCCGGACTTCTCGCTCTACTACACGGCCGGTTCGCAGGACCTTTTCATCAATGTCGATTCCGAAGCCGACACCACACTGGTGGTGAACGGCCCGGACGGGCGCTGGTATTGCGACGATGACGGCGCGGACGCACCCTTCAACCCCCTCCTCCACTGGCAGACGCCCCAATCGGGCCGCTACGACATCTGGGTCGGCACCTATTCGACGGGATCGGGCGTTCCGGCCACGCTGTTCATTTCGGAGCTGGGCGAAGCGACCGTGCGCGGCGGCCTCAACATGCAAAGCGCCAGCGGCGTCGATATCACGGCGCCTGCGCGCCACAATGTCATCCTGAATGGCGGCTTCCTGCCCGATCCTGAACAGGTATTCGTGCAGGCGGGCGGCAATATCCGGGCGGCCGACGCAATCTCCGGCCAGTGCCGCGGCTATGTCGACTACGCGCCGACTGTCCAGCTGACCTATAACGGCTCGGGCTCGCTGCACATCTACACGCACGGCAATGCAGACACGACCCTGGCGATCAATGCGCCGGACGGTCAGTGGTTCTGCAATGATGACGCGATCGGCACGGATGCCGGTATCAGTTTCACGGCCGGCACGCAGGGCGTCTACGACATCTATGTCGGGACCTATAGTTCCGGCCGGGCGGATACGACCTTGCGCATTTCCGAAATCCGGCTCGGTTACGCGCCGGGCGGAAAATAGCTCCCGTTTCCAGAGGATTGCGAGGGCGGCCCGGCGGCCGCCCTTTTCTTTGGGCCTACGCGGCCAGCACCGTCCGCTCCAGCGTCCACCAGAGCGCGATCAGCGCAATCCCCACCGACACGATCCGCACCAGCCAGGGATACCAGGTCGCGTCCCGGAAACGGTGCAGCGCCAGCCAGCAGGCCAGCACGATGGTCAGCTGGCCGAGTTCCACACCGACATTGAAGCTCAAGAGGGCCGGCACCAGCTGTCCGGCCGGCAGACCGAGTTCGGAGAGTACGCCGGCAAAGCCCAGCCCGTGGAAAAGACCGAAGACAAAGACGATCAGCGGCCGCCAGCGGGTCATGTCCTTGAAAACGAGATTTTCCACCGCGACGAAGGCGATCGACAGCGCGATGATCGGCTCCACGATCGCACCCGGCAGCGTCACCAGGCCCAGCGTTGCCAGGCCCAGGGTCAGCGTGTGGGCCACCGTGAAGGCCGAGATCTGCCAGACCAGCGGTTTCAGGCGGGTCGAGGCGAAGAACAGCGCCAGCACGAACAGGATATGGTCCAGCCCTTTGGGCAGGATGTGGGTATAGCCGAGCTGCAGATAGAGCCCGATCACGTCCCGCACGGTCTGTTCGCTGACTTCGGCAAGCATGGCTGTCTCCCCCGGCATGATGCGCGCAGACGCTAGCCACACCCGCACCCCGCTTCAAGCGCGGCTCGCGGTTGGCGGCGAAGCAGGCTAGACCGGGGCACCACGAACAAGACGGCGGCCCGATCCGCCCGAACCGATCCGCGGGAGAGGCAGAATGAGCGAGCAATTCTCGTCCAGCGTGGACGTGTCCGGTGAGGACATCCACTGGGACTTCAAGGACGCCATGTCCTATGGCGGCTATCTGGGGCTGGAGCGGCTCCTCACCTCGCAGAAATGCCTGACCGAAGAGCATGACGAGATGCTGTTCATCGTCATCCACCAGGTCGGCGAACTGTGGATGAAGCTGGTGCTGCACGAGACCGAAGGCGGGATCGCCCATCTGCAGCGCGACGAGGTCGGCCCGGCGCTGAAGATGTTTGCCCGCGTCAGCCGCATCCAGGAACAGCTGATCCATGCCTGGGACGTGCTTTCCACCATGACCCCGGCCGACTATCTCGCCTTCCGCGATGCGCTGGGCCAGAGCTCGGGCTTCCAGTCCTTCCAGTATCGCACGCTGGAATACCGGCTGGGAAACAAGAACGCCGCCCTCGCCCGTGTGCACAAGCACAATCCGCCGGCCCACAGGATGGTGACGCGCGCGCTGGAACTGCCCAGCCTGTGGGACGAGACCCTGCGCCTTCTGGCCCGCCGCGGTTATGCCATTCCGGCCGAGCTGGTCGAGCGCGACTGGACGCAGCCCTATGCGCCGTCCGAAGCGGTCGAGGATGTCTGGCGCACCATCTATCGCGATAGCGAGACCCATTGGGAAGCCTATGAGCTGGGCGAGAAGCTGGTGGACCTGGAGCACAAGTTCCAGCAATGGCGCTTCAACCACATGAAGACGGTCGAGCGCATTATCGGCTATCGCAAGGGCACCGGCGGTACGTCGGGTGTGTCCTATCTCGTCAAGGCGCTGGATCTGCGCTTCTTCCCGGAAATCTGGACCGTGCGCACCACGCTCTGAAGCTTCACGAGGCCTCGCATGAAAACGCTCGAAGACGTCCGCGCCCTCGATGCCGCCGATCCGCTGCGCAGTTTTCGCGACCGGTTCGACCTGCCGGACGGGGTGATCTATCTGGACGGCAATTCGCTGGGTGCCCGGCCCAAGACCGCCGCGGCGCGGATGGCCGATGTGGTCGAACGCGAATGGGGCCAGGATCTGATCCGCTCCTGGAACACCAATCACTGGATGGACATGCCGCGCCGGCTGGGCGGCAAGGTGGCGCCGCTGATCGGCGCGAAGCCCGAGGAGGTCGTCGTCGCCGATTCGACGTCGATCAATATTTTCAAGGCGCTGTCGGCCTGTATTCAATTGCAGCCCGAACGGTCGGTCATCCTGTCCGAGACCGGTAATTTCCCGACCAATGTCTACATGATGCAGGGTCTGGCCGCGGCGTCCGGCGGCCGGGTCGAGCACAGGCTGGTGGCGACAGAAGACCTGGTCGATGCGCTCGACGAGACGGTCGCGGCGCTGCTGATCACCCAGGCCCACTACAAGACCGGCTATCTGCACGACATGCAGGCGATCACGCGGGCGGCCCAGGACAAGGGCGTGCTGGTGATCTGGGATCTGTGTCACTCGGCCGGGGCTCTGCCGATCGATCTGAATGCCTGCAATGCCGATTTCGCGGTGGGCTGCGGCTATAAATATCTCAACGGCGGACCGGGTGCGCCGGCCTTCATTTTCGTCGCAGAGCGGCACCAGGACCGTGTCATGCCGGTTCTCAGCGGCTGGCTTGGGCATGCAAGACCGTTTGATTTCAGTGATATATATGAGCCGGCTCCGGGTATCGACCGGTTCCGATGTTCCTCGCCCAGCATCCTCGCAATGGCCTCACTGGAGTGCGGTCTGGACATCTTTGCGGATACACAGATGACCCATATCCGCACCAAATCTGTTGCACTGTGTGACCTTCTCATCGAGCAGGTCGAGGCGCGTCTGGCCGGGCACGGTTTCACGCTGGCCAGTCCGCGCGATGCCACCATCCGCGGCAGCCAGGTCTCCTTCACCCATGAGCACGGCTATCCGATCGTGCAGGCCCTGATCGATCGCGGTGTGATCGGCGATTACCGCGATCCGGGCATCATGCGCTTCGGCTTCACCCCGCTTTATGTCAGCCACGAGGATGTGTGGCAGGCCGTCGAAATTCTGCAGGATATCATGACGACGCAAGCGTGGGACAAGCCGCACTTCCACGCCCGTGCTGCCGTGACCTAGGCGGGGATAAACCGCCGTTCCCATCGTCCTTCCCCATCAAGGGGAAGGACAATGCTACAGCACGATCACATGGCCGACCGCCGGATCGCCGCCATTGGCTGCGAGATCGGCGATGACGGCCTGCGCGCCGGCGAAGCCCCCGGCCTCGTCCAGGCGGACCCAGGCCGGGCTGGCGCTGTCGAGATGGGCGAAGAAGTCCGACTCGGCCTGGTTGTAGCGGCGGGGGGCGTTCGGCG
>PANX01000088.1 GCA_002707795.1 Maricaulis sp.
CCCCGCCGATGCGCCGGTGAGCGAGATGGTCGGCGATCACGTCGGCGCCCTCCGTTTCCGCACTCGACCCGATAAAGCCGAGCAGCAGCATCCGGCCGATCCGCTCCGCCAGCGGCATGGCCGCGATATCGGCCAGCGCCGCCGGGCAGGCTGCAGCCATGGCGCCTGCCGCACCCCATTTGAGAATGTCACGCCGGTCCGGTCTCACCAATTCACGCTCCCGCTACGCCCGTTGCCATTGACCATGCAAACCCCGCTCCACGCAGGCAAGCCCCTATGGCCGCGACGTGTCGAATTCGTCATGCTCCGGCATAATTCCGGCATTCTTTGACGCCATAGTATGTCTTGGCCGTTTTCGCTCACGATTGCGGCCCCTAACCATAACTGGCGCGGCGAGCCGAATTCGGCTGCCGCGTCTTTTCTTTTCGGGCGTCTTTTCCCCGATCCGGATTGCGGCAAGAGTGTGACGAAATATTCAGGCGACCGCACAGGCGCCGTAAGGCACGGCCTGCAAGACTGAGCGCTCACAAGGGGCCTTCAGCGAGGGATTAACATGAAACGCATTCTTCTGGCCGGCGGCGCGATCGCCACTCTGGGCGCAGCCGCCTGGGCCATCGACGACGACAAGCAGCACACGCGTATCCTGGTCAGCGACGGCCGCCAGGTCATCATGAATGCCGAAGGCCGCGGGCCGGTGGTCGAGATCCGCGGCGAAAACGGCGAACGCACCATCCACATGGAGCGCGACGGACGCGACACCACACTGCGTATTGACGGTCAGACCGTCGAGATCGCCGATGGCGTTGTCACCGTCGACGGCGAGCGGATCGAGGCCGGCGCCGACAGCGTGATCATCGTCGGCGAGGGCAGTATCCGCGTCGTCGAGCGCGACTTCGAGATGGCCTTCGACACCGAGTTCGCGGCCCATATGGCCGAGCGCGCCGAACACCTGGCCCGTATGCAGACCGAACTCGCCGGCAATTTCGATATCGAACTCGATTTCGACGGCGAGGAAGTACAGGCCGAGGTCATGCGCTCGCTCGAGGAGGCGCTTTCCAACCTGGAGCGCAGCGATTTCCACCATGACGGTGACTGGGACGATCTGTCCGCCGAAGAGCAGGCCGAGGTCCGCGAAGCGCTGCGGGAAGCACGTGAGGAAATCCGCGAGGCGATGGCCGACGTGCGCATCGAACTGGCCGAGGTCGAGCGCGAGATGGAAGGCGAGCGCCGCCGCGTCCGGATCGAGCTGCGCGAAGCCGAGCGTGATATGGCCCAGGCCCAACGCGATATGGTCCGGGCCGAACGCGATATCGCCCGCGCCGCCCGGGACGCCGCCCGCGAGGAACGCCGCCGGGTCGAGATCCACCGCCGGCGCGACGAAGAGGCCGCGCGAGGCGAGGAAAGCCGTCACCGGGCCTTGGCCTGGCGCGAGCGTACAGAACGTCTCGATCTGGACGAGAACCGCAGTGTCCGGATCGAACAGGACAATGACGGCCGCCGCCGCGTCTGGGTCGATGGCGAGGAGCAGACCGGCGACGCCCTGATCGACTGGCTCAATCGTCTGGAAGCCGACCGGCTCGCCGGCAATAGCGAGGGCGACCGCGTACGCCGTCATGTCGAACGCCTGCATCTGGAAGGCGACCGGGAACGTCGGGTGATCGAGAGCGATGACGGCGAACGCGTCGTGATTCTCGAATTCCAGAGCCGCGATGACGACGAATAGCCGAATCGCGAAATCTGCCATGAGAAGCGGGCCGGTTCTCCGGCCCGTTTTTCTTTTGGCGAGCAAAAAAAGAGGCTGGCACAGGGCCAGCCTCGAGATAACGGTTGGTCGATAAAGGGCGTCTCCTCCCCGAAACGCCAAAGGGACAGGACGGTCAGGTCCGTGTCCTGTGCCTACGTTTACGTGGCCACCGAGTTACGTCAACCCCAATGTTTGACGTTTTGTCGCAGCCATCCGCAGTTTACCGCAATCAGCCCTGAGCGCGGTCGCGGCCGGAAACCTCTTTGACTGCAGCGATCCAGGCATCCCGGGCGACCGTCTGCTGGGCGGGCTGTTCCTCCCTCCACTGACGATTATCGCTGATATCCGCTGCCAGACGCGCACCGAGCTTGAGGTCCTTGATCGTGACCAGCCCCTGCTCGCGCTCTTCGGAACCGACAATCACGGCGGCCACGGCGCCGCGGCGGTCGGCATATTTCATCTGCTTGCCCATATTTCCGCCGCCGACGAAGGCCTCGGCCCGGAAGCCCGCCCCGCGCAGTTCGGCCGCCATCTGCAGATAGTCGGCCGAGCGGTCCTTTTCGGAGGCCACGACAATAACCAGCGGCTTTTCCGCCGCCTCGCCCGTCAGGCCGAGTGCGGAGAGCGCCGCAGCAAAGCGGCTGACACCGAAGGAGAAGCCGGTGGCCGGCACGGCCTGACCGGTGAAGCGGGCGACCAGATCGTCATAGCGTCCGCCGCCGCCGACCGAACCGAACTGGATCGGCTTGCCATCCTCATAGGTCGCCTGGGCGAGCAGCTCGGCTTCGAAGACGGGACCGGTGTAATAGCCCAGACCGCGCACGATCGAAGGATCGAACGCCGCACGCGTCTCGTCGACACCGATGGCGCCGAGGACGGCGTGGATTTCCGACAGGGCTGCGAGCCCGGCCTTGCCGGTTTCCGACGCCCCCACCAGCGGCTCCAGCCGCGCGATCACGGCCTCACGGCTGCCGCCCGTCGCATCGAGGAAGTTCAGCACGGTGTCGATGCCGGCGGTGTCCAGCTTCGCACCTTCGGTGAAATCGCCGGATTCGTCCTTGCGGCCCTCGCCCAGTAGCGCGGCAACGCCATCGCGGCCCAGCCGGTCCAGCTTGTCGGCGGCGCGCAGCACGCGCATGCGGCGGTCCGGATCGGACGCACCGATGCTTTCCAGCACCCCGTCCAGCACGCGCCGGTCATTGACGCGGATGACATAGTCGCCGTCCTTCAGGCCGACCTCGCGCATCACCTCGGCGGCCAGGGCGATCATCTCCGCATCCGAAGCAGGATTGGACGAGCCGACCGTATCGGCATCGCACTGCACGAACTGGCGGAAGCGGCCCGGACCCGGCTTTTCATTGCGCCAGACATCGCCCGCCTGATAACGGCGATAGGGCTTGTTGAGATCCTGGAAGTTCTCGGCGACGAAGCGTGCCAGCGGTGCGGTGTGGTCATAGCGCAGCGCCATCCACTGGCCGTCATCATCCTCCATCGCAAACACGCCCTCATTCGGACGTTCCTCGTCCGGCAGGAACTTGCCCAGCGCGTCGGCATACTCGAAGGCCGGCGTCATCAGCGGTTCGAAACCCCAATCGTCGTAGACCCGGCTTGCGCACTCGACCAGATGCCGCTCGACCCGCAGGGTCGAACCGGTGCGATCCTCGAAGCCGCGCGGGCGGCGGGCCTTCGGACGGAAGGGCTTCTGCTTGCTCATGGTGTCTCTCCGGATGCGGGCGGACCGGGATCGCCCCGGGCCCTGCGCGCCTGACAGCGCTGTTTTCCATACCAAACGGCGCTCTGTGAACCCGTGATAGCAGGACTGGTCCGGGATTTGCGATGCGTTCACGGGAAATCAAGGCCTTACTGCCAAGATCACAGCGATCGCAACCGGAGCCGTGCCATGATGCGCCAGATCCTGCTCGCCGCCCTCGCCGCGACCGTGCTCGGTGCCCATGCCCATGCCGGACCGGGACAGGATTTTGCCGATTTCGCCGCCCGCCTGGGCAGCGAGGCGGCGGCGCGGTCACAGGCCGCCGCGCAACGCCCGGCCGCCCCTGCCCATCCGCTGGATATCGAGGATCCGTTCAGCTTCGAGCTGGAGCAGTTCTCCGTCGAGGCCCTGATGCTGAGCCGTCAGATCGATGCGGCGGGAGGCCCCGTCGATCTGCGCTGCATCTTCCGCGGCATGTCAGCCGACGCAGAACGCCGTCTGGGCGCGCTGAATGCCGCGGAGACGGCAGCCGAACAGGCGCACATCTATTCGGCCCTGGCCGACCTGATGCGCGATGCCAGCGAGATCGCCCCGGCCGTCGACAGCGATGCCGATCTGAGCGGGGTCGAGCTGCCCGCCAGCTGCCCGGCCGCCAGCCGCGCCGGCTAGCCGTTGCGGCGCGAGGCCCGGTCGAGCGCCTGTTCCAGACCTGATTTCGTCAGCACCGTCGGCAGAACCTGCGCCGGACCGCCACCGGCCGGATAAAGCAGGTAGAGCGGCACGCCGGCCTGGCCATGCTCGGCGATCAGCGCGGCGATCGTCTCGTCACGATTGGTCCAGTCGGCCCGCAATTGCGCAACATCGAAACGGTCGAACGCGGCCTGGATGTCTTCGGTGTGCAGCACGCGCAGCTTGTTGACCTGACACGTCACGCACCAGGCCGCCGTAACGTCGACGAAAACAGCGCGGCCTTCGGCGCGCAATTCCTCGACCCGCGCTTGTGACCAGGGCTCGAAACGTTCGCTGCCGGATGCGGTCTGTTGAGCCGCGGCCTCCGGGATGCGCGCGACCCAGACCGTGCTCGCCACGCTGACGGCAAGGGCCACAAAGGCGACCGACTTCCAGACGGCGCCATTGCCGCGATTGGCCCATACGGCCAGTCCCAGCGCGACCATGGCGATCCCGGCCAGCAGGACGCCGGTGGGACCGGACTGGATCGACAGCACCCAGAGCAGCCAGATCACCGAAGCAAACATCGGGAAGGCCAGCGCCTGACGGAAAACCACCATCCACTCGCCGGGCCGGGGCAGGACGCGCAGCATCGCCGGGAAGAAGCTGAACAGCACGAAGGGCGCGGCCAGACCAAGCCCCAGCGCCGCCGCAACGGCCAGCACGACCGGCGTCGGCTGGGTCAGGGCCAGCCCCAGCGCACCGGCGGCGAGCGGACCGACACAGGGTGCGGCCACGACAACGGCCAATACACCGGTGAAGAAAGCGCCGCGCCAGCCCGGTTTCTCGGTCAGGCCGGAGCCCAGCCCCATCAGCCGGGTGCCGAATTCGAAGGCGCCGAGCAGGTTGAGACCGATGGCGAAGAGCAGCAGCGCCAGCGCGGCGACCACGACCGGCACCTGCAGCTGGAAGCCCCAGCCGACCGGCAGGCCGAATTCGCGCAAACCGACCAGCAGCGCCGCGAGGCCGACAAAACTGGCGAGAACCCCGGCGAGGAAGAACAGCCCCTGCTGGCGCACCTGTCCGGCATCGGAATGGGCGACCTGGACGAATTTCAGCACCTTGATCGACAGGATCGGGAAGACGCACGGCATCAGGTTGAGAATGAGGCCGCCGCCGAAAGCCAGGACGAAAAGCCAGGGCAGGCTGGGCGGCAAGCTGCCTGCGTCCGCCCCCCCCGTATTCGCGACGGCGACGGCCGGCGTCCGGCTGGCCGGTTCGGGAGACACCGCAACGGCGTGGCGCTGCCAGCGCCCGCCGGCATTCACTTCGTAGGACAGCACCCCGCCCCGGGCCGACTGCAGCTTGTCATCGGCCGCATAGCCCGGCTCCATGACCAGCAGAACACGTTCGCCATCGCGCTGGACCTCCTGCGGTCCGGCATGGCGGATCAGTCCGGCTTCGTAGGGGAAGAAGCGCAGATTGCGCCACTCGACGGCGTCGCGGACCAGATCGCCGCCGCCCAGATCGAGCACGACATGGCCGGAGGTCAGCCCCATCTGCGCATCGAGATCGTCAGCAAGCATCGGTTCGGCATCGAGGGCCGCGCGGATCGTCCAGTATCCCGCTTCATCACGCTCCGCGGCTTCTCCGACCGGCACGGTCAGTTCCAGCGTGCGCTCCTCGGGAATGCAGATATCCTCGCACACCAGCCAGGTCGCATCGGCAATCAGGGTCACACTGTCGCCGGCAAAGCCCGGATCAATGGTGACCGGCATGGGCAGGGTGACTTCGCCCTTGTAGCCATAGTCCATGATCTCGTCGGTCAGCGGCAGTTCGATCGGCGCCGGCCAGACGATCCCGCCAATGCTCACCCCTGCCGGTGCGGTCCAGTCGATCTCGACCGGCAAGCCGTTGTCACCTGGATTGCGCCAGTAGGTGTGCCAGCCTTCCGGCATGACCTGGTGCAGGCCGATATGGAAGGTGCGTCCGGGTTCGGCCTGCGACAGCTCGGAAACGAGGCGCGCCTCGACAATCGGTTCACCGCTGGCCCAGGCCGGCTGGGCATCGGCCGGCGCATTCAGGCCGAGCAGGATCAGGGCGAACAGGACGAAACGCATGTACGAGACCTCGCAGGATGATCGATGACGCTATCGAAACACCAATATAGGCGGAATTCGACGCAGTTCGAACCAGGCTCCCGAAATGGTGATGTAAAAAGCAAAACGGCCGCACCCAGGGAGGCACGGCCGTCTTGTTGTGAACCGCAGGTTCCGATCAGGCCTTGGCCTGGGCCTGGGCCTGGCCGAGCTGCGACGTACGGCGCAGGATGCGATCCCAGCGCTGCAGCGAGATCAGGTGGGACATGACGGCGGTCAGGTCGCCATTGTCCATCATTTCCTTGAGCTTGGCCGCCGGCAGAGCTGCGAACTTCTCGTTGGAAACGCCCCAGTATTCCGCGACCGTAACCGGGTTCTGCGGATCCTGCGGATTGGCAACCTTGACGTCTTTCTGCTCGAGCAGGTCGAGCGCGATCAGGCGCTCAACGAAGGCTTCGGTTGCGCGGGCATCGTTTTCGAATGCCGACACGAAATCGATCGCCTGCTTGGTGTAGTCGGTGGGCTCACCCTTCTCGTCGAAGAAGGGGCGCTCCGGGTTTTCGGACACGACGAATTCCGCATCGAGGTCGACACAGACCGTCGAGGCCTGGTCGTTCGGGTTCGTCGCGCTGACGAACGGATAGCGGCGCACATAGGCCGGAATGTAGTGTTCGTTATCGAACTGGCCTTCGCCGGTCACGAAAACATTCGAGCCCTGGCGCAGGCCCATCACCAGCACCGGCATCTTGCGCTCGCCGAGGAAGATGATCGGATAGCTGCCGCAGGCAAACGAGAATTCCGGGCTGATGGCCGGCACGAAATGCCAGTCCTTCAGGAAGGAAAACGGATTGGCGACAGTCTTGACGCCGTAATTCTTGTGCTTCTGCCGGTTCAGCGGCTCGACATTCTTGTAGAGCGGAACGGAACCCGTGAGACGCGGCTCGGTGGCGGGTGCATCGGCCATGGAACAAACCCCTTCAGTTCTTTGGGCGCTAGATAGCGGATATGCCCTGATGCGGCAACGCATCGGCGCAGGCAGATCGACAAACTGCACGCAAGAAAAATGCCGGGCCCGGAGGGAGACGGGCCCGGCACTCGCAATAAGGATCGCTCGATCTTAGAAAGTCCGGCCGATGCCGATGCCGAAGATCACCGGATCGATATCGACGTCGGCGGAAATCGCGCCGTCAATGAGAACGTCGGTATTGATGTCGATGTACTTCACATCGAAGTTCACCAGCCAGCCATTCTCGAGCGCGTAGTCCAGGCCGGCCTGGGCGGCCAGACCGAAGCTGTCGTCATAGTCGATGGTCGACAGCGCGGACCCGTTGGGCAGGTCTTCGTTGAAGAAGGTGGTGTAGTTGACGCCGGCGCCGAGATAGGGCCGTACCTTGCCTGCCGGATTGAAATGGTATTGCAGCGTCAGGGTCGGCGGCAGCAGGGTGACATCACCCAGATCGACATCGCCCACGCTGGTGCCAACGGCGGAGACGTCGTGCGGCGTGACGCCCAGGATAAGCTCGACGGCCCAGTTGTCCTGGATGAAGTAGGAGATGTCCAGTTCCGGCACGATCGAGGTGTCGATGTCGACATCGCCGCCGATCGGATCGATCGTGGCGCCTTCGTTCGGCATGACGTGCAGACCGCGCAGACGGATCAGCCAGTCGCCCTGTTCGGCGGCGGCAGGAGCGGCAGCGAGAAGGCTGGTTGCGATGGCACTCAGAAGGAGGCGTTTCATGGGTCTGTCCTTTCGTCCCTAGAAAACTTGAGGACTTTCTGGACCCACTTCGCGCGTGTCTGAAGTGCGCGTTTCGCCGCGCGTCAGCCTGCCGCGCGGCAGGCTGACGCAGGGGAAAGCCGCAGGCTCAGACGATCAGAAATCCAGTACCAGGGCGGCCCGGAAATTGCGGCCCGGCAGCGGCACCAGATCCTTGAGAACCGAGGTGTGCACACGCGCTTCCTGGTCGGTCAGATTCCGGCCTTCCAGTACGATGCGCATGCCGCGATCGTCGAACGGTTCCATCGTCCAGCGCGCATTCACCAGAACATAGCTCTGGGTTTTCAGCTCCTCGCTGGCGATCTCGTCCTGCACGTCGGCCCATTCGGCTTCCAGGTGCAGATCGTGACGGGCAGTGCTGGCCGTCACGCCGGCCGTGAAGGAGAGCGGCGGGATGCGCGGCAGGTTGCCGCCATCGTCGAGTTCACCGCGGACATATTCGCCCGTCAGCTCGCCGGACAGGTCGAACACGCCGACCGAGCCCAGCGGGCCTTCGATACGGCCCTCGAAACCGCTGAGCACGGCGTCTTCCTGGCGGTATTCATAGACCGGGAAGCCATCCTCTTCCTCGCCCGTCGGGAAGGACGCGATGAAGCCGTCATAGTCGGCGCGGAAGAGCGAGCCTTCCAGCTCCCATTCACCGATCGTGGTGCGCGCGGTGATTTCTGCCGACAGAGCCTTTTCAACGTCCAGTGCCGCATTACCGGTCTCGTAGGAGCGGGTTGCGACGTGCGGACCGTCGGCAAAGAGTTCGACATCCGTCGGCGCCCGCTCGCTGGACGACAGGGTCAGGGCCAGGAAGGTGTCGCGAACCGGACGGACGAAGACCGACCCCGAGAAGGATTGCGTGTCGAAGTCGCGGCTTTCGGCCGGCGTGTCGAGCTCGCGTGTCTCCAGCCGCAGCCCGCCTTCCAGGCCCCAGGTCTCGCGATCCCAGCGCTCGACGATGAACAGGCCCCAGTCGGAGGTCTCCGAGGGCGGGACATAGGCTTCCTCGCCGGCGGCCTCGAAGTCGCGATTGAAGGCCTGCAGGCCGGCTGCGCCTTCCCAGCTGCCGCCCCACAATTCGATCGGGGTGTGGCGGGCCTCGACACGGCCTTCCCAGCCATCATTGGTGAAGCGGGTGCCGACTTCGTCGCCTTCCAGCTCGACATGCTCATAGCTGCCGACACCGAAGGAGAAGCGGATGCGTTCGATATGTTCACCCAGATCGCGCCACTCGCCACGCATATCATAACGGGTCTGTTCCAGGTCGATACGGACATCGCCGTGCTCGCCTTCATGCTCTTCGTCCTCGTGGTCATGATCCTCGTCGTGATCATGATCCTCGTCTTCATGCTCTTCCTCGCCATGCGCATGGGCATGGCCGGGAACGCCATAGAGCGCGTTGGACTGCTTTACCGAGAAGCCCAGGAAGCCATTGTCGCCAACCCAGGAAATGCCGGCCGAGGCCGAGGAGAAGTCGAGGCGCGAGTTCTCGACGGAGCCGTAGGGATGTTCCTCTTCCTCGTGATCATGATCCTCATCAAGATCCTCGTCTTCGTGATCCTCGTCCTCATGCTCGTGCTCGGCTTCCTCGAACAGGCGGAACAGGTCGGACTCGGCATAGCCGGGGATATCGTAATTGTCGGCTGTCCGCGTGAGCGCTTCCAGATTGATGACGAACTCGCCGGCATTGAAACGGACGCGGCCCGCCGCCGTCTCGCCCTCGTCGACCGAGGTCATCGACGCGTAGAAGCGGCCGTCCAGACCGTCTTCGGCACGCTCTTCGGGAATACGGCCGTCGATCACGTTGACGACACCGCCGATCGCGCCGCCGCCATAGGCGATGGCGGCCGGACCACGCAGGATTTCCACGCTCTGGGCTTCCAGGGCCTCGGATGCCACCGCGTGGTCGGGTGAGTTGGTGGAGGCATCGATCAGGCCGACGCCATTGACCAGAACGCGCACACGGTCGGAGCCGAGGCCGCGGATCACCGGACGGCTGGCGGCAGGGCCGAAATAGGTCGTCGAAACGCCGGGCTCATGCGCGATCGTGTCGGCCAGGGATCCGGACAGATTGTCTTCGAGATGGCGCCGGTCGACCACTTCCACACCGCCGACAACCTCATCGGCCGTCACGCCCAGCGGCTGGGACGTCACCACAATGACATCGGCGTCTTCACGATCGCCGTCGGTGTGTGTCTGGGCCAGTGCCGGCGCGCCGGTCACGAGACCGAGCACAAGCAGCGAGCTGGTGGAGGCAAGAAGGTTACGCATGGCATCCCCGCAACGTAATAACAACACAATTGCGAGTGGTGATATTATAACATCCGTGATGCGACAATCCCCCGGGGTGTGAAAACGGCGGGACTGCGATTAAATATCCGTCAGATGACTCGCGATTCTCTGATCCGGGCCCTTGAGGCCGCCGAAAGCCACTGCGCCGGGCGGGGCGAAAAGCTGACGCCCGTGCGCCGCCGCGTGCTCGAACTCGTTCTGGAAGCCGACGCTCCGGTGAAGGCCTACGACCTGCTCGAGGCGCTCAAGCCCGGGCCGGGCGCTGCCAAGCCGCCGACGGTCTACCGCGCCCTGGATTTCCTGATGGCGGCGGGGCTGGTGCACAAGGTCGAGGCGCTGAATGCGTTTGTCGGCTGTTCCCATGCCCATGACGATGGCGGCGCCGAACTCTTCATCTGTTCCGATTGCGGATCGGTGGAGGAACGGCACGGCGCGCCCGATCCGGTGAATATGCCCGACGGCTTTGTGATCGAACGTTCAGTGGTCGAGCATTTCGGCCACTGCGCCAACTGCAGGCACTGACCCTTTTATCCGGACCGGAACTTCCTGCGATGATCGAACTCTGGCGCGGCACCGTGAATGCCTGGGAATGCGACGAGCTGGGGCACATGAATGTGCGCTTCTATCTCGCCAAGGCAGCCCAGGCCGTCGCCAATCTGGCCGAGGAGGCCGGGCTCAATCCGGTCCATCGCGCCGATGCCCTGGCCACGCTGATCGCGCGCGACATTCATATCCGCTTCCTCGCCGAGGCCCATCCCGGCGCGCCTGTCTATATCGACGGCGGCCTTCTGGACCGTGATGCGTCCGGCGCGACCGCGATGCTGGTGATGCGCCATTCCGGCTCGGGCGCGCCGGCTGCCAGCTTCCGGATCGTGCTGGGCCATGCCTCGCCCCAGGACGGGCGCGACTTTGCCTGGCCGCGGCGCTTTGCCAGCCGGGCCGACCGGCTCGCCGTCGACTGTCCGGACTTTGCAGCTCCGCGCGGCATCATGCTGGATACCCGCCCCGGGACCGAAGCCAGCCTGGCAAGGGCCGACGTGCTGGGCCTCCAGCAGATCGGGCGCGGCCGTTTCGGTATGGAGGAGATGGACGCCTTCGGCCGCATGCGGCTGGAATTCCTGCTCGGGCGCATTTCCGACAGCGTGACCAATTTCGCAGCCGCCTTCCCCGAAGAGTACGCCATGCATGCCCGGGGGGGCGGCGGCAATGTCGGCTCGGCGCTGCTGGAATGCCGGATCCGGCCCTGGCGCTGGGCACGGGCCGGTGACGGGTTTGTGGTCCGCTCGGGACTCAAGTCAGCCGGCCCCAAGGTGCGCAATCTCGTTCACTGGGTGCTGGAACCGGAGACCGGACGTCCGTGGTGGACCGTGGAGGGCGTCGCCGCTCCCATGGACCTCGACGCCCGCAAACTCCTGCCCGCTTCGCCGGAAATCCAGCAGGCGCTCGAGGCCGCCTGTATCGGCGACCTTGAAGCCTGAGCGGTCAGGACACAACTTGCAGTTAATGACGCGCTAATGCTTCTGAACGTATCCGTTCTCTTGCATGCAAGGGTTTCCTGACCCTTAATCGCGATGAATTCCTTATACATCGCCTTTCCCTGAAATTGCGCCTAACGACTTCAGGTCGACACCCGGAGTGCCGATCGAGACCTGTTACCGCACACGCTTTGAGGGGACCGGCGGTCTGTGCAATCTGGCATCTGCACCCTCCCGGCCGATTGCGAGCCAAGGAGACACCATGTTCCGGTTTTCCGACCTGTCCATCGCCACCAAGATTCTTGCCATCACCGGCCTTCTTGTGGCGGCCATCGCGACTGTCGCCACGATCGGCATCGTCAGCCTCAATCATGTCGAGCACGACGCGCTCGCGATCGAGGAACTGGCGGTCCAGATCAATCTGGGCGGCCATCTGGGGCAGGACGCGATCGACCTCAACCGGACCGAATACCAGGCAGCGATCGACCCGGGGCATATCGAACGCGCCCGGGCCCATGTTCTCGAAGCCGAAGCGGATTTCGAGCACCTGCTCGCCGAGGCCCGCGCGACCGCCTCTCCCGAACAGACCCGCATGCTCGACCGCATCGAACAGGCCTACATGGCCTATCTGGTCGACATGGAACACTCGATCCGTACCGCCGAGGAAATCGGCGAGATCGAGATGACGGACGAGCATCGCGCGCTGCTGTCGGCGGTGCACGGCTCGGACGACACGATCGTTGAGCTGCGCAGCGCCATAGAGGCCTATATCGAACATGCCGACCACCGCGGCGTCGAGCTGGCCGCCGATGCGGAGGCGACCATGAAGTCTGTCCGTATCGCGATGATCGCGGTCAGCCTCATCTCGGCGCTGGGCGGTTTCGCCCTGGCCCACATCATCAGCCGCAGCCAGATCGTGCAGCCGCTGGACCGTGTCGTCGGCAATCTGACCCGTGTCGCAGAAGGCAATCTCGATGTCCGGGTCGACGGTATCGACCGGCGCGACGAGATCGGCGCGCTGAACCGCACGCTGCAGCACTTCATCACCGTCTCGCGCGAGCGTATCGAGCAGATCCGCAAGGATCAGGAAAACGCCCGCCGCGAACTGGAGCGCGCCGCAACGGTCAAGGAACTGACCGACGCCTTCGAGGCGCAGATCGAGATTTCCATGGCCACACTGGCCAGCGCCGCCGAGGAACTGGAAGCCACGGCGAGCTCGATGGCGACCGCGGCGGAAGAGGGCAATGCCCAGACCCAGAGCGTGTCGGCCATCATGGTGCAGACCTCGTCCAATGTGCAGACCGTCGCTGCGGCGACCGAGGAGCTCGCCGCTGCCATCCGCGAGGTCTCGAACCAGATCGGCCGCGGGGCCGAGATTTCCGAAACCGCTTCCAGCCGCACCTCCCAGGCACTCGCCCGGATCGACGGCCTGGCCAGTGCCGCCCGCGAGATCGAGGATGTGCTCGTCCTGATAGCCAGCGTGACCGAACAGACCAAGCTGCTGGCCCTGAACGCCACCATTGAGGCCGCGCGCGCGGGTGAAGCCGGCAAAGGCTTTGCCGTCGTCGCCGGCGAAGTGAAGAATCTCGCCGAGCAGACCGAACAGGCCACCGCCAACGTCACCGGCCAGATCCGCACCATCCAGCAGAGCACGCAGGACGTCGTCGGCGCCATCCAGGCCATCCATGACGTGGTCGGCCAGGTCGCCGAAATCTCCGCCGCCGTTGCCGTCGGCGCCGAACAGCAGACCGCCGCGACGGACGAGATCAACCGCAATGTTCACGAGGCCGCGGCCGGGACCGAAGAGGTCAACCGTTCCGTGACCATGCTCGAAACGGCCGCCAGTTCGACCTCTGCCGCCGCCTGCCAGGTGGCCGGCACGGCAGAAGAACTGTCCCGCCAGAGCTCCAGCATCCGGTCGGAGATACAGCGCTATCTCCAGGCCGTGGAAGCGGCCTGACCGGGCACGGGGTTCCCCTCCCCCTGTGCCCGGCAGGCCACACTTCTCCCTTCAAACGCGAAAAGCGCGCCGGCGAAACTTGCCCTTGCCGGCGCGAGCGGCTACCCAGCCCTCCCGGATCAATCGGCACAAGTGAGCAGATCCATGACTCGATCCATCTAGGAAAGCAGGTAGCCGGCGCGCTGCCTGGTCCCGTCGACAGCCCGACCCGCGCGATGCAGGAACGGCCCACGGGTTATCCATTGCGCCCGACCTTCGCTTTTCCCGGATGATCAAGTTCATGAGGACGGAACGCCCCACCCTCCGCAAAGGGGCTCCGACGCTGCCATGTCCGACTTTCTCGACGACGAAAATGAAACGCCGCGCACGCGCGAGCTGAAGAACACCCAGGTTCTGGCCTATCTCGGCCGCCAGTGGGCCCGCCGTCCATGGCTGCTGACGGGCATGATCAGCTTCATGACGCTGGCGACCATCACCGAGCTGATGATTCCGCTCGCCGCCGGCCGGCTGATCGACACGCTGGCCGCCGGGCCGGATGCCGGAACACCCTGGCCCGCCTTCGTGCTCTATCTGGGCGTGGCGGTCGTGTTCTATGCCTTCCGCCAGCTGGCCTCGCGCTGTGAAGTGCCCTTCTCCTCGGCGAACATGGCCGACCTGACCTCGGAAGCCTTTTCCAAGGTGCAGCGCTTCTCGCTGGACTGGCACGCCAACACCTTTGCCGGCTCGGTCGTGCGCAAGGTGACGCGTGGCATGTGGGCCTATGACAATCTGACCATGAACATCATCTTCGGCGTCGCGCCGTCGGTGGCGGTCATGCTCGGTATCGCCGCGGTGATGGCGTTCCGCTGGCCGCTGGTCGGCCTCGTGGTGCTGTGCGTGATGGCCGCCTTCGTGGCGTCCACCCTGGTGCTGAGCCGCTATTATATCCGCCCGCAGAATATCCGCTCGAACGCGCTGGACAGCCAGATCGGCGGCGCGCTGGCCGATGCGGTCGGCGGCATCGCCACGGTGAAGGCTTTCGGCGCGGAGACCCGCGAGGACACGCGCTTCCACGCGCTCGCCTGGCGCTGGCGCGCCGAGGCGAAGAAGACCTGGCTGCGCTTCGTCAATTCCTGGCTGGTCAACATCGTCACCGACCTGTCGATGCAGGCCGCCCTCGTGGGCCTGCTGGTCTGGCAATGGTCGCGCGGCGCCGCGACGGCCGGCGATGTCACGGCAGCGCTGACCGCCTACATGATCGTGGCCGGCTATATGCGGCGCTTCGGCGAACAGGTGCAGCAGGTCCAGAAAAGCATGGACGAGATCCAGGACCTGGCGATTTTCGACCTGCAGGAAAACGAGGTCGAGGACCGTCCGGACGCGAAGGACTTCCACCCGTCCAGGGGCGCGATCCGTTTCGACCATGTCGACTTCACCTATGCCGGCCAGGACCGCCCGCTCTACACCGACTTCTCCATCGCCATCCGCCCCGGCGAGAAAGTCGCGCTGGTCGGCCCCACCGGGTCCGGCAAGTCGACCTTCGTCAAGCTGGTCCAGCGTCTCTACGATGTCGACGACGGCTGTGTGATCATCGACGGCCAGGATGTCCGCGACGTGCGCCAGGACAGCCTGCGCCGCCATATCGCCCTGGTGCCGCAGGACCCGGCCCTGTTCCACCGCTCGATCGCGGAGAACATCGCCTATGGCCGGCCGGGCTGTTCCCTGGACGAGGTGATCGAGGCCGCGAAAGCCGCCCATGCCGACGCCTTCATCCGGCGCCTGCCGCAGGGCTATGACACGCTGGTCGGCGAGCGGGGCGTGAAGCTGTCGGGCGGCGAGCGCCAGCGTGTGGCGATTGCCCGGGCGATCCTGGCCGACGCCCCGATCCTCATTCTCGACGAGGCGACCTCCAGCCTCGACAACGAGACCGAGCGCGACGTGCAGGCGGCGATGGAAGCGGTCATGGCCGGCCGCACAACCATCCTCATCGCCCACCGCCTGTCGACCATCCGCGATGCCGACCGCATCCTGGTCTTCGATCGTGGCCGTGTGGTCGAACAGGGCACGCATGACGAGCTGGCTGCCAATGATGACGGCATCTATGCCCGTCTGGCGGCACTGGCTGCGGGGTAGCGTCTGCGAACCCCATCTTCCCCCTTGATGGGGGAGGTGGGCCGCGGCGCAAGCCGCGGGCCGGAGGGGGTGGGGGCAACGTGTCTGCGAATTCGCGAGCACCGGGATTCACCCCTTCCGCCCGGCTGTGCCGGGCACCTTCCCCGTCAAGGGGAAGGATGGGTGCTCTGCTGGCCCCCGCCCTGTCCCTGTGCTTTTCTGGCGGCACCACAGAATGAGAGTTCCCCATGCGCATCACTGCCGCCGTGCTCGGCTTCCTGCTCCTTCTCATGCCCATGGTCGCTGCGGCCGAGGGCGATCATCCGCGGCCTTTCGACGGCAATTACGACGCCATGCCGGTGGTCGATGCCGCACTGGCTCAGGCGCGGGCCGAGGACAAGCGCCTGCTGCTCGTGCTCGGCGCCAACTGGTGCCATGACAGCCGCGGCCTGGCGCATCATTTCGAGGACACCGAGCTCGCCGCCACGCTGGAACAGTCCTTTGTCACCCGCTTCATCGATGTGGACTGGCGCAATGAAAACCAGGACGTGGCCGCCCGGTTCGGCATTACCGCGCTCTATGCGACGCCGACCGTTCTGATCGTCGATCCCGAAGAGGAAGTCCTGCTGAACCGTGAGGCCCGAAATGACTGGTCGAGCGCCGCCTCGACGCCGGTCGAGGAAGCGCGCGCCTGGTTTGCCAAATGGGCGGATCAGGGCCCGGCCTCGGCCGGCCTGCTGGAAGGTTCGCTGACCTATCAGGCCATGCTGCTGGAAATCGAGGTGTTCGAGGATGAGGAGGCCGCCCGCCTCGCCGGAGCCTATCGCGACATCGCCACCTGGCGCGCCCTGCCCGCCTCCGAACGGCCGGAGAATTTCGCCGCGCTGGACGGCGAGGTGGAAGCCTGGCGCCGGGCGCTGCCACGCCAGATCGGCCGGCTGCAATCGCGCGCCCGCAGCCTGGTAGCCGAAGCGCTGAGCGAACGGGCCGGCGATGGCCCGGTGACGATCGAGACCGTGGCGGCGCTGGATGCGGACGAACCCGATCTCGCGCTCGATTTCGAGCCGCATGTCTCCTCTGCCTGGTAACGCCCCATGACCCGCCTGCCCTACTATGAAATCCACTCCTTCGCCGATCCGGACGTCCCGTTCAGCGGCAATCCGGCCGGTGTCTGCGTAATGGATGCCTTTCCCGGCGACGCTGTCCTCGCCGGTATCGCCAACTCCAACAACCTGTCCGAAACGGCCTTCGTCGTCCCAAGCGGCAAGGACCGGTGGGATCTGCGCTGGTTCACGCCGGCGGTCGAGGTCGATCTGTGCGGTCACGCCACATTCGCGGCGGGCGCGGTGCTGCTGGAAACCGGTGCCGTGCGCGGCGAGACCGCGCATTTCCAGACGCGCTCCGGCCCTTTGAGCGTCAGCCGCAGCGCGGCCGGTTTCACGATGGATCTGCCGCAGGTCGGCTTTCATGCCGGCAAGCCGGATACCGCGACGCGCAACGCGCTCGGCCTGTCCGGACACGAGCTGGACGCCGTGTTCGATATCGAGCGGATTCACGGCGCGCGCTATCAGATGTGGGTTGTGGCGGATGAGGACACCGTGCGGGAGGCCCGCCCCGATCTCGGACAGCTTCGCACCATCGGCAAGAATGTGATCATCACCGCGCCCGGCGACGCGGTCGATTTCGTCTCTCGCTTCTTCGCGCCGGCTTCAGGCGTTGACGAGGACCCGGTGACCGGCTCGGCCCACTGTTCGCTCGCGCCTTACTGGTCGGATCGCCTGGGTGAGACCCGTCTGACAGCCCGCCAGATCGGCCCCCGCCCCGGCCGGCTCGAGGTGGAACCGGCCGCAGGGCGCGTCACCTTCCACGGTCACGCGCCCCGCTATCTGGACGGTGCGATCATCCTGCCGGAAGCCTAGTAGCCTCGGTACGGGCGGCCATGCGGGCGGTCATAGTGACGACCGCGCGGATACTCGATCCGCACGTCGATCCACTGGCGGCGGCCATAGCGGTCGGCAACGTAGAAACCTCCATCGCGCGAACGGTAGACAAGGCCGGGCGAGGCATAGCGGCTGCGCTCATAGCGCGGGTGGCCGTAATGGCGGTCCCAGCGGCCGGCTTCATAGCGCCAGGCACGCGGCGGGCAGTCGATCACCCGGCGGTCGCGGAAATCCTCGCGGCGGTCGCGCCGGCCGTCATAGTGGCGGCGATCGCGGCGATCCTCGCGCAGATCCGGGCAGGCTGCAGCGTTCAGGACCCAGGTGTCAGCCTGGGCAGCGCCGGCCATGGAGATGCTGCCGACGGTCGAGAGTGCCAGGGCAGCGGCTATGGTCTTGATACCGAACATGATCTCAGTCCTTTCCTGTCAGGTCGGTGCCCTCCTCGTCCGCCATCAAGCCACAGCCGGCCCGAACCTGGCTTGAATGCCCTGTTCAGGGGACGGTCATCTTTGTGGCGCTCTGATAGGCAGGGTGACGCTTGGTTTTGCCGCTGAACTGGCGGATAAGCGCCTGAGCACTTGGCCTGAGCACTTGGGGGGAACAGGAAAGTCATGAAACGTCGCGTCTGGATTGCTGCTGCCTTGCTTTTCGCCGTCTCGCCGCTGGCCGCAGCCCAGGACATGCGGGACGAGCCGGCTCTGGCCGGAGCGCCGTCACCGGACGCCGAACGCCTGTCCAGCCGCG
>PANX01000089.1 GCA_002707795.1 Maricaulis sp.
CCTCCAATCTCTACCAGGGCTGGCAGGTGCTCGGGCGTGCCGCCGGCTGGGACGATGTGCTGCTGGAATGGCTGCCCTGGAGCCATGTCTCCGGTGCGTTTTCCTCGATGGCGGCCGCGATTTTCGGCGGCACTTTCTATATCGACAACGGCAAGCCGCTGCCCGGCCTGTTCGACGAAACGATCGAGAATCTGCGCGAAGTCCCGCTGACCTACTTCACCAATGTGCCCGCAGGCTATGCAATGCTCACCGAGGCGCTCGAGAAGGATGTGGCGCTGCGCAAGACCTTCTTCGAGAAGCTTCGCCTGATGCTTTATGGCGGAGCGGGTCTGCCGCAGCCCGTCTATGACCGGCTCCAGGCGATTGCCGAAAAAGAGACCGGAAAACGCGTCTTCATGACGACCGGTTACGGCGCCACCGAGACGACATCGGGCTGTATGTCGATCTATTTCCACTCGGAAAAAGTCGGGATCGGCCTGCCGATGCCGGGCCTTGAGGTGAAGCTTGTCCCGCTGGACGAGACCCGTTTCGAGCTGCGCATGAAGGGGCCGATGGTGACGCCCGGATATCTCGGGCGGCCTGACCTGGAAAGCCAGATCCGTGACGAGGACGGCTTCTACAGGATCGGCGACACCGCCCGCTTTCACGATCCGGCCGATCCCAACCAGGGCCTCGCCTTTGCCGGCCGGCTGGCCGAGGAATTCAAGCTCGACACCGGCACATTTGTCAGCGGCGGCGAGCTGCGGGCCGAACTGGTGCGTGTCGGGGCTCCGCTGATCACCTATCTCGTACTGTGTGGTGAAAACCGGCCCTACCTGTCCGCCCTGATCTGGCCTAACGCGGGGGCCCTGGCGGCCGAGGCCGGACTGCCGGACATGCCGCCCGCCGAGCTGGTGCGCGATCCGCGTGCCCTGGCCGCCATCGAAGCGCGTCTTGCAGCACACAATGCCGCGTGTTCCGGCTCGAGCGAACGCATTCGCCGGTTTGCGCTGCTGTCGGACCCGCCGAATGCCGAGCGGCACGAAGTATCTGACAAGGGAACGATCAATCAGGAGGCGGCCCGGCGGCATCGCGCCGCCGATGTGGAGCGTCTTTATGCCGACACGCCCGATGCGGGCGTGGTGGAAGTCGCACGCTGACGACCTGCCTGACCAACGGAGCAAGACATGCCTGAATTTGTGTTTGTGATCGGCGTCAACTTCGCCGTCCTGATCGGTACCATGCTGGCCCTCTGGCTGATCAGCGTCGCCATCGGCGATGTCAGCTTCATCGACTCATTCTGGGCAGCAGGCTTTGTGCTGGTCGCCTTTGTGACCCATTTCCTGACGCCGGACGGCGACGCCCAGCGCAAGCTCCTGCTGCTGGCGATCACGACGGTCTGGGGGCTGCGGCTGGCCGGCTACCTCCTCTGGCGCTGGCGCAAGGAGGGGCCGGACAAGCGCTATGTCGCACTGCTCGGCAAGGCCAAGGGCAATCCGCACATCACCAGCCTGACCAAGGTCTTCCTGCTGCAGGGCGTCCTCTTGTGGATCGTCTCCCTGCCGGTCCAGCTGGGCCAGGTGCCGGCGCAGCCGGCCGGCGTCAGCTGGCTGGCCTGGGCCGGCGCCGCGCTGGCTATCATCGGCATCTTCTTCGAGAGCGTCGGCGACTGGCAGATGGCGCGGTTCCAGGGCAATCCGGACAATGCCGGCAAGGTGATGGACCAGGGCCTGTGGCGCTATACGCGGCATCCCAACTATTTCGGCGATGCCTGTGTGTGGTGGGGCCTGTTCCTGATCGCGGCGGAGACCACGCTGGGCCTGTTCGCGATCGCCGGTCCGATCCTGCTGACCTTCCTGCTCGTCCAGTGGAGCGGTGCCGCGCTTCTGGAGCGCCGCCTCAAGCGGTCGCGCCCCGAATACGAGGCCTATATCCGCCGCACCAGTTCCTTCATTCCGATGCCGCCGCGCCGCGATACCGGCGAAACGGCCTGATCACAGGAGTCCCCGATGTCTGTTGTGAAGCTCGGCACGGTCCCGCACCGAGTTCCCGATCCGACCCATCCCTATACGTCCGGTGCCTGGACGCCGGTGTTCGACGAGTATGACGCCGACGGTCTCGAAGTGATCGGCGAGATCCCGAAGGATATCGACGGGATCTACGTGCGGAACAGCGAGAACCCGGCCTTCGGATCGATCGGTCTCTATCACCCGTTCGACGGCGACGGCATGATCCACACCATGTCCTTCCGCGACGGCAAGGCGAACTACAAGAACCGCTTTGTGCGCACCAAGGGCCTGATGGCCGAGATCGAGGCGGGCAAGCCGCTCTGGGCCGGCATCGCCGAGGATCCGCGCCTGTCGACCCGGCCGGGCTGGGGCGCGCATGGCGGCATCAAGGACTCCTCATCGACCGATGTCGTCGTGCACGCCGGCAAGATCCTGTCGACCTTCTATCAATGCGGGGAGGGCTACCGGCTCGATCCCTATACGATGGAACAGTTCGGGACCGAAGGCTGGGTGCCGCTTGATGGCATTTCGGCGCATCCCAAGCTGGACGAGAACACGGGCGAGCTGCTCTTCTTCAACTACTCCACCCACGCGCCCTACATGCATTATGGCGTGGTCGGGCCGGACAACAAGCTCAAGCACTACATCCCGATCCCCGTGCCGGGCCCGCGCCTGCCGCACGACATGGCCTTCACCAAGAACTATTCCATCATCGCGGATCTGCCGCTGTTCTGGGACGCCGACATCCTGGCCAAGGGGCGGCACGCGGCGCGTTTCCACCGCGACATTCCGACCCGTTTCGCCATCGTGCCGCGCTATGGTCAGCCGGAAGACATCCGCTGGTTCGAGGCCGAGCCGACCTATGTGCTGCACTGGATGAATGCCTGGGAAGAGGGCGACGAGATCGTGCTCGACGGCTATTTCCAGGAGGATCCGGCGCCCAAGCCGCTCGAGGCGCCCGGTGGCGATCCGCGCCTGGGCCAGCTGATGGCCTATCTGGACGAGAACTCGTTCAAGCCGAAGCTTCACCGCTGGCGCTTCAACCTGAAGACCGGCGCCGTCAGCGAAAGCCATCTCGACGACCGGCTGCTCGAATTCGGCAGTTTCAACCAGATGTATGGCGGCGAGAAGTCGCGCTATCTCTACTCCACCTTCACCAAGCCGGGCTGGTTCCTGTTCGAGGGTCTCGTGAAGCACGACTTCGAGACCGGCAAGAGCGAGACCCTGAATTTCGGCGAGGGCCGCTTCGGCAGCGAGGCGCCGTTTGCACCGCGCGTCGGCGCCAGGTCGGAGGATGACGGCTATATCGTCTCATTCATCACGGACATGGTCGAAAACCGCTCGGAATGCGTGCTGATCGACGCGCAGAACATCGCCGACGGCCCGGTGTGCCGGATCATCCTGCCCCACCGGATTTCCAGCGGTACGCACGCATGCTGGGCCGACGGCCCGACCGTGCGTGCAGCCCAGTCAGCAGCCTGAACGGAGATTGGACATGAGCTATCCGCCGAACACGCTTGAGACCCTGATCGCAAAGCAGGACATCCAGGACGTCCTCGCGCGCTATGCCCGGGGTGTGGACCGGGCCGACGCCGACCTGCTCCTGTCCTGCTATCACGCCGATGCGATCGAGGAGCATGGCAGCACCTACAAGGGACCCGCGCACGAATACGTGCTGGGCGCGGTCGAGCGTCTGGCAAAGCTGAGCCATCCGATGGCGCACTATGTCAGCAATGTCCATGTCGAGTTCTTGGACGATGGCGAGACGGCCTGGGTCGAAAGCTATGTGCTGACCTTTGCGCGTTTCGACGACAAGTCGGGCCAGGCGCACGATACACTGACCGGTGGCCGGCTGGCCGACCGCTTCGAGCGCCGCGGCGGGATCTGGCGGATCGCCCACCGCAAGATGGCCTTCGACTGGAACCGCGACGCCCCCGCCAACGAGACCTGGTGCCTGGGCCTGTTCAATCCCCACGACCCCAAAATGGTGATGGGCAAGCGCGGCAGGGAAGACCTGTCCTACAGCCGGTTCTAGCGACGGGAGCGCGGAGCTTGAGGTCTCCGCGCTATCCACGCCTTACCCTCCGAATACGACCGGCGAGAGCCAGAGGGCGGCCATGGCCAGGACGGCGATGGCGACGATGTTCAGCAGGAAGCCGGCCCGGGCCATGTGCGGGATCGAGACCAGGCCCGAGCTGAACACGATGGCATTGGGCGGTGTTGCGACCGGCAGCATGAAGGCGCAGCTGGCCGCCAGCGTCACCGGAATGACGAAGACCAGCGGGTCCTGACCGGTTTCAACGGCGATCGCGGCAATGACCGGCAGGAAGGTCGCGGTGGTCGCGAGATTGCTGGTCAGCTCGGTCAGGAAGATCACGAGCGCCGTCGCGGCGATCACCAGCAGGGCGAGGTTGAGGGCGCCGAGCGGGGCCAGCTGTTCACCCAGCCAGAGCGCAAGGCCCGAGCTGGCGACGGCAGAAGCCAGCGCCAGGCCGCCGCCGAACAGGATCAGCACACCCCAGGGCAGCTTGCCCATATCCTCCCAGACCATGAGCGCCTGCCCGTCCCTGCCGGAGGGAATGAGGAAGGCTGCAACCGCGGCGATCATGGCGATGCCCGTATCCGAGATCGAGCCGATC
Source organism: Maricaulis sp. (assembly GCA_002707795.1). Classification (GTDB taxonomy): domain Bacteria; phylum Pseudomonadota; class Alphaproteobacteria; order Caulobacterales; family Maricaulaceae; genus Maricaulis; species Maricaulis virginensis. The sequence goes on from PANX01000089.1 coordinate 4,628, forward strand.
ACCGGCACGCCCGACAGGACGCCGCGTCCGACCCAGCCGATCACCAGAAAGGCGAACAGCATGGCCGTGCGGGCCTCGGCCGTGCTCATCGGGCCGAGGGCCGTGCGCATCTGGCCGATATGCTTCATGGCGTCTGCGGAGGCGGTGAAGCTGACAGGGAAGATGATACGGGTCAGCGTCAACCAGGCGATCGGAAGAAGCACGGCGCTCACCGGAACACCGACCAGCATCCAGCGCGCGAAATCGACCTCGACGCCATAGCTGTCGGACATGAAGCCGACCATGAACGCATTCGGCGGCGTGCCGACGAGGGTGGCGACACCGCCCAGCGTGGCCCCGTAGGCGAGGCCCAGCAGCAGCGCGATCGAGAAATTGCTCCGCTGGCGAACGTCGAGATCGGGCATGGTCTCGCCGATCACGGTCACTACGGAAACCGCGATGGGCAGCAGCATCAGCGTCGTCGAAGTGTTGGAAATCCACATGCTGACGATTGCCGCGGCGAGCATGAATCCGCCGACGAGTGCGCGCGCATTCGTGCCCACCATGCGGAAGACGCCGAGGGCGATGCGCCGGTGCAGGCCGCACCGCTCGATGGCCAGCGCCACGACGAAGCCACCAAAGAAGAGATAGATGATCGGGTGGGCGTAGGGTGACGAGATCTCGCCGATCGTCGAGACGCCCAGGATGGGAAAGAGGACCAGCGGCAGGAAGGCGGTGATGGCAACCGGAATCGCTTCCGTTGCCCACCAGATCGCCATCCAGGCACCGATTGCGGCGACGAACACGCCTTCGTTCGACAGGCCTTCCGGGCGCAGGAAGAGCCCGATCAGGATTGCAGCCAGCGGGCCGGCGGCCAGTCCGATGCGCTGATAGAGGGCGGGCGCGTCGTCATGCGTCGCGTCAGTCATGTCAGTCTCCGTTCGTGGCAAGCTGGCAGGCGGCTGTATTGTAGATGTGTTCGGGAACAAGATGGCGGACGGCGGCGGGCGCCATCCGGGTGTTGTCGTGGGCTACGCCGGGCACGGTCGCGACGGCCCAGCCGTGTTCCAGCCCGGCATCGGCGGCCAATCGATCCACCAGGGCGGCAGTATTCAGGCCGCGCTCGAACCGGTGTGCGCCCTGGGCCCGGGCCTCGGGGGTCTGGCGCAGATTGGATGCATTCGGATCATTGTCGGCTTCGCCCAGAAGCAATGTGACCGGCAGGGCGGCGATATCGCCCGGATCGAGCGGCGTGCGCGGCGCGCCGGCAAAGCCGTACGGCCATTCGACCGAGGTATCGGGCCAGGTGTACCAGCCGGCATTGGCGACGACCGCGGCCTCGACATGCGTGTCCGGCGTCAGCATCAGGAAACGATGGACGAACTGCGCGCCGGCCGAATGCCCGAATATCGAGTAGCCGCTGCGCGTCGAGCCCAGTCCGGCACGCATGGTGGCGAACAGGGGCTCGATGGCGTCGAACGCGGACACCGCATCCGTGCCCGGCAGCGGCTCGCCCAGATTATACCCGGAAGATCCCGGAAAGCCGTTCCGGTCGAAACCGGGAGCGATGATTGCCAGCCCGCAGGCGTCGGCCAGTTCGATCCAGGCGTCGCGATAATCGTCGGGATTTCGGTTCACGCCGTGCATGACAAAGATGACGGGAGCGTCTGCGGGCAGGTTCTCCGGACGATAGGTCTCGACCGTGAGGTCGGGTCCGCCCCATCCGGAATAGATCAGCGAGGCGCGGCCCGAAGGGATGGCAAAACTCGCGTCCGTGTCCTGCGCAAGGGCGGTGCCTGTCATCATGGACAGGGCGGCGAGCGTGACAATGTGGGTAAATCGCATGTGAGACGGTCCGGATTCGGGCCGGGAGGGCAGGCTGGATGGACGGTGTGCTAGATCGCCCGGTTGCTGTGCATGCGGGCGAACTGGTCACACTTCGAGCGTGCCCTGGAATTCATGCTACCCTCCCCGCATTTTGCGTTTCCGTGACAGTGACGGGGAAGTTCCGACGGTGTCAATAAAAAACGTACACGCTGTTCAAATTGCCTTCCTTCGGGCTTGTCAGCGATGCCGGGCTGGGCTTGTATGGGGAGGAGCAAGGCGGGCTGCCGGTACGGTGGTGTGTCGCAAATGCCCGCGGGATCGATCTTTTCCGGTCCCGTACTCAAAGGAAAGAGGCACGATCTATGAGCGTACTCCGTCCGGACTTCCCCGATCATTCTTCGCCATTTTCGCGCGAACAGGAGCGTCAGCGCAAGGAGGCGGCCATCCTGTCCGCGGCCGCGCGGCGTTTCGACGCTGAAGGCGTCCACGCGACGCGGCTTGAGGATATCGCCGCGGATCTGGGCCTGACGAAGACCGGGATCAGCTATTATTTTGCGTCCAAGGAAGACCTGGCCGGTGAGGTCTACCGCGCATCGGCGCGGGCCCTGGCCGAGGCGGTCGAGATTGCCCGTACGGCGGACGGTGCCGCCGCCCAGCTGCGCAGATTGTTCGAGGTTTTCGCCGATCACATGCGGGCTGTGTCGGAAGGCCGGCGGCACAATCTTGCGGCGATCAATGATCTTGACGCGCTGGGGGACGAACTTCACGCCAGTATAGCGGCGGAGTTGTCGCGCTGCGTCTCGGACGTCAACGGCATGATCGCCCGCTGGGCCCGCGAAAGCGGGGCGCCGCTCGGGCGGCCCGAACCGGCGACATTCCTCGTCTTCGAGCTTCTCGAATGGATGGGATCCTGGCCGCGGCGTAAGCGCGACTGGAATATCGACACGGCGGCAGACACGCTCCTCGAGATTCTTGCAGGAGGGCTCAAGGCGGGCGGCGACTGGGAGCCGGCGGCTCTTCAGCCCGGAACACCGGATGTCGGCGTGCCGCAGGTCTTCGACCGGGAAGCGCGCAATCGCATGAAGCGGGAAGCCTTCCTCAAGGCCGGCACCCGCTTCTTCAACAAGAAGGGCTTCGGCGGTGTCGCCCTGTCGGAAGTGGCTGCCTCGCTCGGGGTCACCCGCGGCGCTTTCTACTACCACATCCCTGACAAGGAGCAGCTGCTGGAGCAATGTCTTGAGCGGTCCTTCACCACGGTCGAGCAGGCGCTGGACCGGGCCGAGGGCGGTGGCCGTTCCGGTCTGGGCGTGATCGAGCACGCCATTCGCGACCTGATCTACCAGCAGGCCAGTGGCGTCACGCCGCTGTTGCGGCCTTCGCTGGCCGCAGCCCTGCCGGAGGCGCGGCAGCGCCGGCACGCGGCCAGACTGCGCAACATCGCCCGCCGCTTCGGCGATGCGTTCGAGCATGCTGTCGAGGCCGGTGAGGCGCGGCCGGTGGACATCCAGGCGGCCGAGCGCATTCTTACGCATGCCGTGTTCCTGAACGGCGGCTACACGATCGCGGCGGCGAACAGTTTCACCGACTGGCGGATATCCGAAGATCCGCTCACCGCGACCATCGACTATGTCTACATTCTCATGCGTGGTCTGGGAGCCGGGCAGTGAGCCGTCTGCGGCAGGCGGTTTGCGCAGCCGTCATCCTGTTTGCGGGACTGGCCCCCGGCGCCGCGGGCGCACAGTCCGAGAGTATCGAGGACGTCTTCTCGGATGCACGACTGAACGCCTATGTGCTGGAGATCGAGGCCGCCCTGGCGCGCGCCCAGGCGGCCGAAGGCGTGATCCCGCAATCGGCGGCTGACGCGATCACGGCGGCAGCCCGGCCGGAAGCGGTTCCGGCAGATGCGCTGGCGGCGGAATACGCGATCGTCCGCCACCGCATGGTTGCCTTCCTCAACGTGTTTTCGCGCTCGCTCGACGCTGACGCGGCCAACTATCTCCACTATGGCGCGACCACGGTCGACATCTATGACACGGCGGCGATGCTGCAGGTGCGCCAGTCGATCCTGCTTCTGATCGAGGATTTGCGGGCGATCGAGCTGCAGCTCATCGATCTTGCCGAGACGCATCGCGACACGCCGATGATCGGCCGCACGCTGGGCCAGCACGCCCTGCCGATCACTTTCGGCAAGAAGGTTGCCGGCTGGATCGGCGAGAACCGCCGCCATATCGATCGCATGACAGACCTGCTCGACCGGGTCGAACGGTCAGCCATAATGAAGGGCGCGGTCGGCAGCTATGTCGGCCTAGGCGACCGGGCCCAGGCGGTCGAGCGCCGGTTCGGGGAAGAGCTGGGGCTGTCGGAACCCTATGCCGATGACTGGCACGCCTCGCGCGATGTGTTTGCCGAATATGCTGTCAATCTGGGGTTGCTCGCGCGCTTTTACGGTCGAGTCGGGCAGGAGGTCTTCCTGTTGCAGATGACCGATATCGCGGAGGTTATCGAACAGCGCAGCAGCACGGCGGTCGGGTCGAGCACGATGCCGCACAAGAATAATCCGTCCCTGTCCGAGGCCCTGATCCACTATTCCCGGACGATTCCCGCCCTGTCGGATATCGTCGCCGATGACATGATCAATTTCTTCGAGCGCGACAACACTTCGCGGCCCAATGACGCCATCGGCGAACTGTCGATCGAGGCCGGGGACATGCTGTCTGCGGCAAACCGCCTTGTGGGGCGGCTGCATGTCGATGCCGAGGCGATGCGCCGCAATCTCGACCGGTCGGGCGGCTGGATCCTGTCACAGCGTTTCGTGTTCGCACTGGCACCCCATATCGGCCGGACCGAGGCGGAGGAGCTGATCCGCGACCTGGCCGCCGAGGCGCATGAAAGCGGTGCCGGCCTTCGGGAAGCGGTGATGGAAAATGCCGTTATCCGCGAAGCGCTTGGCGAGGCGGAAATCGATGCCCTGCTGGACCCGGAAACCTATCTCGGCCTGGCGGGCGAGCAGGTCGATGCCGTGGTCGCCGCAGCGCGGGCAGCGCGCGAGACGGACCCGTCCGTCGACTGACAGACTCCACCGCATTCGATATTAGACACTTGAAGCTCCGGATCGGGTACCTTGCGCCTTCATCGGCTCTGGGAGAGCATGCCGGACTGTCCTGGGACAGGGCGCCAGAGGGGGCGGCCGGCTGCGGGGAAGCGTAAGAATGGTGGCGGCCGTCAGTGATGCCGTAGATGTGGAAGAGTTGTATCGCGTGCACGGGCGGCGCGTGCGCTGGATCGTGTGGCGCATTGTCGGCAATGCCCAGGACGCGGACGATATCACCCACGCTGCATTCGAGCGGCTGCTCCAGGTTGATGGCGATTCCGGTCCGGTGCGGAACGAGGGTGCCTTCGTCACGACGATCGCGACCAATCTTGCGCGAAATCATCTGCGGCACTGCAATACGGTGCGGCGCCATTCTGCTGCGGTGGCGCATCATTACAGTGACGTTGTTGCCCCATTTGCCTCACCTGCGGACACCATAACGGATGAAGAGCGTGACACAGCCCGGCGCGCGGCCCTGTCCGAGGCGATCGGGCAGCTGCCGCCGAAATGCCGGCACGCCTTCGTGCTTTGCAAGCTGAAGGGGATGACCTATCAGCAGGCCGCAGAGCGGATGGGTATTTCGATCCACATGGTCAAGAAACACGTTCAGCGCGGCATGGCGCGTCTGGCCGAGCATCTGCACGGGATGCCGGACGGGAACGGGGATACAGCAAGGGCGGCGAACGATGCCGGCTGATCGCGACATGAACATCTTCGACACCGCCTCTGTCTGGGCCGAACGCCTGCTCGCCGAGCGCGCGCTGGATGCGGCCGCGGAAGCCGAGCTTGAGGCCTGGCTGCAGGCCGATCCGCAGCACCAGGCGGCACTCAATGCCTGTCTCGAGCTCGAGGGCATGATCGATGCCGCGCATGGCAGCGACTGGGCCGACGGTCTGATCGCCGCCACCGAGGCGGAACTGGCAGCAGAAGAGGCGCCCGGCCGGCCGGCCTGGATCGTGCCGGCCGTGATCGGCATGGCGGCGATGCTCGCCCTGGCGATCGCCCTGCCTGTGTGGACAGGCATGCTGGGCGGGGACCGGGCGACGGACAGCGATGCGCCGGTGCAGCTGGCGGCTCTGGAGACCTTTTCCACGGCGCGGGGTGACCGCCAGGAGATCGCCCTGCCGGACGGGTCGGTGATGACGCTGAACACCGGCTCCCGGGTGACCACCGCTTTCGCCGCCGATGAGCGCCGGGTCGTGCTGGAAGCGGGCGAGGCCCTGTTCGAGGTTTCCCACGATCCCTCGCGGCCCTTCATCGTCGAGGCGGGCGGGCATGAGGTGCGGGCCGTGGGGACTGCGTTCAACGTCTATTCGCGCGATGATGGCCGCACCGTTGTGACGGTGGTCGAGGGCCTGGTGCAGACGCGGGTCGAAAGCGGCCCGGCCTCGGCGGCGCTGCTGCGCGCCGGCGACCAGGTCGAGCTGGTGCCGGGTGAGCCGGCGCCCGAACCGGCGCGGGTCGATGTTGTTGCTGCGACGGCGTGGCGTCAGGGGCGGCTTGTGTTCGACGGACGCCGCCTGAGCGAAGTGGTCAGCGAATTCCGGCGCTACAACGATCTCGACATCGCCTTCGCCGACGGGCAGCTGGGCGAATTGCAGATCTCAGGCTCCTTCGACCCGTCCGACAGCGAGGCTTTCCTGGCGGCCCTGTCGGCGACCGAGTCGGTGCGGATCGAGCGGGTCGGCGACGGCATCCGGATCCACGCGTCCGAGGGAAATATACAACCCTGACTGGCCTGCACGTGCATCTTCCGGCAGCAATGCGACATTTCGGTAACAGCGATGTCACACGGCTTCTGGCAAGCTGTCACATGAGGGGGATCGGGCGTCCCCGTATCGAGGTGCGGGGATGCGTTTCAGCGGCAGGACATCGGTCAGGATGAAAGGCGTCCGGGCAGCCCTCCTCGGTGCGCTGCTTCCGGTGATGACGCCGCACGCCTGCGCTGTGGCCCAGGAGACGCAAACCGCCGCGCCTGACGCTTTCAGCTTCGATATTCCGTCCGGACCGCTGGGGCCGGCCCTGTCGCGCTTTGCGCTGGTGACGGACCATCAGTTGCTGGCGGAGTCGCATCTGGTCGCCGGCGTGCGGACCCGCGGCGTCGAGGGCCGTTATGCGGCGGAAGAGGGGCTGCGTTTGCTGCTGGCCGGCACGGGGCTGGAATTCAGCACGGTCGATACCCGGACCCATGTCCTCGCACGGCGGGCCGATGCGGCCGGGCCGGATGCGGCAAGCGAGGCGCGCCCCGGCGTCATCCGCCTGTCCGGGCATCGCGTGGGCGATGAACCCGCCGAAACGCCGGTGGCGTCGGCCTATATCGATCCGCAGGAAGTCATCCTGGTGACCGGTTCGCGCTTCGAGCGGGCCGGGCGGGCGGCGGTGCTGCCGGTACAGGTGATCGGCCGCGCGGCGCTGGAAACCTCGGGCGCCATCGAGATCGGCGAGATGATCGCCAGCCAGTCGCCGGCAACCCTGGAATTCTCCAACGCCTCGACGCATCTCAGCGCCCAGAATGCCGGCCTGTCCTCGATCGGGCTGCGTGGTCTGGGCACGACGCGCACGCTGGTGCTGATCGACGGGCGGCGCACGGTGGCAAACAGCGGCAATGCCAGCCGCTTCGGCTCGGACACGATCCCGGCGGAGTTTGTCGAGCGGGTGGAAATCTCCACCGGCGGTGCCTCCGCGGTCTATGGCTCGGATGCGATTGCGGGCGTGGTCAATTTCGTCCTGATCGATGATCTGGAAGGCGGCCGCCTGCTTGCCCAGGCCGGCATGACCCAGGATGGCGGCGGCCAGTATCACGTGCTCGGCGCCACGCAGGGCTGGCGCTTCGGCGAGGGCCGGGGGCACCTCCTGTTCAACGTCACCCGTGACCGGATGCGCCGTATCGGTGCCGGGGATCGCGACTGGGCGCAGGTTCCGGTCAGCCTGTCCAGCGATGGCGAGACGCTGGAAGCGGACCTGTCGAGCTACACGCCGGGCGGCCGCTTCATCGGCTATGACTTCTGGTATGACGAGGCCGGGCTGCAGACGGATTTCGATATTGCCGTCGATGGTTATGACACCCGCTCCTTCGCCACGATCTCGGTGCCGCGCGAGCGCGACCTGTTCGCGCTGAAGCTCGATTATGATTTCGACGGCGGCGTGTCGGCCTATTTCACCGGCCTGCTTTCGCACAGCGAGAGCCTGTCCACGCGCGAGGCCCAGACCGCCTATTACAATGAGCGTTTCGGACTGGAGAACGAGCGGATCGGCGCGATTCCGGTGGACCATCCGTTCGTGCCGGAACCGATCCGGCAGGCCGCGCTGGCCGAGGGCCTGACCGGCATCACCTGGCGCCGCCGCTTCAGCGAGCTGGGTGAGGAATACCGCCGGAATGACCGGACGACGCAGCGCTTCTGGGCCGGGCTGCAGGGCGAGGCGGGCATCTGGAGCTGGGATGTCGCCCTGGGCCATGGCCGCTACGACCAGGACCAGTTGCGCAGCGGCGAGGTGAATTACGCCCGCATCCGCAACGCCCTGGACATCGAGGCCGACCCGGCGACCCCCGGCGGATATCGCTGTGTCAGCGCCGCTGCGCGCGCGGCCGGGTGCGCGCCCCTGGACATGTTCGGCGTGAATGCGATCTCGGCAGAGGCCGCTGACTATATCCGCGCCACCGACCGGCTGGAGGTGGAGGTCGAGCAATGGACGCTGGGCGGTTCGGCGGTGGGCGATCTGGCACTGCCGGACGGACGTGCGATGTCGCTCGCCTGGGGGCTTGAGCACCGTGTCGACAGCCAGCGCACGCGTGGCGATGCGGCGGCTCTCAACCGCGAGACCGGCTATGTCGGGGTGCCCGATCTGGACGCGGTCGGCCATGCCAGCGAAGTCTTTGCAGAGGCGCTGGTGCCGGTCGTCCCGGATCGGTTCGATGTGACCGCAGCGCTGCGTCTGGCCCATTACGATATCGACCGGGTGGGCCTTGTCGGCAGCTATCGTCTCGGCGGTGTCTGGTCGCCCAGCGATGCGCTGGCCTTCCGTGGACAGATCTCCCGGGCCCAGCGCGCGCCCAGCCTGACCGAGCTCTATTCCGGTCCGCGCGGCGATTACGACACCGTCAGCGATCCCTGTCACGGCGTCACCGGCACGAGCGTCGGCCAGCTTGCCGAGAACTGCCGGTCCGAGCCGGGTATCGCCCGGGCGATCGCGGAAGACGGCGTCTACGAGCAGACGATCACCAGCGTCTATGCGCCCAATTCGGGCAATCCGGATCTCGAGGAAGAGCGCTCCGATGCCGTGACGCTGGGGCTGGTCTACACGCCTGTGCGGGCCGAAGGGCTCAGCCTGTCGGTCGATCTTTACGACATCCGGGTGTCCGGTGCGATCTCGTCCCTGTCCAGCCGGGCCCTGTTGTCCGAATGTTATGGCGCGCCGGTCGCGATATCCGCCAACCGCTACTGTGATGACATCCAGCGTGGCGAGACCGGCCAGCTGCTCGAGATGCGGAACCGGGTCGCCAATCTCAACGAGATCCGGTCTGCCGGGGCGGACGTGACGCTGGACTATGCCTGGCAGGTGTCACCGGCCTCGATCTGGGCCGGCGACTGGGACTTGCGGATTCTCTACGCCTATACCGACCGTCTCGAGCAGGTGTTCGAAGGCTCGGACGGCGAGGTCAGCCGATCGGTCTGGGATGGCGAGGTCGGCGCGCCGCACCATCGCTGGACAGCCCGGCTGGGTGTGACGCGGGGCCCCTGGCTGGTGCAGTGGCGGGTGCGCTATGAAGGCGCCGCAATCGACGGGCATGACCGCGCCGCAAAGGCCAATGCCGAAGACATGCTCTTTCTGGAGATCGACCCGTGGATGCAGCACGACCTGCATGTGCGTTATCTCGCCGGTGCCGAGGGCCGGCTGCAGATTTTCGGCGGCATCAACAATGTTTTCCACGATTACGGCCCCTTCCTGCCAAGCGGCACGGAAAGCGGCGGGCGGCGCAATTTCAGCCCGGGTTATGACGCCGCCGGGCGGCGTGTCTATGCCGGTATCCGGGCGCGCTGGTAGGCCGCCGGCATCTTTTTCTCAAAATTTGTGACAGCCCGGGTACCCGATGCGGTCCCTTGCGTGTCTCCCCTCTACCAACGCTACGCGCGGTCGAGGGGACGGTGCGAAAAACAAGGGGATTTCGAATGAGTTTGGGTAATCGAACCGCATGGACCACGGGCCGGGCCATGCTGATGGGCGGTGTGTCCGCCGCCGCCATGCTGCTCGGCGGCGCCGCTGTCGCGCAGGACGCCCCGGCCGATCCGCAAGCGTCCAGCGAAGACACGATCGTGGTCACCGGCTCGCGCATCCGCCGCTCCAACGCGACCACGGCGATCCCGACACAGATCTTCACGACCGACGATATCGACGAGTCCGGCACGGTGGATGTCGGTGAAATCCTGGTTGATATTCCGGGCGTCGATTCCAGCCTGTCGCCGGAAAGCACCGATCTGAGCATCCAGAATTCCGGTCTCTCGACCATCAACCTGCGTGGCCTTGGCTCCGAGCGGACGCTGGTCCTGATCGATGGCCGCCGCGCCGTGTCGAACTCCGGCAATGGCGAACGCGTCAGCCTGCAGACCATTCCGGCCGGCTTCGTCGACAGTATCGAAGTGACCACCGGCGGCGCCTCGGCGATCTACGGTTCCGACGCCATTGCCGGCGTCGCCAACATCATCCTCGAACGCAACATGGAAGGCGTCGAGGTCGATGCCCGCTATGGCTGGGCCGATGCGAGCGGTGAACGGGAAACCACGCTCGAGCTGACCATGGGCCGCAATTTCGACAATGACCGCGGCAACATCATGGTGGCACTGAGCTATGACCATGAGACAGCGGTCTATGCCGACGAGACCCGTCCGGACTCGCTGCGCACCGACGACTGGTCGGGCAATGGCGAGTACAATGACTACTCGCTGACCTCCTACATTCCGGGCGGCCGTTTCGAGAGCGACGATGCCTGGAACGTGGATGGCGTCTGGTACAATGACAAATCCCTGGCGCCGGACGATGGCCGCAATCCATCGGTCGGCTTCGAAACCGCGCTGGATGGCTGGAACTACCGTCCCGGCCGGACCCTGTCCCCGGAAGTCACGGCCTACACCGCCGCTGCCCGTGGCCGTTACGAGCTGACGCCGCGGATCGAGGTGTTCGCCGATCTGCTCTGGTCGCGCGTGGACAGCCTGTATGAAGGCTCCTACGAGTCCGCCATCTACTCGACGGACATCGGCCCGATCGGCAATACGTTCGATATCGGCCAGATCTCCAGCAGCAACCCCTTTATCCCGGCAGCCGTCGAAGAGACGCGTTCCGGTTCGGTCAGCTGGTATCGCCGTTTTGTCGAAGTGGGTCAGGAGACCCGTGACAACGAGCGCGAGACGATGCGCTTTGCCACCGGTCTGACGGGCGAGCTGGGTGAAACCTGGCAGTGGAACGCCTTTGCCACCTATGGCCGGTTCGAGCAGAACCAGATCCAGGGCAACAACCTGAATTATCTCAACATCCACTATGCGCTGGATGTCGAGTCCGATGGCGCCGGCGGCTATCAATGCGCCGATGCCGGTGCCCGTGCGGATGGCTGCATCCCGCTGAATATTTTCGGTGAGGGCTCGATCACGCCGGAAATGGCCGACTACATCCGCATCGACGGTCACGTGCAGCAGATCCGCGAGCAGACCGTGATCGGCGGCTCGATGGATGGCGAGCTGTTCGATGCGCCGGCCGGTGCGGTTTCAGCCGCCTTCGGTCTGGAATGGCGGGAAGAAACCCAGGACACGAATGTCGACGCCATCATCCTGGAAGAGACCACCAGCCTGTCGGTGATCCCGGAAATCGAAGCCAGTTTCGATGTGGTGGAAGCGTTTGCCGAGGTCGAGATCCCGCTGCTGGAAACCGTCACCGCACAGCTTGCCGCGCGGGTGGCCGACTATTCCACGATCGGCACGATCTCGTCCTACAATGTGGGCGGCTACTGGGAGCCGACCGACACGCTGCGTTTCCGTACGCAGTATTCGCGCTCGCAACGCGCCCCCACGATCACCGAATTCTACTCGGCGCCGCGTCAGGACGCCGACGATCTGCGCGATCCGTGTGACGGCCTGAGGCCGGACGGTTCGGGTGTCACCGCCCCGCCGGGTACCGGTTTCGATCCGGCCGTGATCGCTTCCAATTGTCTCAGCAATCCTGGCATCCAGGCCTTCTTCGCCGATCCCAACAATGCCGGACAGCCCTTCGAGTTCGACGGTTCGGTGAATGCGCCGAACGCCGGCAACAACACGCTGACCG